>CAMKQN010000076.1:0-9521 GCA_946414935.1 uncultured Bacteroidales bacterium
GCCCGGCCGAGCGAAGGGAACACACCTGTGTCGAAGGTGCCCGGAACTGCTTTCTGCCTGTTTGGCAAAGTCGTTACGACTGATGAGCCATCGCACTCCGCCTCTGGGTCATAAGGGTACAGGCCCCAAAAATACGTATCCTCTACAGAAACGTCTGCTCCACCGGTTATAACTCCGATCGTCCCGGTAAAATTGGTAACGGCGGACGGCTCGCTTGTTTTCGAAGTGAACTTGCTGCCCCCATCAGTTCCACTGCCGTAAAAAAGGCTGATGGCATCGCCGGGCGTCCACAGCACGGCGCCGTTCGACTCATCTCGCTGAGTCTTCGTTTCCGGCTCGTCGGAACGGTATGCGGTAATCGTTATCTCTTTCTGTCCGAAAGCCACTGTAGGTTCCGGCTGCTCAACGGTACATCCAACAATAAGCAATGCAGATATACCCGATAATACTTTGTAGGTCTTCATATTTCAAGGGTGTTTTTTACCAATCTTCGTCTTCAGTACCTTCATTCTCGCCATTAGAGACAGCGATTAATTCAAATAGAGTCATTTCCAAATGCTCAATTTCCGGAATAGCGTATTCTTTTTTGTCCATCATCTTTTTGGTTAACGTACAATAGGTTCGGGGCAAAAGTATTGAATACTAATTACTGAATCAAGTTCACATTGGTTCAAGTTTGATCGCCTCAGGCAATTCCGCCCAAAAACGGTTACCACTATCAAAAAAATCAGCAAAATGTGACCAAATGCCTGCTTGTTGTGACGAGCGGCAATGATAATTTTACGATTCTTATCAAGTCCTCCGGATCCTTTGCTTACCTTTGCAGAAACTAGTTTGTACTTCTATGAAAAACTTCACGCTATCTTCCCAGCAGGAACCGCGATATGCTTGTATCCTGTTTGACTCCACTTTCAAGGCAATCATCTGCAACCCCGAAAACGAGGACCTGCTGATTGGCATTATCGAACTTCTCATCCCCGGAAAACACATCTCGCAAATAACTTTTCTCAATACCGAGAAGCACGGCATTGTGATTTCAGAAAAAAACGTTACTTTTGACTTGTTATGCAAGGACGAAAACACAGGGGAAGAATTCCTGGTGGAAGTTCAGAATGCAGACCAGAAAAGCTACAGGGACAGGGTGCTGGCTTATGCCACTTATCCCATCAGGGAGCAATTGGCCAGTAAGCTTGCTGTCCTGAAAGAACAAGGGATGAAGTTCGGAATGGACTATTCTCTCAAGCCGATTTACGTAATCAGCATAGTGAACTTCCATTTCGAGCACGAGGATGAAAGAGCTCTGGAGAATGGCTACATAAGCCGCTATGAGATACGCAACAAGCATAACTCTGAACTGCTGACGCCGAATCTGAACCTTGTCTTTCTGGAACTTGACCGGATGGAACTTGGCCCTGACGAGTGGGAACAGTGCAACAGTTTGCTCGAAAAATTTGTCTTTTCGACAAAGTATATGCATAAGCTCAACGATCTGCCGGAAAGTTTCGAGGACAACCACTTGCTGGAACGGCTGTTCTGCGCTGCAGAACTTGCAAACATGTCAGTAACGGAACGAGAAAACTACGAAAAGAGTATGAGAACTGAAATTGACCGAATCGCAGAACTCGACTTTGCCCGGGAAGCCGGCAAGGCCGAAGCCATGGCAGAGGGGCGCGCTGAAGGCAAAGCCGCAGGGCTCGCCGAAGGCAAGGCCGCAGGGCTCGCTGAAGGCAAGGCCGCAGGGCTCGCTGAAGGCAAAGCCGCAGGGCTGGAAATTGCGGCTAAAGCAATGCTGGAAGAGAATATTCCGATTGCCATCATCACTAAATGTACCGGGATTTCCGAAGACAGGCTCAAACAATATAGCATAGTCCGCCAGACGTATTAACCGCCTGCTACTCCTCTATCTCCCTGATTCTGTGAGCATATTTATTCCAGTAGGGGGCGGTGCGGTAGGCTTCGACCGAAGCTGCGGGAACGTAGATTGGGCACTCGGAGGTATCGTCGAACATTTCAGTGCCGCCGGCAGGGGGAGCCGGAGCAAGACAGGTAATGCTGGTCAGGGCCTTGTCGTGCTCGAAGGCATAGATACCGATGGATTTAAGAGTTGCAGGAAGGACGATGCTTTCCAGTTTACGGCAGTACAAGAACGCGCTGCGCCCCAACTTCTCCAGATTTGGGGGCAAGTTGATATGCCTGAGCGAATAAGCATGAGACAGGGCATCTTTCTCAATTGATACTACCGTATCGGGAAGGATTACTTCCTCCAGCGCTTCGTTATGATGCAGCGAGGAATCGCCAAGTATCCGGAGTCCGGGAGCAAAGACTACCCTGCGAAGCTGCTGACATTCCCGGAAGCAACTGTAACTGGTACTTACCACGCCCGACGGAATCACCAACTCCCGCAAATTTGGAGTTTTATACAATGCCCACTCAGAGAAAGACACTACCGTACCGTCAAATTTCATCACACCGCGCCCACCTCGGTTGGTGTTAGACAAAAGATTCACTTCTGGACAAACTTTTGCCTTATAAGGTTGTATGATGTCTCCGTAAAGTGTGGTGTACCATAACTCATCGTTTGGTGGATATTGTTCCAGTCTCACTATCCGTGTCCCTTCAGGAATATAGTCGGGACTGCGGTCGATGCTCACATTAGGTATTTCATGACGGTTGGAAAGAAGCAATTCAGCCAATAAATTATTGCCGTCCTCATCGTCCATCGGAGAACAATCAAGGTAAGAAAGAACCGTATTGTTTGATACATCAAGAGACTGAATCATATTTCCCCAGCACTCCAGGGACTCAAGTTCCGGGAGCCCTGATATATCCAGCGTTTTAAGTCCGCAGGAAGGGCAAGACAAAGTCTTTAGATGCGGATTTTTCGCCAAGTCCGAAAGCTCATACTTTCCGCCGCCGATGGAAAGGGTTTCAAGCTCAGACATGGAGGAAATATCGAGCCGAAGCGGTTCCCCAGCCTCATCTTCAGGCCACTCCAGGAATAGCGATTTAAGCCTGTGCAGGCCTGAAAAGTCCGGCAGCCTTCCCTTAAGCCCCGTAAATCTTACATAAGTCAGGGCTGTATTCCTGGATATATCCGGGTAATCCAGACCTGTATTGCCGAGATCCAGTTTATCCAATTGCGGATTGCGGGATAAGTCCAGCTTCCCCCTAAGAGCACTGTTATTGGACAGCACTAAAACTTTCAGCTTAGGATTATGAGTAACATCTGCAAATCGCAGCGTTCCTGTCGGCGAACCCGTCAATGACATTTCACCAAGACAGCTAAGTTCCTCCAATTCAGGCATATACTCAATACCCTGAAGCGACTGGACACCGAGTTTGGCAGCAGAACTTATATGAATACTTGTCACAGCGAGCGCCTCAGCGTAGCTTATTTCGCCATTGCCATCTTCATCCCAAATACCCAGAAGATAATTACGGAATCCTTCATCCGGAATAGTCACCGGATCGGCATCCGAAGTCAAGCGGAAATAACCAGTATCTGACTTTAGCTCGACACCTCCGGCAGAATAAAAGGAAAACCAGGAATACACTACGCCCTGCTCCAGACCGGAAAGCATAACTTCGAACGATTTGCCGGAAGGGATGCATTCCACACGTTTGTCAGGACTGCCGTTGCCATACATAAAGCCGCAAACCTCAAACCTGGAACTCGACAGCTCACAATGCAGCGAGACCGAATTTCTCCCTTCCAACTGGGCTGCCGCGAATTCCACAGAGGGCGGTCCAAAATCCGCGGGAGCCTTTAAAGAGCAGGAGAAAACCACCTGTGCCGCAAAAAGCAGCGAACTGAAAATCAGCAGATTGCGCACGGTTAATTTACAAATAGTCTCACCCTTGCTTTCAAGTATTCTTTGAGGTCTTCCCAGCGATAATATGGACCGTTGGAAGCCTGGAGCGACCCAAGCCTCACCTCTTCCCCGTTCAAGAGCACTTTAACCAAAGTATCTCCTTTCCTGCACTTGCACGGAGTATAAAAAACCAGTTGAATATTTGTAGCCATCGGAGAACGGAAAGTCTGGAAAACCCCGATCAACTCATCAGGATTTGCAGGATACTCATTGAAATTGTCGATATCCATAATCATCATCAGGGCCATCGCCACGTGGTCGTGCCCGAAACGCAGGTCAGCTCCCCTCTCCCCGGCGGCAAGCCTGGCATCCGCTTTTGCTATCATATCGTCAATTATGGACGAGCAGGGAGTACGGTAGCTGAAATATTCATTAAACCGTTCGTAATTGTCAATCTCCCATAGAGTTGCGAATTCTTCAGGAGTAAAGACTCCGTCCATGTTCATGCGCACGTCATCATCCAGGCTATTCATGCCGGCAACAAGCATATAGAGGTAGA
Source organism: uncultured Bacteroidales bacterium (assembly GCA_946414935.1). Taxonomy (GTDB): domain Bacteria; phylum Bacteroidota; class Bacteroidia; order Bacteroidales; family UBA932; genus Cryptobacteroides. The sequence continues at coordinate 4,372 of CAMKQN010000076.1, forward strand.
AGAAGGCGTCGAAAGGCTTCCGGCCACCTAACCCGGCCTCAGTATCTTTAAAGAAACGGCCAAGCACTTCCGGATACTCCGGAAAGCGGCGCAGAAAGAATTGGGCTGAAGTTTCCTGATATGGAAAGGCCAGCTCCGGCCCTTGGTAACGGAAGGGATTCTTGCCTGTGTTCGGACGTGTAGCCTGCACGTCTGTAATGCCTTGATGGGCATACACATCAGTTTCTGGAGCAGCCTTGGAAACGGCAGCGACGAAAGACGCCATGCTCACTATCGAGCGAGTGGAAGGAGACGAGCACGCATCCACCCGGCTGCCTCTCACGAACGCTTTAGGGAAGCACGAAACCATAGTACGGGCTATCCGGGCATGCTGTTCCCAGCCTTTCCTTGTAAGATCTCCCACCCTGTAACGGGCATGCTCCCATAAAGACTCCAGCCGGCCGAGGAAATCCGCACCGAATTCCGTGAGGTTGCCGGTCGCTGCACCATCCCTGAACATATCGAGCACCTCCGTATAAGTCAATTCGGTATATGCATAACGGGAACCATGGCGTCCGTAGTGGCTGATATAAGTAGCCTCGTATCCTCTTGGGGCCGCAGTCATCGCTCTAGGAGACCAGTCTCGGACGCCGTCCAGGCCGCAGGCAAGATTCCAATCCGCCTTTACTCTTTCCCGCACGGCTGCATTAGGAGCAAGAGCCGTCTCCGAGACCCTCTCACGTGTGCCGTATCCCGCAGCTTCGCCATTCCCCGAAGGCTGGGCGGCCAGCGGAGCGGCTGCAATGAATACCGTACAGAGTACCAGTAGAAACCGTTTCATAATATGAATTTATCTATGTTACAATTGATTAGGCAGGGGCGCAAGTCTGCTGGTCTCCACTATTACCGGCATCGGGGAATTCCACCGGGAGAGACGTGCAGACAAGGTGTCGGCAAGCCGGGATACCATATCCGGATACCTGTCGGCCACATTGTGTTCCTCCCCAATATCTTCTTTAAGATTGTACAGTTCCAGTGCGGCCGTTCTGGCCTCCTCCCTGGCCTCCTCAGACAAACTTTCCAGAGTGGAACGTGCGCCTTCTGCTATACGGTACACCAGTTTCCAGTCACCTATGCGAACGGCACTCAGAAAGTCGATATCGGCCAAATCATACGGCTTCCACTTGTGCGGATAATGGAAAACCAGCGGACGGAAGGGGTCCGGGCCCTTGCCGGAACCTGTAACCAACGGGAGTATTGATTCACCGTCAAGCTCCTGTACTGTAGTATAGTTATGGACACCGGCGATATCCAGGATAGTAGGGAACATATCCTCGCAGATTACAGGCACATTGCACTTGCCCACCTTAGTTTTGCCCGGATAGCAAATCATAAGCGGGACCCGGACACCGCCTTCATAGCAGGAGCCTTTACCCTCTCTGAGGGGTTTGTTCTGGGTATGCACGACGCCGCCTTTCTGGGCGTTTTCCGAATTCCCTCCGTTGTCGGTCATGAAAATCACTACAGTGTTGTCAGCGATACCTTTTTCATCCAGAAAGTCGAGCACTTCGCCCAGACTCACATCCACTCCTTCCACCAGGGACGCATAGGCCGCCTGTCCCTCATCCATGCCTGCGGCCCGGTATTTCTGGGCAAAGCGCTCGTCCGGCTGTATGGGAGTATGCGTTGCATAGCTGGCCAGATAGAGGTAGAACGGCTGTTTGTGGCGAATGGGATAATCCAGAGTCTTGAGGGCCTCGCGGGTAAGAGCTTCGGTGAGGTGGGTATCAGTCCCGTAGTACTCCACCAGGTTTTGCACGGCGAAATCGTTCCAGCGTTCCTTCGTGTTGCCGTAGTTCTGCTTGCCGCTGTAGTCGCGGGGCATACCGGCCATGGTGCCGGCCACGTTCACGCAGAAACCGTGGTTGTAGGCATTCACCCCCGGCGTTCCGGCCGACGCCCAGTGGGCCTTGCCCACATGTATGGTAAAATAGCCGGCGTCTTTCAGGTACTGGACCAAAGAGTTGGCATACTGGGTGCCAGGCACCCCGGGCACGGGGCTGATGCCGTTCATGTTCCAGTCGGGACGGGAAAGCAGGTCCCCGGCCGCAGCGTCTCCGCTGCCCTTGTGCTCCGCCATCCAGAAACCGCCTCCGGTAGCATCGGAAGGCGTATCCCTGACTACCGAAGTCCAGTTGGTGATGCCCGTATGGGCGGCATTCATGCCCGTCATGATGCTGGTGCGGGTGGGGGTGGAAACCGCGCAGGCGTAAGCGTTGCCGAACACGGTGCTACGCTCGCTCAGGCGTTGCATGTTCGGGGTGTTGAAACGCAGGTTGTTTGGATACAGCTCATCGCCGTACTGCACGCTGCTGTCCACCCAGCCGAAGTCATCGACCAGAAAGAATACGATATTGGGCTGCTGGGGCGCCTTGTCCGCGCAGGAGGCCAGCGGCAAAAGCGCCGCGAGTCCTGCCAATGGTTTCTTGTTCATATCTTTTCGAGTAATTCTGGAGGAATGTAAGAAGTCGCTACGGCTACGATTCCGGAGACGGTAACCACCAGGCGCCTGTCTTTCTTTATACGTTTGATATAGCCCTCGGCGCCTTTGAACGGGCCATCGGTAACGCGTACTTTGTCGCCTACCTGATATTTCGCCGGGTCGTCGTCCAGGAACTGCAGGCCAGTATCTCCCGCAGAAGTAACGATGCGGAATATTTCCAGTTCCTTATCCGGCACAACCGTCGGTTCCTTGGTCTGCCTATCTGCATAGAGATACAGCTTCCCGAAAAACTCTTCCCTTATTTTTCGGGCGGTAATCTCATCGGTACGGATGAACAAATAGGATGGCAGGATGCTTTGGGCATAATACTCTATGCCACGCTCCGCAAACACCTCGCTCATAGACGCTGTCCGGCGCCAGAACACCTTGAGTGCGTACCAATGAATACCCTGTTTACTCATTTCCTGCGCCTTTTACGATACTCGGCCGTAGCGGTAAAGAACACGTCTCCGCTGGAATTTACGGCAGTCTCCACGGAATCCTGTATCACGCCGATAATGAAGCCGATAGCTACAGCCTGCATGGCCACGTCGACCGGAATGCCGAAGAAAGAGCATGCCATGGGGATGAGCAAGAGGGAGCCTCCCGCCACCCCCGATGCACCGCAGGCGCCGAGCGTAGCTATCACGCTAAGGAACAGGGCGGAAGCGAAACTCACCTGAATGCCCATGGTATTAGCGACAGCCAGCGTCATGACGGTAATGGTCACGGCCGCGCCGTTCATGTTGACCGTGGCCCCCAGGGGAATGCTGACGGAATAGAAGTCCTCCTCTATGCCGAGTTTGTGGCACAACTCCATGTTTATGGGGATATTGGCCGCGGAAGAACGGGTGAAGAAGGCATTGATGCCGCTTTCCTTCAGGCATGTGAGGAGCAAGGGGTAAGGGTTCTTCCCGGTAGCGATAAATGATATCAACGGATTGAATACCAGCACGCTGCTAAGCATGCAGCCCACCAAGAGCAACAAGAGCTGCCCGTAAGTGGTGAAAATCTCAAGACCGCTCTCGGAGACCGCCGAAAAAACCAGACCCAGTATGCCGAAGGGAGCGAATTGGATAATCCACTTTACCACAAGGGTAATCACGTCGGAAATTTCGGTGATAAACTTTATTGTGGCGTCACTTGCCACGAGCTTGAGCCCGATACCGACAATTATAGACCAAAAAAGGATGCCTATGTAATTGGCGCTTGCAATGGACTGCACCGGGTTCATCACCATATTGGAGAGCAGGTTCTTGAAGACGTCGGCAAGCCCTCCGGGAGCCGGTTCGCCTGCAGCGTCCTTGAGGGTCAGCGTCACAGGAAACAGAAAACTGCCGGCAACTGCCACCGCAGCCGCTACAAGCGTGGCGGACATATACAGTATGACGACAGTCCGAAACCTCGGCCCGAGCCCGCCCTGAGCCTTGGCAATGGAAGAGCAGACCAGAAACGCCACCAGTACCGGAGCAATGGCTTTCAACGCGCTGACGAAGATATGCCCCAGAATGCCGATACCTGTCCAATGCGGCACAAGCAGGCCAAGAATTGCACCTAATACCAGGCCTATAGCTATGCGTAGCACCAGACTGGTGCCCGTCCATTTCTTTATTATCGAACTCATATTCCGCAAAGATAGAAAAAAAGGCTCATATACAATTCAGCCACAATCCCTTCCGGACGAGTACCGGCTTTACATTTATGCCAACCGAACCAAAGAGAGTTCGCTGGCAAAGCGATGAACGCTCTTTTGAATCTTTTCGACAGTCTTCTTTCTCGGTTTGCGACGGCCATGAAGATAATGGCCCAACTGAGCCTGGTTGACTCCGGTAAGCCTTTGTAAACCAGCAAGACTGAAAATACGTCCGTATTCTTTAAGGAAAGCCGCCGGTTCAATATAAAACTCATACTTGATTTCTTCAAATACTTCGCCATCCTTTATAAATGACTCCTTCATTTCAGCATAAGCCATATTAAAATCATTTACGGTCTGGTTGATAGTCTTCCCCTCTCCAATGCACCCATATTTCAGTTGTGCATCATCCATGTAAGCAGAGAAACCATACTGAGAAGGTTCAATAAACACTTTTACATATTTCATAATCCGGCTATTATTTTGATGTATGTCAATGTTCCTTTTGCCACCTCCTGGCTTTGATGATGGCTCATTTTAAACTTTCTTCCGTGACTGGGCTATACCATTCAGGATGTCCATTCATCGCACTTCCTGTTTCATAGCAACCAATCTTCCTCAATCTCTTTTCCAATTCACTATATTTCATAATCAAGTTTAGACCAAACATCGCAAAAGTAGCAATTTTCCTACCAATTTCAAAATGATTCGGTGAAAAGAATCCCATTAATATGACTGGTTCACCCTAATCTGAAATTGTACATTTTTTGCGAGAAGACACAAAAAATTAGTAGATTTGCGTTTTATAGTGAAATAGCACTGAACTATGATGAATAGACTAAATATCGTTTGTGCAGCAGCGCTCTGCGCCGTAGCTTTGACCGCCTGCAATCTTGAGACCCAAGTGGATGCCCCCTCCTTGCATGAGTTATCTTTCGTAGCCTCCCGTGAAGAAGCGGCCCCTTCGTCAAAGACCGTTCTTCAAGCAGACGGAAA
>CAMKQN010000077.1:0-9224 GCA_946414935.1 uncultured Bacteroidales bacterium
CGAGAAAGGGCTCAAGGTAATAATGGACATTGTGACCAACCATTGCGGCACCGCCCACTGGTGGATGGAAGACGCCCCATTCAAGGATTGGATACACAAGTTTCCAGAGTACACCCAGATGAACGCCCTCTTCTCGGTTTACATGGATCCAAATGCCGCCCGGGCAGACCTGCAGCGGCAGGAGAGCGGCTGGTTCGTGCCCTCCATGCCGGACATGAACCTGGACAATCCCTACGTGCTGCGGTATTTCCAGCAGTGGGCTATATGGTGGATAGAATATGCCGACCTCGACGGACTGCGCGTAGATACCTACCCCTACAACGAGCCGGGGCCAATGTCCGAATGGTGCAAAGCGGTACGTGAGGAATACCCTAACATAAATATTGTAGGCGAATGCTGGGATATGAACATACCACAGCTGGCATACTGGCAGGCAGGCAATCCGAACAAGAACGGCTTCGACAGCAAACTGCCGAGTATCATGGACTTCCCGCTTCAAAGCGCCATTATCACCGCCCTCTGCGAGGACCAGGTGTGGTGGAGCGAAGGGATGACGCGGGTGTATTCCGTTATAGCCCAGGATTTTGCATACACGGATCTGGACAACATGCTGATATTCTTCGCCAACCACGACCACGCCCGCACCGGCGACATATTGCGCACCGACCCTGCCAGAATGAAGCTGGCCATAGCCATGCTCGCTACGCTTAGGGGCATTCCGCAGCTTTACTACGGCGACGAAATGATGTTCCTGGAGCGCAAGGACTGCCAAAGCCATGACGGAGCCAAACGCATAGACTTTCCCGGCGGATGGGAGGGTGACGGCGTGAACCTTTTCAGCGCCGAAGGACGCAGCCGGGCGGCTTCTGCCGTACGCAAGAAAGGCGAGGCCGACTATAGCTGCGCGGCAGAGCTGCACGACTATACCGCACGCCTCTTCAACTGGCGCAAGGACTGCAGCGCCGTACAGCACGGCAAGACGCTCCACTTCATATCCCGCAAGAACGTGGGTACGCACAACATCACGGACAACAGTTACTCATACTTCCGTTACACGCCGGACGACTGCGTCTTCGTGTACATCAACAACAACGATGAAGTGCGGCAGCTGGACTGGAGCCACTACTCGGAATTCGTGTCCGGTCCCGTCAGCGGCACGGATGTGCTGAAAGGAGAGAGCGTAGTGCTGCAGGACGGACTTGAGATTCCCGCCCGCAGCGCACTGATCGTGGAATTCTCCCGCTAAGCTACTGAATCAGAGAGTAACGGAAGCCGGTTTGAGTCCGTTCGAACCGGCTTTTACTGTTATCTTTCCTTTTCCGGTGCGCCTTACGATTACCGAGGCCAATCCGTTGAAAGCATCGACGGCAGGCGCACGGAATGACGCATGACTGGTGGGATCGCCTGCATCGGTGGCCACTATTTCTGCGGGGCCGCTCAGCGAAAAAGCAATATTGTTGCACGCATCCGGCACCAGGACGCCGTCGGCATCAAGCACCGACACGCTCAGGTACAGGAGTTCGCTTCCTATATAATCCGGCGTGAGTCCCAGACAGCACGCTTCGCCTGCCGTCCTGACGCTTGCCCGCGCCCACGGCTTCCCTGCTTCATAAGCCGCCATATCTTTATACGTTACGACCTCCAGCACGCCGGGTTCATACACGGCGTCATCCCAGCGGAGGCGGTATTCCCCTTGTGCTTTCTCCTTCACTCCCAGGGACTTGCCGTTCAGGAACAACTCTCCTGCCTTTCCGGAGGTATATACGTGGACGGGGACCGTTTCCCCTTCCTTGCCAGGCCATGTCCAATGCGGCAAAATGTGAGCCGACGGCAAATCGTCCCTCCAGCGGGCCTGATACAGCCAGAAGCGGTCCTTGGGGAAGCCCGCCAGGTCCATTATTCCGAAGTAGGAACTCCGGGACGGCAACGGCTCCATCAGCACCTTCTGCCCCCACGCCGCAAACTGGGCAATGGCAGCCTGGCGCTCTTCCTCGGTGTGGAAATTGGTAAGTATGGAAAGATCCAGGTTGTACGGAGTGGGCTCGCCCAGATAGTCGTAGCCTGTCCACACGAACTCCCCGGCGCATTCCGGCACTTGGTCCTCATATTGCCACTCGTAGTCCGGCTTGGATGCCCAGGCTGGAGCATAAAGGTCGTAGGAACTCACCTGGTATGGGGCTCCGTCAACCCAGCCCTTATCTTTCACGTCTATGACCGGGAAGAGGTAGTATCCGCGCGTACTGATGCAGGAGGCCGTTTCCGAGCCGTAGAAAGGCTTGCCGGGATGAGTATCGCGGAAAGTCTCGTAGGCATGGGGCTTATAGTTGAAGCCGTACACGTCCAAAGCGTCGGCATAGGGCTGGGTAGAAGCCCACTGATTGTCGTTTCCTGCAGTTGTGGGTCGGGTGGGGTCTTCACGATGGCAAATATCCGTAAGCTGCCGGGCTATGTGCCACTTCTCGGGGAGCCCCTGCTCCCCCACTTCGTTGCCTATGCTCCACATTATGACGCTGGGGTGGTTGCGGTCGCGGCGTATCATGTCCACCAGATCCCTCTCCGCCCATTCGTCAAAGATCTTGGCATAGCCGTTCGGCTTCTTGGGGACGGTCCAGGTGTCCGTGAGTTCGTCTATCACCAGGAAGCCCATGCGGTCGCAGAGGTCCAGGAGCTCGATTGCAGGAGGATTATGGCTCATACGTATGGCATTGCAGCCCATATCCTTGAGTTTCAAGAGTCTGCGCACCCAGGCATCGGTATTCCACGCGGCCCCCAGAGCACCGGCATCGTGGTGCAGGCACACCCCTTTGAGGAAGGTCTTGCGGCCGTTCAGCCAGAAACCGTCCGGGCGGAACTCGGCACTGCGCAAGCCAAAGTAAATACTGAAACAGTCTTTGCCGGCGGCAGAATTGATGCACACCCTTGCCTCGTACATATACGGGGAATCTGGAGACCAGAGGCGGGCGTCCGGAATGCTGAAGCATTGCACGGTCTCGGCTCCGTCGGTCAAGCCGGATAGTTCTGTTTCACAACGGGTTACAGCAGTTTTTCCGTCCAAGGGGAAGACTTCTGTCCTAATGCTGGCCCCAACTGGCTCACCAGCATTGCGCAGGCCTATATGCAGCTCCACCTCGCTCCCGCGGCTAAGCGCAAAGCTGCGGTACGGGTCAGCTCCTGCCTTCGGGGCCTTGACCAGATAAACATTGCGGTAAATGCCGCCTCCCGGATACCAGCGGGAAGACTCCTCAGGATTATCCAGGACTACCGAAACCGTATTGGCCCCTTCTTTAAGAGCGGGCGTAAGCTCCACGCAGAAGGACGAATAGCCGTAAGGCCTGCCGCCGAGCTCAGTGCCGTTGACGCTTACTACGGCGTTCGACATGGCCCCACCGAACTCCAGGAAAACCAGGCCATCCAAATCTTTTGCGCTGATATTCAAGCTTTTGGTATATTCCGCATGGCCCCACCAGCGGAGTTTGCCGGTCTCTCCCGGAAAATTCTGGTCAAAAGGGCCCTCGACGCCCCAGTCATGAGGCAGCGAAATGGTACGCGCGGGGGCGCCCTCCAGCGAGAAGGACCAGGAATCATTAAATGGGACCCTTTGCCCGGAATAGCTGAAAGGTTGAATGGAATTTACTGTTGTACAAGCAGTTGCGACAAGCGCAAGAATAGCCGTAAGTGTCTTCATCATGTGTTCTTTGAATTATAAAGTTACTAACTTATAAGCAGTATTCCAAATTCAAAGAATTTTGATTACATTTGCGAAAAAGTGATATCATATATGGAAGCTCAAGCAAGGATACAAACGGTTCTCCGCCTTCCCACGGAACTCTACCAACGAGTGAAGCGCAACGCAAATAAAGAACATCGCTCCTTCAACAGCTATATAGAACACGTATTGGATAAAGAGACAGATATTATTTTCCCTAAACTGGGACCCGATTTCAAGATCTCAGATGAAATCCAAAGACTTTCGGGCACGGTACACCTGCGTAAGCTATCAAAGGAAGAACTCGACGCTGATCCTAAACTCGCCTATTTAGCAGAAAAGTATGGACTATGAAAGCATTTGTCGACACTAATATCCTTTTAGATTATCTGGTGTACGAAAGAATACACAGACAAGATGCCCAGATTATTTTTGAAGGAGCACGACAGAATTTGTACAATTTGGTGATTACAACCCAAAGCATTATAGACGCAGCATATATTGTGAAGAAAGCAGGATCATCATGTGCCGAGACTGAAGAATTCATAGATTGGCTCACTCTGCATATAAATATGGATAGTATAGACTCACATGATATTCGAGAAGCCCTTAATTCTGAAATGCCGGACTTTGAAGACAATGCTCAGTTCGCTCACGCAGAATCTTCAAATTGCGACTATTTGATTACAAATGACAAAGAAATGTTTGGAAGAAAGAGTTCGACAGGCATGATAATAATGTCGTCTGAGCAATTTGTTTCACTAATGCAACAGCGGTGATATTTGGAATTCCGCTCCGGAATTGTTATTATTGTGTGTTACGACAATACATTCTATGAGAAGGTTTTCCATCCTATTTGCCACAGCGCTTGCAGTGCTGGCCTGCGGTTGCAACAAAGTTTCCACAATATCATTCGACAAATCGGTAAGCAGCCCGGACGGCTCTCTGTCAGTTAGTTTCGGAATCGCTCCTGACGGCTCCCCCATGTACCAACTCGTACGCAAGGGCAAAACCGTAATAGCGCCGTCACGCCTGGGTTTTGAACTCACCGACGGCAATTGGCTTTCCAAGGATTTCACAATAAGCTCCGTAGATTTTGGCTCCGCTGATGAAACCTGGCACCCGGTATGGGGCGAGGAGCGTGACATACGAAACTGCTACAATGAGATGACCGTTACCCTGGAGCAAAAGCCGGAAGGCATAAAAGCTCCCCAGAGCGGGGTAAGCGCAACGGATCCTGACTACTCCGGAGACCCCGGCAACGCCTCCGGCAAAGGGGCGGTGATGCGGATACGCTTCCGTATCTACGACGACGGACTTGGCTTCCGCTACGAATTCCCGCTGGAGAACAAGTTGCGCTATTTCAATATCAAAGAGGAACTTACAGAATTCGCCATGGGCGGCGACCACATGGCATGGTGGATCAGCGGCGACTACGACACACAGGAGTACAACTATACCCATAGCCGCCTGAGCGAAATACGCAGCTGCTCCGAGAAGATGCGTCTGGGCAATGCTTCCGCCACCGGTTTCTCGCCCACCGGAGTGCAGACCTCCCTGCAGATGAAGACGGATGACGGCCTCTACATTAACATCCACGAGGCAGCGGTAGTGAATTACCCCACCACCAACCTCGACCTGGATGACAAGAAAATGGTTTTCCGCACTTGGCTCACCCCTGACGCAGAGGGCATCAAGGGCCGTATGCAGGCACCCTGCGTGACTCCATGGCGCACCGTATTGGTGGTGGACGACGCACGTAAAGTGCTGGCCTCCAGGCTAATTCTCAATCTCAACGAGCCTTGTGCCATTGAAGACGTGAGCTGGATCCATCCCGTCAAGTATATGGGTGTATGGTGGGAGATGATTACCGGGAAGACCCAGTGGAGCTACACCTGGGACCTGCCTTCCGTGCAGCTGGGAGTGACTGATTACAAGTCCCTTAAGCCTCACGGGCAGCACGGAGCGAACAATGCCAATGTACGACGCTACATAGATTTCGCGGCGGCAAACGGCTTTGACGCCTTGCTCATCGAAGGTTGGAACGAAGGCTGGGAAGACTGGTTCGGCCACCAGAAAGACTACGTATTCGATTTCGTGACCCCTTATCCGGATTTCGACCTGCCGGCCTTGAACCAGTATGCCCACGAAAAGGGCATACGCCTGGTAATGCACCACGAAACTTCTTCATCCACCGTAAATTACGAGCGCCACATGGAGGCTGCCTACGAGCTCATGAACCAATATGGCTACGATGCCGTGAAGAGCGGCTACGTGGGCAACATCATTCCTTACGGTGAACACCACTACAGCCAGCCGCTCATAAACCATTATCTGTACGCCCTGAAAGAGGCTGCAAAGCACCACATTATGGTGAACGCCCACGAAGCTGTGCGACCTACCGGCCTGTGCCGCACCTGGCCCAATCTCATAGGCAACGAGTCCGCAATGGGCACTGAGTATCGCGGGGCAATCAATCCCGGGCACAGCTGCGTGCTGCCTTTCACCCGCCTGCAAGGAGGTCCCATGGACTACACTCCGGGCATTTTCGAGCAGGATATGTCGGTTACCGCACCGGGGCAACAAGGCAAGATGCGCCATACCATAGGCAACCAGTTGGGCCTCTACGTGACCTTCTATTCTCCGCTGCAGATGGCCGCGGACCTGCCCGAGAATTACGAGCGCTTCCCGGATGCCTTCCAATTCATCAAAGACGTAGCGGTGGACTGGGAAAAGAGCATCTATCTCGAGGCCGAGCCCGGCGAATACATAGTGACGGCCCGCAAGCCCAGGCTTGAAACCCTCAATTCCGGACGCCTCTGCGGTAAATCCGGTGCGTACGAGTTCGTGTATGCCGGAGGCAAGGCGCACGACGTATGGTTCGTGGGAGGCGTCTGCGGAGAGCAGGCCCACGAAAGTTCTGTGAGCCTGGATTTCCTGGAGCCCGGAAAGAGCTATGAGGCAGTGCTTTACGCCGACGGCCCGGATGCCGATTACGAAAGCGCCCCGCAATCGTACGTAATCACCCGTTCCGTGGTCTCCTCCAAGGATGTATTCCAGGTAAAGATGGCCCGCAGCGGAGGGTTTGCGTTAAGCCTGAGAAGCTTATAGTTAGACTTACCCCCTATGGAAGTCAGGGAAAAGATTGAGCTGCTGCCGCATAATCCCGGAGTTTACCGCTATTACGACGACAAGGGCACGGTCATCTACGTGGGCAAGGCTAAGGACTTGTTCAAACGGGTACACCAATATTTCGTGGACCCGGAAAGGCTGAACGTGAAGACCCGCCTGCTGGTAAGCAAGATTGCCGACGTGCAGTACTCCGTGGTAGAGACCGAGGCCGACGCATTGCTGCTTGAGAACAACCTCATCAAGCAGTACAAGCCCCGGTACAACATCATGCTCAAGGACAGCAAGACCTATCCCTGGATATGCGTCACGTCGGAGCCGTTTCCACGGGTGTTCCTGACACGCAGGGTGGAGAAGAACGGAGCCCGCTACTTCGGGCCGTACAGCTCCGTTTACCATGCGAAAGCGCTTCTGGAGCTATTTTCCGCCAACTATCCGCTGCGCAGCTGCCGACTCAAGATAGACTCCGAGGCCATACTACGGGGCAAATACCGTCCCTGCCTCGACTTCCATATAGGGCGTTGCCGCGGCTGCTGCATAGGCAAGATTTCCCAGGAAGAATACGATGGCTGGATAGAAGAAATCGTGCATCTGCTGAAGGGCGGAGTGAACGAAGTCATAGGCAAATACAAGGCGGCCATGCTGAAAGCCGCCGACAGCCTGGACTTCGAAGCCGCCCAGTACTGCAAAGAGCGGATGGAGTCGCTGCAAAAGCACTACGCAAAGTCGATTATCACTTCCGCCGCAGACAGGGACCTGGATGTCTTCACCATCATTTTCGACGGCTCCGATGCTTTCGGCAATTTCCTGCGTGTGCGCGGCGGAGCAATAATCCAGAGCCTCAATCTGGGATTCAAGATGCAGATAGAAGAGGAGCAGGCTTCCGTGCTGAGCAGCTTCATATGCGAAATCGAAAGGAAATTCGGGGAGCTCTCGAAGGAAATAGTAGTGCCGTTCCTGCCCGACGTGGAGCTGGAAGGCGTGGAGTTCACCATTCCGGCGCGCGGCGACAAGCTGTCGCTTCTGGAGCTCAGCGCGAAGAACGCCAAGGAGTTCCACTTCAATTCTCTCAAGCAGCGGGAGCATACCAATCCGGACGAATATAGGCAGGGGGTGATGGAGGACCTTCGCAAGGCCCTGGGTATGAAAGACTTGCCCCGGCACATCGAGTGTTTCGACAACTCCAACCTCCAGGGTACGAACCCGGTGGCGTCCTGCGTCGTGTTCCGGGAAGCAGAGCCGAGCAAGAAAGACTACCGGCGTTTCAAGATAAAAACCGTAATCGGCGCCAACGACTACGCCTCCATGAAAGAAGTGGTCAACCGGAGGTATGCACGTATGCTGGAGGAAGCTCCCGACGACCTGCCGCAGCTGGTTGTGATAGACGGCGGCGCCGGGCAGCTCAACTTCGCATGGCAGGCTGTATGCGAGCTCGGACTACAAGACAGGATGTTCGTGGTGGGGCTCGCAAAGCGCCTGGAAGAAGTGATACGGGTAGGAGACCCCTATCCCCTCTTCATCGACCGGAACTCCCGAGCTCTCAAAGTACTGCAGCAGATTCGCGACGAGGCGCACCGTTTCGGCATCACCTTCCACCGTTCGCTCCGGAGCAAAGCATCCATTCACAGCGCACTACGGGATATTCCCGGAGTCGGGCCGCGCACGGAGGAGCGCCTGATGCTGCACTTCGGCTCTGTAGCCAGAATCACAAAGGCCGGGGAAAAGGAAGTGGGGGCACTTGTGGGGCCGGCTCTTGCCCGGCGCATAATAAGCCACTTGAGCGAACACGGCAATACGGCTGAGCAGGCGGACGGCTTGCCGGGCTGATTTCGACGACGGTTGCAAATCCCAATAATTATGCATATCTTTGTCCACTTGAACGAAAGTACTAATTAATAAACCCAAATATTATGGAATACGAAGAGATCGTAAAAAAAGTAAAGGCTATCATCGTTGACAAACTCGGCGTTGAGCCTTCTGAGGTTACTGAGACCGCGAATTTCACCAATGACCTTGGCGCTGATTCTCTCGACACCGTTGAGCTCCTTATGGAGTTTGAAAAGGTTTTCGGAATCAAGATTCCCGATGAGGAAACCAGCAACATCGCCACCGTTAAGGACGCCATTGACAAAGTAGCTGAAAAACTCGCTTAATTGCGGACCAAACAGAAAAATCAAGAGCCTGGCTGACAACAGCCGGGCTCTTTCTTTAAGGCAAAAAAACCGGTCAAAACTGACCGGATCTGAAATTGTGGAGATAAGGAGATTCGAACTCCTGACCCCATGCTTGCAAAGCATGTGCTCTACCAGCTGAGCTATACCCCCGTAACAAGTTAAAAAAGTAGGCCCGCGCGGAGTTGAACCGCGGACCTCCACATTATCAGTGTGGC
>CAMKQN010000078.1:0-9207 GCA_946414935.1 uncultured Bacteroidales bacterium
AGACGGGCGGCAAGAGTATCATAGCGGTAAACTGTAGTCTGGGTAAAGATCTCCGGATCGGGATGGAAGGTTATAATGGTTCCGGTGTCATCGGCGTCTCCCACGACTTCTACCGGGCCAAGGGGTTTTCCCTTGGAATACTTCTGGACGAAGATCTTGCCTTCACGGTGAATTTCCGCTACCAGGCTGTCTGCGAGGGCATTCACGCAGGATACGCCCACGCCGTGCAGGCCACCGGACACTTTATAGCTGTCCTTGCTGAACTTACCTCCTGCATGGAGTACTGTAAGTACCACTTCCAGGGCTGAACGGTGCTCCTTTTCGTGCATGCCAGTAGGAATGCCGCGGCCGTTATCCCGGACGCGTATGGAATTTCCTTCCAGGATGCGCACGTCTATACTGTCGCAGAAGCCCGCCATAGCTTCATCTATACTGTTGTCAACGACCTCATACACAAGGTGATGGAGGCCGCGTTCGGACACGTCGCCAATATACATTGAGGGGCGCTTGCGGACTGCCTCGAGTCCTTCAAGAACCTGGATACTGTTAGCAGAATACTGTTCTTCCGCCTGCTTCATCTCTTCCTGATCAATCATAATATCTATTTAAACTCACAAATTTACACAAAAAATTACAAACTCAGGGTGACGCCTGCTATGACCGACGGCCCGTACTGGCAAAACATCGGGCTCTGCCTGATCTCCTGATTCAGGAGATTGCTGCCCTTCAGCCAGAATCCAAGCTTGCTGTTGAGCTTATACTCCGCGTATGCTCCCAAATCGATATACCAGGGGATTTCTACGGCATTGGCGCCCACCATTGCCCGGCGGGAGCTTGCCATGCCACCGCTCAATCCGGCATAAATCCGCCTGAACCAATTGTACGTTACCTTAAGGTCGGCGGTAACTGTGGAAGGAGCGAAAACCCGGTCCTCAAGTTCCTCCGGCAGCCAGATATAGTGAGCGGCGGCTTCTACATCGAAACGTTTTGAGGTCCAGTTCAGTTCAGCATCGGCATGAAGCAGATTGCAGCTCACAAAACGTATGTCTTCATCTCCGCTTGCGCTGACGGCCCAGAACGGAACATCTTCCAGGAAACGGTATCCTGCCTTTACATCATACCTGAGTCCGAAGCCGGTGAAGCCGCGGAAGCCCAGGAAGCAGTCTGCAATCTCCTGGACGGGACGGGGATCCACGTAATTGGTAAAATAACGGTGTGCACGGACTTTGTAGTCCCAGAAAGACATAACATAATCACGTCCTACGGCTCCTGCATAAATGTCGAAACGGTTTTTGAACAGATGCAGCGTAGCCCTCACATCCGGACGAGGATTTAAGTCCTGAACTATGGATCGTCCGTCAAACCAGTCCAGCCTCAGACCGGCGTCGAAATCCCACTTCCCGGCACGGAAAACGATGTGGGGATGAACCTCCGCCGTATAATAGAAAGTATTGTAAGCGAAGGAGATATCCATCCCTACCCGGCATTTCCGGTTGACGTAAGGTGACACCGTAGCGTTCAGGCGGATATCATGGTCCTGGAGAGGGCCCCAGCCTTCCACATGGTCGTTTACATAGCGGTAACTCACAGACGCCGCATAAGCGAAACCGTCGGCATTGTCCTTTTTAAGCTTTACGCTGGCATAAGGTGCATGACCGAAGCCCCGCTGGTACAACTCATGCCCGGTAAAAATGCCTTCATAACCGATTTCAGCGCGAAGTACGGCTTGTCCGATATTGATACGGGTGTCAACTCCGGCTTTGGTTCCAAAATCCCAGCCGAAGTGCTTCACCGACTTATCCGAGACAAAAGTATCTTTCCCTATGCCAAGATAATTGCCCAGGAAGCCGTCGCCCCCGGCAAACAGGTTGACCGCCATTTTCTTCCCGTCAACCGCAGCCCACAATACATCCAGCTCGGGTTTCAGCACATATCCTGCACCTGCCCTCAGATAGAGCTTGCGGCCATCGTACCCACCGGCTGCAGGGGTAATCGACACGGAATATGGAGAAAACTCGTATGCTCCCTTGTACGGAGTTTCGAAAACCGAGTAATCGAAGTGATAGTCGAAACGCAGCATCGAATCGGGCACCGTCATTGCCGGCCCCTGCTTCACCACGTCATTTATCTGGGATACGTATTCATTGGTCACTTGCACCTCAGGATTGAGGTTCTGGGCAGAAAGGCCGAACGGTATCGCGAGTGCTGCAAATAGTATAATGGAACGTTTCATACTTGGATGCTAGTTAAGTTTGTTCAGCCTGGATTGTACCATATCCTGGATATCATCATCTTGCCTTTCAGGTGTATAGCCATCCCTGATGCTGGCCAGCGTAGCCTTGGCCTGCGCTGTCTGGCCGATCTGGACGAAAGTGTCGGCAAGGGTGATGTAACAACGGGCCAGCCAGTAATTCTGTCCGCCTGCCTTGTCCGAGAAGTTGAATACACTCTTCTGCACCGCATCATAATCGGCCCTGTCGAACTGGTCCTGGATGAGTATGTAGTTCGCTTCTGCACCTTCGGCAGTGGATGGCTGTGCGGCAAGGCTGCGGAATTCGTCCATAGCCTCGTCCCTGCGGCTGCTGGAAAGCAAAGACTTGGCCTTGATATACGAGGCTTCGCGCTTCTGTCCCTGGGTCAGTCCGGGCAGTGCGGAAACGGCCGACGCGGCTTCGGACGCCTGCTCATAGGAACGGCCCTTGTATGCGGAGCGCATCATTCCGAACAATGCCTGGATGCGGTTGCCGTCAAGTTTGGCGTTATCCCGGAGACGCAGGTACACATCATATGCTGCGGCATAACGTTCAAGGCTGTAATTCAGCTCTCCGGAACGGAGCATGGAAGTTTCGGCAAAAGATCCTGCGTCAGACGCCGCGACGACTTTGTCGTAGTAATCGCAGGCTTTTTCCTTATTGTCGAGAGCAGCAAAAGACTCTGCAAGATAGAAATATGCATTAGTCACATGGCTGCCGTTTGGATAGCTGTCGAGATACTTCTGAAGGGACGAGGCGGCCTGGGTATAATTACCGGCAAGGTACACTTGCTCGGCGGTATTGAAATACAAATCTTCTTTATCAGTATCGGATTTTCCGGCCGTGAGATTGTTGGCTTCCACGTATTCCAGGTACTTTTCCGGAGTCTGGAGGGTCTGGTAAATGGATTCTATTGCAAACAGGGCATCCTCGCCGTACTGGCTTCCCGGCACCAGTTTCACTACCTCCTTGTAGCACGCCAGGGCCTGTTTGTAGTCTTTGGTGTTACGGCTCACCATGCCCATGCCTATCAACGCCTTCGCCCGGACGCTCTTGTTGGAAGAATTGTCCCGCAACAGACTGAAGGCGGTCAGAGCCCTGGAATTATCGTTTATGTCCATATAGGCCCTGCCGAGTTCATACAAGCCTTCGGCATACATAGGGGTTTCCGGATTAGCCTGCATCACGAAGGAGAGAGCTTCGGCCTTGGCTTTTTTATCCCCTGTAAGGCCATAACAGAGAGCCAGCTGGTGGTATGGATATATATCTTCGCTCACGCCGATTTCCTTGACGGCATTGCGGTATGCCCCGATGGCGGCGGAATAGTCGCGGCGGGCGAAATCGCAGTCTCCGCGGCGGAGCAGGGCATCCTTGCGTACATCCTTGTCCCCCTCGTTCAGGTAAATATCGAACCAGCGGGCTGCAGGACTGTATTCAGCGGCCTTCAGGTGAGAATATGCCACATTGTAGGAAAGCAGCCGGCCTTCCGGTTCAGTTTCCAGGGCGGATTGGTTATACAGCTCCGAGAAAAGCTTTATAGCCTCCTGGTAATTCTCCGAACGATAGTACGCTTCAGCCTGCCAATACCGGGACAACTGGTTGATTTTGTCATACTTGGGCAAGTAGTAGGCGGCAGCCTTAAGGCACGGTACTGCATCCCGGTATGCCCCGCTCGAAATGAGCTGTTCGCCACGGAGGAAATATGCTTTCACGTAATTACTCTGCTGCTCCTTGTCCAGATAGTCTATCTTGTCATAGGCCTCCACAGCCCCTGCATAGTCGTGGTTGTAAAGTGACGCCAGGGCCATGTAGTTGTAAATCTCATCTCCCCGTTTTGAGGTATTGTAGCTTGAAATGTACCTGGAGAAGGGTCTGGTGTCCTTGTTCAGGTCGAAGGCAAGTTTTGCATAATTGAAAAGCGCGTCCTCCGTCATGGCTGGATTCCATTTCTGCTGCGAGGCCTCGTTGAAGGCATTCATAGCCGCAACGTTGTTACCGGTCTTAATGAAAGCGTTGGCCATCTGATAGTTGGCAATCTGTCCAAGAGAATCGGTGCGGGCGTTCATCTTGCTGAAATTCTCTATTGCCCCTTTCCAGTCCTCCACGGCGTACAAAACGGATCCTGCATAAAACCAGTCGGCCCTGGACATATTCTCTTTGGATATGGCATAGTAATACTCCTTGGCTTTTGCCTTTTGTCCCCGCACCAGATATGATTCCGAAATCATACGGGCAAGCCTGGTCTGCCTCTGGGCAGGTTGTCTCCCGTACTCCGCAACACCTTCGCTGAGCACATAATCGTAATCTTTCAGATTAAAATGGCAATCAACGAGATAGAACTTGGAAAGCTCTTCGAACCGGGGATCCGAGGCAGACATCTCGAACCATTTCCGGGCGTCTTTGAAATCTTTCCGGCCGTATGACATTGAAGCCATGGCATAACGGCCAGGCGCCTTGAAATCAGACATAGGCAGATCCTCGAGATCCAGAAAGTGGCTGCGGGCGCCGGCAAAATTACCGTTGACGAAATCGCAATAGCCCTGCTTGAATGCCAGTTCCGGGAAATCTGTCTCATCCAGCATTTTATTATCCACCCTGGCAAGCCTTGCGGCGGCATCTCTATAGCGGGACTGATCAAAGAGCAATCGGGCATACTCCCAGTCTATCTGGCCCGAGACAGGGGTTTCGTGCCACTGGTTCTCGTAATCCTCCATCCTCGAATCAAGATTTTCGGCCTTCATCTTCACGGCGCAAAGGATGGAATAGCCCTCGGCCGTCGCATCCCCCTTAAGCCTGTCCAGCAAGCTGGCGGCACGTTCGTACATCCCGTTGTTATATAGATTGACAGCCTCTTTCAAGAGCTTCTGGTTCTCATCCGGAGCCGCAAAAAGCGAAGCGGAGAGCAAAAAGGCAGCCATTAAAAATCTTACACGCATAAATTTACTGTTTTAACTTACAAATTTACTCAAAATAACTTATATTTGCAGAGTTTAAGGCCAGAAAAATCATGAAAAATGTGATATTTTTCAAAGATGCTGACATTACCAACGGCGAAAGCATCGTCGTTTACGGAATCAATATGGAAGTCCGTCAGGGCGACCTCGTATACATCGTCGGAAAAGTAGGTACCGGCAAAACATCCATAATCCGTACCATAATAGCTGAAAACCCTCTCCAAGTCGGTAAGGGGGAAGTTTGCGGATACAATCTCAACGCTATACGCAGCCGCGACATTCCCATGCTGCGCCGCAAGCTCGGCGTAGTTTTCCAGGATTTCCAGCTGCTGATGGACAGGAGCGTGGAAGCTAATCTGGAGTTCGTGCTCAAAAGCACGGGATGGAAAGACAGGGAAGCCATGGACAAGCGCATCCTCGAAGTCCTGGAGTCCGTAGGGATGCAGACCAAGGCGCACAAGATGCCGCATCAGCTTTCCGGCGGCGAACAGCAGCGGGTAGCTATAGCCCGTGCCATCCTAAACTCTCCTGAAGTCATCATAGCAGACGAGCCTACAGGCAACCTCGACGCGGAAACCGCAGACGGCATTCTCCAGCTGCTGATGCGCATCAACAAAGAGCAAGGTACCGCTATCGTGATGGTTACCCATAACCGCAGGATTATTGAACGCTACCCCGGACGCGTATTCGAAACAAAGGATGAAACTTGTAAAGAAATATGAAAGAATTTGAACTCAAAGTACAGAACTGGCTAGACGGAGACTTCGACCAGGCTACAAAAATGCAAATCCTTAAGCTTCGCAACGAAGATCCTGCCGCCCTCGAGGACGCTTTCTACAAAGACCTTGAATTCGGCACCGGCGGTCTGCGCGGAATAATGGGAGTGGGCACCAACAGGATGAACCGTTACACCGTCGGCATGGCCACCCAGGGACTTGCCAACTATATCCTCAAGAACTACGACGGCGACGACCCCCGCGTAGTCATATCCTACGATTCCCGCAACAACAGCAAAGACTTCGCGCGCATCGCAGCCGACGTCCTCTCCGCCAACGGCATACACGTGTTCATATTCGACAACATCCGCCCCACCCCTGAAATGAGCTACGCAGTGCGTCTCAAGAAAGCCGTGGCCGGAATCATGATAACCGCCTCCCACAACCCCAAAGAATACAACGGCTACAAGGTCTCATGGTCCGACGGCGGACAGGTAACCGCACCCGTTGACAAGGCGATAGTTGCCGAGGTTGCAAAAGTCAGCGACCCTTCCATGGTGAAGTTCGAAGCCGGACTACGCTGCGGAGAAATCGAATCCATGGGCGCCGAGGTTGACGAGCAATACCTGCGCGACCTGCTTTCCCTGCGTCTCAGCCCCGACGCCGTAGCAAGGCATAAGGACCTCAAGATAGTGTACACTCCGCTCCACGGTTGCGGAGTGCGCCTCGTACCTGAAATACTCAAGCGCAGCGGCTTCGAGAATATAATACACGTACCCGAGCAGGATGTTTCCGACGGCAACTTCCCCACCTGCGTCTCCCCTAACCCGGAAGAACCGGCGGCGCTCAAGCTGGCCATCGAAAAAGCCGAGGCGACCGGTGCCGACCTGGTAATCGCAACCGACCCGGACGCCGACCGCGTAGGCATCGCGGTACGCGACAACGATGGCAAGATTGTACTCTTCAACGGCAACCAGACCGCTTCCATGCTGACTTACTACATCCTCAGGCGCTGGAAAGAGCTGGGCAAACTGACCGAAGGCAAATATGTGGTTAAGACAATAGTAACCACCGAACTCATCTCCGACATTTGCAAGAGCTTCGGAGTACCTGTTTACAACGTGCTTACAGGCTTCAAGTACATCGCCGAAGTAGTGAAGCGCAAGGAGGCCGAGGGCGGCGAGTTCATCTGCGGCGGCGAGGAAAGCTACGGTTTCAACGTGGGCGAATTCGTACGTGACAAGGATGCCCCCGTAACCTGCATGATGATTGCGGAATGTGCCGCATGGGCAGCCGATAACGGCATGACCCTCTATCAGTTGCTGCAGCAGATTTACGCCGAATTCGGCTACCGCAAGGAAGGTCTCGTGAGCCTGGTGCGGAAGGGCATCAGCGGAGCTCAGGAAATCCAGCAGATTATGGCCGGTTTGCGCAGCACGCCTCCTGCGGAGCTCTGTGGCTCCAAGCTGACCAAGATGATCGACTACCTCGATACCGAGAAAACCGGACAACCCAAATCGAATGTCCTGCAGTTCTTCGACGAAGCCGGAGACGTGGTATCAGTCCGGCCTTCCGGCACCGAACCCAAGATAAAATTCTACTTCGGAGCCAAGGGAGCTGACGCCGACGAGAAGATCGCCAGGCTGAAAGCCCAGTTTACCGGCCAATAGGCCCGAAGATTGAAACATAATTCGCAAAACTATAACCGATGACAGAACAAGAGATAAATGTCAGATATCAGGAATTCACGTCCATTGACGAACTGAACGCCGAAGACCGTGAACTAGCACAGGCGGCAATCGAAGGCATGAAGGGTTCTTACGCCCCTTACTCCCACTTCAACGTAGGGGCGGCCGTACGCATGTCCAACGGGCAGATAGTGCGCGGTGCGAACCAGGAGAACGCAGCGTTCCCATCCGGGCTCTGCGCCGAGCGCACCGCCATGTTTGCCGCCGGAGCAAAGTATCCGGACAAAGATATGTGCAGCATAGCACTTGCCGGCGGCATTTACGGGCGCATTACGGACGAACCGGCCACGCCTTGCGGCGCCTGCCGGCAGGTAATGGCACAGTATCAGGCCAAGTCCGGGAAGCCCATGAGCGTGATAATGGTTGGCGGCAAAAAGGTTTGGAAATTTGAAAAAGTGGATGATATTCTGCCCCTGATTTTCGACAGTATATAAGGTTCAAAAGGACTGAGATATTGTTTGTAATTTCCAAATTATTACTACCTTTGCACTTTAGGGAAAGTCCTGTGCGACCAGCTCCCTCAAAACTCCCCCAGGGCCGGAAGGCAGCAAGGGTATGAGGTTGTAGCGGTGCGACGCAGTAAGCTTTCCCTATTTTTTTATAACCCAAAGAGGCCGGCCATTTTCTTTTGGCCGGCCCCTTATGCGTAAAGAAGTCAAATAATTAAATGCAGGTATATCCGCCGTCAACGGCGATGTTCTGTCCGTTCACGTAAGTGCTGGCAGGAGAAGCCAGGAAGAGAGCGCAGGTGTCGAGCTCTCCGGACTTGCCGTAACGTCCCATAGGGATATTGTTCTTTGCGATTGCCTGGAAATAATCGGAATCCAGGGTTGCGGTAGTGAGGTCTGTATAGAAGTAGCCTGGGCATATGCTGTTAACGGTGATGCCGTATTTACCCCACTCGGCGGCGAGTGCGCGGGTAAGGTTCACCACTCCACCCTTGGCGGCATGATAAGGTGCGGATCCCACGATGAGGTTGCCTACCAGACCATACATAGATGCAATATTGATAATACGGCCGTATCCAGCCTTAATCATTTCTTTACCGAATTCGCGGGAGCAATTGAAGGTTCCGAAAAGGTCGATGTCCAACTCTTTCTTGAACTGCTCGTCGGTAATCTCCTCAGCGGGAGCCACGGCACCTGTTCCGGCATTGTTCATCAGGATATCTACCCTTCCGAACTTCTCCATAGTAGCGGCTACGGCAGCCTTAACTTTCTCGGTGTCGGTAATATCGCAAGCAAAAGGAAGGACCTCCACCCCGAATTCTTCATGAATAGCCTTGGCATTCTCTTCGAGAAGGTTCATACGTCTTGCAAGCAGAACCAGGTTGGCTCCCTGGCTGGCAAAAGCCTTAGCCATCTGAAGACCAAGTCCTGTAGATGCTCCGGTAACTACGGCAACACGGCCGCTCAAATCAAAATAATTCTTCATAACTGTAAGTAAAAGTGATTATTGGATATCTTTGTCGAATTTTTTTGGTCGCTGAACTATTTCTTCGTACAGAACTGCTCCGGATTCATCAGAGACCCTCACG
>CAMKQN010000079.1:0-9051 GCA_946414935.1 uncultured Bacteroidales bacterium
TTGGTTTTCTTGGATAATGAAAAGGCTGATTATCATTCTAATTGGTCTACTTACATGGATTTCGGCTTCAGCTCAGGTGACGCATAATGTCATGAGTTGTAACATTCGCATCTCAGGCCTTCCTGCAGATGAGGTGGATGGCCGGCGCTGGGATGACAGGAAGGATGTCTGCCTGAAAGTGATCAAGTCCCGCAAGCCGGACATAATCTGTATGCAGGAAGTCATTTACGAGTCTTACGAATACATGAAGAAGAAACTCTCCGGCTATATAGCTTTCGGTTTCGAAGGTCCCGAGATGGACCCCTGGACAGAAGGCTATCACCTTATTGGCAAGAATGTTATCTTCTTCAGCAAATCCCGGTATGAACTGATATCCGAAGGTTGCTACTGGTTGTCCGAGACTCCCCTTGCCGCCGGCAGCATCTCCTGGGAATCTTCCCGCGCCCGTCATTGCAACTGGGTACGGCTCCGGGACAAGAAAACCGGCAGGGTGTTCAGGGTTCTTGACACTCATCTGGATCACATAACCAAACTGGCCAAAACCAAACAGACGGAAGTTATCGTTGCCGAAGCGGCCCAATATGCTGAAGATTTCCCTCAATTGTTGTTCGGAGATTTTAATTCCGGCATTAAAGACGAGCCGTATGCGTTGTTGACAAATGCAGGTTGGCAAGATGTGTATGAGGCTGTACACGGGCACGAAGAAGCCGGCTTTACAGCTCATGGATGGAAATTTGAACGACCCAAAGGGCGAAGAATTGATTTTATTTACACCCGCGGCGGAGTCAAGGTGCTGGATGCGGAAATTATTAAAGACTCTCCGCGTGGAATCTGGCCAAGCGACCACTATTTCTTATATGCCAAGCTTCAGTTTTGATTAACCACCCGGAATAAATACACTATTCTTATATTTATACTATCTATGAAAAAAATCATTCTTTTGGGCTTGTCCCTCTTTATTCTGTGCATTCCGGCCTGCATCAAGCCGGTCCCGCCGGAGCCGGAGGAACTGCCTGAATTCAAGACTGTTACCTTAACTGCCGAGCAAATAGGCACAAAGTCCTGCCTCGGCGCTGCCGATGGGCTTGAGGTCCCAATCCTGTGGGAGGCTTCGGATGTTATCTGGGTGCGTTCCGCATCCCAGCCTGAGGCTTCTCCCGGCAGCGACTTCACAACAGATGCATCTTCATTGGAAAACGGAGGCAAAATTGCCAAGTTTACCGGTGAACTGCTGAACAAAGGGCCTTATGTGGCCGTCTATCCGTATTCGGCTGTTGCCGAAAGTTCAGACAATTCCAAAGTAACTGTGCGGGTACCACAAACCCAGCGATACCATGCAGGCAGCTTTGGCAGCGGTGCCAATATCAGCGCGGCAGTGTGGAAAGAAGGCACCCATGCCCGTTTTTCCAGCATCGCAGGAACCGTCAGGCTATCCCTCAAGGGCTATGTCGGGGTAAGCCGTGTCGTGATTACAGACAATGACCCCGGCTTCGCATTGTGGGGTGACTGCATTATCACTCCGGGAGAAGACTCCATTACTTCAGTTGAATGGAAAAACAGTGCCGAGGAGCGCAATCAGATTATCCTTGATTGTTCGGAAGGTATTCAGCTATCTCTCGACTCTCCTGTCGATTTTTATGCCGTGGTACCTGCAGGTGCTTTTGCCAAGGGCTTTACTGTTACAATGTATGATGCATCCGGCTCAGTTGTACACAGCATCGTGAACAATAATCCCAGCACCGTATCGGCCAACCAGATTCTGCCTGCTGGCGGAGAGCAGAAGCCTTTTGCAAAAGGCAGCGGTACCGAAAGCGACCCGTACATCGTTTCAACTCCGGGCGAACTTGCAGTCCTTGCCTTCCTTACGGGCGGAGAGTATGCAGACAAATACATAGACAAGCATTACCGTCAGACCGCAGACATAAACATGAATGAAGTTGCTCTTGACTGCATCGCTGCAAACAAGGATAAGCCTTTTAAGGGCAGCTACGACGGAGGCGGTTTCACTATCAGCAACCTTGCTCCGGTTCCAGCTAACGGAGCCGCAGCAGCCTTGTTCGCCTATACTGACGGTGCGGTCATAAGCAACCTGAAGATAGACGGTTATAAAAATGCCGGAGATAACGGCGAGCAGGGGGTCATTGCCGGACGTGCCGTCAACACTACGTTCAGCAACATCGGCGTCCAGGCCCAGGTGCAATTTGTGAAGTGCGCATGCGGTGGAATCGTCGGATACATGGATGGCGGCAAAATTGAAAACTGCGACGTCAGCGGTTTCATTCATGATGAAAAATATGCTGATTTCAAGGGTGTTACCGTTGTTTCATGCGTTGGAGGCATAGTGGGATATGCGAATAATGCGGAAATCAGCGGATGCATAGTCAAAGGCGATATCACTGCTGCAGGCGAGCAATTGGGAGGCATAGTAGGACAGGCTGTGAACAGCAAAATCGACAATTGCAAAGTTCTCGCGGGCTCCACAGTTACCGGCGACAACTATTACGCAGGAGGCATAGCCGGCGAGGCCCTCGGAACCTGTACAATAAGCAATTGCGAAGTGGAAGCCCACGTTGTCTGCTGGTATCCCTGTGCGGCTGGAATCGTGGCCTGGCTGCAGAGCGGTACTATAAGCAACTGTGTAGTCGGCTCCAATGCCTTGATACGCACCGGTCAGGACAGGGCCGGCGGTATTGTGGCACACATATATCATAAGAATACCCCCCAGACGGTCGTAATTGACGGATGCGCCGTTTATTGCAACGTAGCCGCATCCTACTCTGTCGGCGGTATCGTGGGAGAGTGCAATCCTACCGATGACGCCTCCGACATCACTGTCAGTAATTGTGCTTATGCAGGAGGAGAAATCATTGACGCCGGTTATGCCGCATCAAAGTGGACTATGATTGGCGGCCTTGTTGCTTGGGCCAGGATGGGCACCACCGCTGCAAGCTTGAATATAGTCAACTGTTTCAGCGACCCTGCTTGCATACGTTGTGACTTCCCGCAGGCCAAGGAAGTTGACATGGGCGGCTTTATCGGCGAACAGGGCGGCGCTAACTCGACAGTCAATGTACAGGGGTGCTATAATACTCTTGCATACGGCACGGCCATAATTAACAAGATGCGGGACATCCCTTCGGATTACTACCAGTATGGAGCTCTTGTAGGCAATCCCACGAAAACCAATTTCAACTACGCATACTACGTCAGCAGCCTGCCCGCCCTAGGCAAGAGCAATGCAGGAAGCAGCAACGAGTGTAACGGAATGAGCTTGTCGCAGATGAATGGAGGCGAATTGCTGGCAAAGCTCAACGAGTTCACCGGCAAGTATACCGGCCCTGTTCAGTTGAAGCGTTGGGTCGCCGGGGCCAACGGTTATCCAGTCCTCGAAGGCATGGCACAGAATCCTTCACAGGGCAAGAAGAAACCCCTGAGGGTCAGCCTTATCGGAGACTCCCTTTCCACCTTCGATGGATACGCCCCTCACGGATACCAGGGCTCACGTGCGCCCAACGGGTACCGTTGCCACTACCCCACCAGCGACGGAAACGTTACTTCCGCTTCCCAGACCTATTGGTACATGCTTACCTACGATTACCTGAAGAATGCGGTATGGGATACCAACCTGGCTTTCTCCGGTACTGCAGTAACCCGTTGTACCGACAGTTCGTACAGCGACAAGTACTGGTACGGGCAGGATTTCAATGCCCGATACATCGAGAACGGCGGTATGGGCTCGCCGGACATCGTAATTATCAACGGCGGGGCTAACGACTGGGCTCATGGCATTTACCCCATGTTGGGCAAGCAGATGCTGGTCCGTTACCCTTCCTCCACCCCGACCCGTCCGGGCGACGATGCCATGAACAAGGTATATGCAGTTGCAGATGCCTGCACCACTCTGAAAGAAGCTGAAGGACTTCCGGATGCCAGTTTCGTAGAGGCCTATGTCAAACTGGTCAAGATGCTTACCTTACAATACCCGCACGTAAAGATCGTCGTTTTGATTCATGACACTCTAACACCTGATGTGGAAGAGGCGCTTATCCATATTGCAAATCACTATAATGACCACTGCCGTTATGTTGACCTTTATGCCGTCAACGGTTTTAACGACCTGGGATGGAATTTCGAGTACCTGAAAGCAGGCTATCAGCCCAATATGCCGAAGCACGACTTTGACTGGAGCGCGAAAATCACTTCCGGCGACCTTAGGCGCAACTGCAGCGACCATTATTCGGCCGTGGCCATGAAATTCATTGCCGAGAAGATATACAATGAATGCGGAGCCTGGCTCGAATCGTCCGCTTCCTACAACGAGTACGACAACGGATCTATCAGCAATTTTGATAACATTAACGGTCAATGGTGATGAAAACAAGATATTTTATTCCGGCACTGCTTACTGCTGCTCTTGCTGTCGTTTCCTGCGATAAAGAGCAAGGTGAACCTGTCATCAGCATAGTCTCCGGTGATACCGTCAAACTCAGCGCCGTTATTGGTACTCCCGATACTAAGATTCACTTTGAGGGGGATATGGGAGACTATACCGATACCCGCTGGCAAGAGCACGATTGCATTTGGGTACGTAGTGATACACAGCCATATTGGGAGCGCGGCGAGTGCTTCAGTACATCCAAGGCAAAAATCAGCCAGGACGGCCATTCCGCTGAGTTCGAAGGGCGTACCAGGGTTGACGGAAAGCTTTGTGCAGTTTACCCCTACGGTCTTGTAAAGGAAGGTTCCGACAACGATAAGGTGCTTGTGGATATTGCCCAGTCCAGTAAGCTGGTCATAGGCGACTGTCCCGCAGGCAGCAATGTGGCTGCGGCATTCTGGGCCGACGGCAGTACTTCTTTCTCCATGAAGTATATTCTCGGTGCTGTGAAATTCAGTATCAAGGGAAACGGGGAGAAAGTCTCCCGCTTTATGCTGCTGGACGCCGTTTCATCCAATGCTCTTTGGGGTACTTGTGAAATAACTCCCGATTACGATGCCAAAGGCATTGCATCAGTCAAGATAGTCAACGACTCCCCTTCCCGGAACCGCATCTACCTTGATTGCGACCTGACTCTCGGCGTCAGTCCCGTGGATTTCTATTTCATGGTTCCGGAGTCCTGCCTTGGCGAGGGCTTCGTCTTGAAGGCCTTTGGTCCTGACGGCAAGGCAATAGCCAGCGTAGTTAGTTCAAAGTCCAATACTACCTTAGCCGGCAAGGTCATCAAGATGCCCGCAACTGCTATGGAATCGGTGTCTTCTGACGGACAGGGTTTCGAAGGCAGCGGAATCGAAGCGGATCCTTTCCTCATATCATCCTCCGGCAATCTTTGCTATCTGTCTAAGGTCATGGCTTCTGACGATTATCAGAAATATGCCGGCAAGTACTATCGCCAGACAGAGGATATCGATATGAATTCTGTTGAATTTGCTCCGGTCGGCAGTTATTCCAAACCGTTTACCGGAAACTACGACGGCAATGGCAAGACAATATCCAGGCTTGCAGTATCGGGAGTCAGCTCCGATAATCCCGGCAGCGGAGTTTTCGCTTATGCAAAAGGTGCATTTCTCAAAGACCTCACGGTGAGCGGACGGTCAAATACCGGTTCCTTTCCAATCACCGGCGGTATAGTTGGTTATGCGGAGGATTGCACCATCGACAATTGTCATATCGAGGGCAGCGAAATGGAATCTGCAGCCAGTATCTTTGGCGGAATAGTCGCTGAACAGTCAGGTGGCGAAATCCGGAACTGCAGTGCTTCTTCCGTAGTCCTCAAGAACAGCAAGGATTTCACCGGCGGTATTGTGGGGTACGCCCACGACAATGCAGTAATCAAAGGATGTGAGATCAAAAATGCTTGCAAGATTTCTTCCGATAATGAAGTCGGAGGCATTGTGGGAAAAGCCACGGGGGCGATTGTCGAGTCTTGTTCCGCAAAGTCATCAAACATCAATGCCGACGGTGAAGATGCAGGAGCCATAGGCGGATGGGTAGTTGCTTCTTCGACCGTCAGCTCTTGTGAAGTGTCGGAATGTGAAGTGACCAGCGGGGATAATTGCACTGGCGGACTGATAGGTTTGCTCGAAAAATCAACCGTGGGGTCCTGTACAGTAAGCCAAAGCGTCATAAGCGGATCCAAGAATCTGGTCGGCGGAATAATAGGTTATATGAAGAAGGCCGATGAATCTACGGTCTCGGAGTGTACCGTAACCGGCGAGACCAAGGTGTCAGGAGTCCAGAATGTGGGTGGTATTGCCGGTTGGCTTGATGCCGGCTCTATCATTTCCTGCAATGTAACCGGCAAGACCTCGGTCAAGGCGAGCGGCGACGGTGCGGGCGGTCTGGTGGGGCGCGCAATATGCAAGGGCGGCGCCAACAACCTTATTTCCAAATGCGTCGTAAACGGGTCGGTTACAGTTACTGGTACATATAGCGTCGCCGGCCTTGTGGGTTATGCATACCCCGATTCTGAAGGCAATCTTTACATTGTAAACAGCGGCGTAAGGGACGCAACTGTCCGGGCTACTTCCTGCGATACCGGAGGTGACCCTGCGAAGGGCGACTCTATGTCTGCAGGAATCTGCGGCTGGATGCGTTTGTCCGATGCTGGGAGCAAAGCATATATTTATAATTGTTATTCCCACTTGAATTCGCTTATATGCGACAAAGCCATGGTTCATCCTTCCATCGGAGGTGTTGTGGGATACGCGTCCCTGTCCTCTACCGGGGTTATAGAGATAGTGAATTCCGTAAGCAGCCTGGTCAACAATTCCATCTTTGTTGGAGGAAATGTCAATGCCGGGGCTGCAAAGGTGGGAAGCATTTACGGCTCCCTTCCCGACAAGGCATCAATCTCTATTAAGAACTGTTTCACTATCGACGACGGAGTGCTGGGAGCAGGCCCGGATATGTCTAATGTTGTATTCAGCGGCAACCAGGCTTTGTCTGACTCGGATTTCCGCTCGGGCTCGGCGATAGACCCCCTTAATGCTTTTGCGAAAACGGCATCGTCTCCCCTTCCTCTGCTCTTGTGGCATATGGATAACGGATACCCTGTTTTGCAATAAGGTGTTGTTTACCAACTGAAGATGGCTGGAAGTATGGCTTCCGGCCATCTTCTTTTCGTGAATTTTTCAACAAATTGTACAATTAACGTCTAAAAGCGCGCGAAAGGCTTGTTTACGTCAAATATTATTTATACATTTGTATAATTAATACAAGACACGGACACCATGGCAAGACCAACGCGCGAGGACAGCATCTACAGGGTAGCCCTGCATAAGAACGGCGGATACATGTACGCGACGACGCATCCATATACGATGACCGACGACGGCAAACGGAAGTACTCGATGCTCCACTGGGGCACGGTGACGCCGGAGCTGAAGTTCGTTCCGGGGAAACAGTACCTGTATGCGTCCGTCGAGGAGCGGAAGAAGCTGATCTTCCCGGAAGGGTGGGACCTGAGCGAGATCGACAAGCTTCCGAGCAACCACAAGCTGGGCCGGAAAGCCTATGAGGGTGAGGATGTCAACAGGTTCTACGGCGATGTGTGGCTCCTGGAGCAGGTGGCTGCCAAGGTGGGCCTCACGAAGGATCTCACGGTGGTCTTCAACGAGAATCTGGAGATGGTTCAGGATGTGCTGACGCTTGCGTTCTTTCCCTACCTGACCGGATACAGTTATAGCCGCCTGTCCCGCTGGCAGAAGATTGCGAAGATGCCCTCTGCCAGGGAACTGACCCCGACAATGATAACGCGCCTGACGCAGTCCATCACCGAGTCCCAGCGGATGGAGATGTTCAAGCTGCGGGCCGCCAGGCTGGAGAAAGACGAGCTCTGCGCCGTAGACTCCACGTCCCGTTCCGCATGGGGGAAGACCCTCACGGACATCAAGTGGGGGAAGAACAAGGAGCGCATCCCGCTTCCGCAGACGCTTGAGGTTGTCGTATACTCTCTGACGAGCCACATGCCCATCTACTACCGGACGTTCCCTGGCAATATCCCGGACTCGCGCAGCGTGGAGACCATCCTGACGGACCTGCAGCATGCGGGCTTCCCGCGGGTCATCCTCGTGACGGACCGCGGTTATGAGTCCCTCCAGAACCTGGAGCGGTACATCCTCAGGGGTCAGCCGATGATCATGTGCGTAAGCGTACATCAGAAGTTCGTGTTGGATAAGATACTTGCCTTCGGCGCCATTGACGGCCGCCCGGGCGATATGGAGCTGGATCTTGCGAGCAGGCTGTATTACAAACAATACGACTTGGAATATGAGGTCCGTGGCAATAGGGACACCGTCCACAAGGCCGACAGGCTGAAACTCAACCTGTACTTCAATCCGGTTCGAAGGGCGGAGGAACTGGCGAGTCTGGACATCGAGATAGAGCAGCAGCGGCTTGCACTGCAGGCCATCCTGGATGCCGGCGACGTATTGGATGATGACGCAACCATAAAGCGTAACTACAACTGGTTCAGACTCGAATACAACGAGGCAGACAGGAAACTGCTATCGTTCTCGGTCAATGAGAAGAAGGTCTTCAACGCCAAGCGGGCGGCAGGGTTCTTTGCGAACACGACGCTTAGCCTGGATAAAACGGCGATGGAAGCGCTTGAGGCCTATGGCTTCCGGGACGAGCAGGAGAAGTACTTCAACCAGATGAAGGGCCAGATGGGCTTCGACCGCCAGCGGAACTGGTCGGAAGAGGGCAAGACCGGCAGGCTGTTCATCCTCTTCGTGGCGCTGATCATCAGCTCCTATGTCCGTCACATCTGGAAATCAACGGAGTTGAAGGACAAGTTCGGTTCCACGCTGGATGTCCTTGACGAGATGCGTTCCATCCGCTGCGTCGAACACAAGGGGAAACTCCGCCACATCACCCCGTTCGTCGGGGACCAGGTGGACATCTGCAAGGCGTTCGGGATTGACATCCCCGAGGGCTGCGCCCCTCTCTATCGCTCCCGCAAGGCCCCCGAAAAGCGTCGTGGCCGGCCTAAGAAGCCGCAGGCAGTGAAGTTGGAGAGTTAATTGTACAAAAAAATGTAAAACTTACGT
>CAMKQN010000080.1:0-8522 GCA_946414935.1 uncultured Bacteroidales bacterium
GTCGTACCAGGCGCAAACCTTTACGAAAGTAGGATCGAGCTGGATACCTGCCTTCTCATCGAAGATGGAGGTGTGAGGGTCATTACGGAAGTCGGTAGCGACTACTGCATCTGCGGTGTAACCGAGAACGCCCTTGAGTTCACCTTCGGAAGCAGCCTTCATGGCGGCGCAGATTTCCTCATAGGAAGCGGGCTTTGCGAGCTCGACGGTGAGGTCAACGAAGCTGACGTCGGAGGTAGGAACACGGAGGCTCATACCGGTAAGCTTGCCGTTGAGTTCAGGGAGAACCTTACCCACTGCCTTTGCGGCGCCGGTGGATGAAGGGATGATGTTCTCGAGGATGCCGCGGCCGCCTCTCCAATCCTTCTTGGAAGGACCGTCAACGGTCTTCTGGGTTGCAGTTGCAGCGTGGACTGTGGTCATGAGGCCGCGGACTACGCCGAAGTTGTCATTGAGAACCTTGGTGATAGGAGCAAGGCAGTTGGTTGTGCAAGATGCATTGGAGATGATGTCCTGGCCTGCATAGGTCTCATGGTTGACACCATAGACGAACATAGGGGTAGCGTCCTTTGAGGGAGCGGACATGATAACCTTCTTTGCGCCGGCCTCGATGTGCTTGCGGGCCTTGTCGTCGGTCAGGAAAAGACCGGTGGACTCAACCACGACCTCAGCTCCGACCTCGTTCCACTTCAGGTTGGCGGGATCCATCTCGGCAGTGAGGCGGATCTTCTTTCCGTTGACGATAAGGGTGCTGCCCTCTACTGCGATATCGCCCTGGAATGCACCGTGTACGGAATCGTACTTGAGCATGTAAGCGAGATAATCAGGATCGAGAAGATCGTTGATACCTACAACCTCTACGTCATTGGGGAAATTTTCAACTGCTGCACGGAATACCATACGGCCGATGCGACCGAAACCGTTAATACCAAGTTTAACCATTTTTGTGTTTATAAAAGTTTAACAATAATTTTGTCTTTTAAAGGCGGCGCAAATTTATCAAAAAATTACTTAATTTCCATTATATTTGCAGAAAAAAGATGAGGATTGTTGTAACAAATGATGACGGATACAAGGCGAAGGGCATACGCAGCCTTGTAAATATCCTTAGGCCCTTTGGAGAATTGACAGTTATTGCTCCCAAATCAGCTCAAAGCGGGATGTCAATGGCTGTTTCCATGGGGTTCAAGCCTATTGCAGTCAGGCATTTGGACAGCAAGCCGGGAGAAGACTGGTGGTACCTTGACGGCACCCCGGCAAGTTGCGTAAAATTTGCCATCGACAATATCTTGTATCCTGTAAAACCGGATCTTGTCGTGTGCGGGATCAACCATGGCAACAATGCTGCGACAGCATCATGTTATTCAGGAACGGTGGGAGCTGCAAGCGAGGGCGCAATCAATGGTATCAGGTCTATAGCCGTAAGCCTTGACTCGTTCGATGACGATGCGGATTTCAGTGCTGTGGAAGCAATGCTTCCGGGTATCCTGGATAAGTTGCTGCCGGTTTTCAGCAGTCGCTTCGGCTGCATTTACAACATCAATTTTCCGAATATTCCTCTTTCAGAAATCAAAGGGGTACAAATGTCCAGAATGGGCATAGTACACTGGGAGAATGAGTATGTCGGCTATTCATCGGAACGCCTCGCAGCACGCAACCATCGTCCCAGCGATGCTGATGTCCGATACATCGAAAATGCCCATCCGGAAGAAGAAATATACATGATGGCAGGGGACATGGTGGAGAATCCCGGCAATCTCAGCGATGCAGACCACAAGCTGATGGAAGCCGGATACGTCGCCATTACACCGTTGAACCTGGACAATACAGATACGGACGAAATCGAGCGTCTATGCGGTATTATCTGATAGCAGGAGAAGCGTCCGGAGACCTTCACGGCAGCTTTCTGCTGAAAGGTCTGAAGGCCGGAGACCCGGAAGCGGAATTCCGTTTCTGGGGAGGCGCTCTCATGTCTGCCGCAGCTGGTGGTCAGGAACCTGCTGTCAACTACCGTGAAGATGCCGTCATGGGTTACGGCGAAGTCCTGAAAAAGGCGGGAGCTCTTACCCGCAAGCTGACATTCTGCAAGAATGATATACTCCATTGGAAGCCGGATATAGTTATCCTTATTGACTATCCGGGATTCAACCTAAGGGTGGCCCGCTACTGTCACAAAGCCGGACTTCGGGTATTCTACTACATCGCGCCGAAGACCTGGGCTTCCAGGGAGTGGCGTAACCGCCAGCTTAAATCGTACGTGGACAAACTCTTTATCGTTTTTCCGTTCGAAGTGCCTTATTTCACCAGGAAGGGGATCCCTTTCATCTACAAGGGGAATCCCTTACCTGAAGCAATTGATGCCCACGTTTTTGAGCGCCCGTCTGATGAACCGTATATCGCGGTCCTTCCAGGCTCCAGGAAAGGGGAAATAAGCCGGATGCTGCCGGTTTGCCTTGAAGCAGTTTCCGGGCTCGGCATGAAAGTGCTGGTTGCCGGGGCTCCGTCCGCTTCCGAATCAGATTACCTTCCGTATATTCAAGGGAGGGATAACGTAGAGCTCTTGTTTGACCGCACTTACGACATTCTGAAATTTGCCGAAGCCGCAGTTATCAATTCGGGTACGGCTTCCCTGGAGGCGGTATTGACAGGGACTCCACAGCTGGTATGCTGGAGCACCGACGGTTTCAGCTACTTTATTGCGACACGCATTCTGGGCATACTGCGCAGGATACGTTATATATCCCTCGGCAACTTGTGCTTGAACCGCGGGGCATTCCGCGAATTCATACAAGACAAAGTAACGCCCGAGGCAATAGCCGAAGAACTCCGCCGCCTGCTGAACGACCGGGACTACAGTGAGTCGATGAAAGCCGACTATGCCGCTATCCGGGAAATGCTGGGCGGCCATGGTGCTTCCAGCGCAATTGCCACCGCCATGATTGAAGAACTAAAACATCACGCTATATGAAACGATTAATCCTGATTTGCACTGCAGTTCTCTCTCTTTGCAGTTGCTCCATTTTATCCAGCATCCAGTGGAATCCCAACGGACTGGCTTCCGCTGCCGGAAAAGCAATCACTGCCGCCAGTATTTCTGACGAGCAAGTAGTAGCTTTGAGCCAGCAGACAATAATCTCTCTCGATGCCCAGAACACTCTGGCAAGCAACGCATACCAAAAGCGTCTTGCCAATTTGCTCAAGGGTGTTGACCAGGTAAACGGGATGCCCATAAACTACAAGGTTTACAAAACCAATGAAATCAATGCATTCGCTTGCGGAGACGGCTCCATCAGAGTGTATTCCGGATTGATGGATGCGATGGATGATGATGAACTTGTTGCCATCATAGGGCACGAACTAGGTCATGTCATCCATCAAGACACCAAGAAGAGCTTGAAGAATGCTTACCTCGCATCAGCCGCCCGTGACGTAGTCGGCTCGGCCGGTTCTTACGGCGCCATTATTTCTTCCCTCCTTGGGGACCTCGGGGAGTCGCTAGTTACCGCCCAATTCTCACAAGCACAGGAGTACAAGGCAGACCAGAACGGTTTCCAGTTTGCCATCAACCAAGGCTATGGACCTCATAGCATGGAAAAGGCATTAAACAAACTGCTCGCCCTTTCGGGGAGCAGTTCCAACGATATTGTCGTCCACTTGTTCTCATCTCATCCCCAGACGGAAAAGCGCGTAGAGAAGATGAAGAAAGCGGCTGAAGCTTACGAAGCTAAACCTTCAAAATAGCATAGACAATATTCTTCAACACATATACCGTAAGGCTGAGAAGGATAACCAAAGACCAGTCCAGACGGCAGAAAACTACTACGAGGATGGCTGCAAGCACCACAAATGCAAAAGCCATCCTTTTGTTTTTCAGCGTTTTGGAATCGTCCTTGTGAAATTTCAGCGAGAACATGGGAATCTCACAGATCATAAGGACCGCCAGGCACAGGCTGAGCATGGGGATAAAAACGGGACCGGCACACCAGTCTGCCAGGAAACAAGCCGGATCGGCAGCTACATAATAACATAATGAGCCGGCTATCATGGCGCTGGCAGGAGTCGGGAGCCCCAGAAAACCGGAGACCTGACGGCTGTCGGTATTGAATTTCGCCAGCCTCAATGCGCTTGCAAGGGCAATCCCCAGAAGCGGAATCCAGCATATCCAGCTTTCTCCAAACATACAGGTGCGTGAGCAGTTGTACAGCATCACGGCGGGCAAAACGCCGAAAGAAACCAGATCGCACAACGAATCCAGTTCTTTGCCCATATCCGAGTATGCGCCCAGAACCCGGGCGGCAAGACCGTCCAGGAAATCTGCTACAGAGGCCGCCAACATGAGGATAAAGGCAAGGTCGGGCCTTCCCTTGAAAGCAAAAACAACCCCGATGATCCCGCACAGGAGATTCATCGAGGTTATCATGTCGGGGATATACTTTTTCATAAACTATTTAATGCCAAGCTTGGCTTTGATATCCTTGGGGACGGCATCTTTGTGAACCATCACATCAATGGACTGGCCCTTTACGAACGCCTCTGTAGCATACCAGAGGCCTTTGTATTTACCGGTAGGCCCCCAGGAATTCTTTACCATGTAGTACTTCTTTCCATCCTGGTCCTTGGCGATACCGTACAGCTGCATGCCATGATCATCTGTCAAAGTCTTGTTATCGAAATCTTTCTGACGGGACTCCTGCGTAGGCACAGCTTCCTGAATCTTAACGGGAGCCGGAGCTCCGTCTGCCTTGCCCACCCAGTGCTCCTGATCCGAGCCGGAAGACACCTTCGGACTCATGTCCAGGAAAATGGCAACGCCGTTGCGGTTGAAGCCAGGATGGCTGACATCTGCACCCCAGGCAAGAGTGAAACCGTTGTTTAATGCATTGTCGATAACAGCCATAAACTCATCGATAGGAATATTGTAGGCTTCATCCCAGCGCCAGTTGTCACAGATCTCAATTGCGAACTTAGTATAGAAAGGATGATGGGTGAAACTGGTAAGAGTTACATAATCATCAGGGTTGATTTTCATCGCATCCCTGTAGCTGGCCGGAGTGTACTCCTTGCCGTCAACCACGAAAGATTCGGGGCATTTTCCGAGATACTCGTCGATAATCGCCTTGTAGGCCCTTTGCCATGCGGTGCTGAGAGTCTTGTTGGGGTTCTTTGCAATAGTGGATACAAAACTCTTGAGGACAGCGTCCAATTCCCCCTGGACGGGCAGTTCGGTACCATAATTCATTCCGGTCATGGCTGCATTGGGGACGATACCATAATCGCGGATGATATGCAAGGCGTCATCGGCTTCAGAGCCTGCGCCGAAAGTAAGATTGCCGTCAAGACGGACGTATTTGATGCCCCTTTCATAGTAGGAATTGCCGACCACGAAAAACTCGGAGAAATCAGGGTATTTCAACGTATCGGTAATTTTGCCGAGACGTATTGCCTCTGACTCAAAGAAAGCAATTGCAGAATAGGCCCAACAAGTACCGCTACGGAATTGGTTCTTTATAGATGTTATAGGGTTGGCTTTTACCGTAGTAAATTCATATTCAGGAATTTGAATTGCAGGCCTTGGCTGTGCGAAAGCTGCTGCGGCGACAAATCCGAGCGCCAGAGTGATCATTAACTTTTTCATTATACAAACTATTCTAAACTTGTTTCAAAGAATCCTAGATTCACAAATATAATCATTATTTCATATAATGTGTTTAAAGGCGAAGAAAAAAGTGAGAGTAGTCCTTGCCTTACATACTCCCACTTTCTGTTTTGTAACTGCCCGGTCTGATTCTCATTGTATGCTGGTTTCAAGGGTAGAGTCTTCGATTCCGCATTCCTTCAAAATACTCCTTACTTCAGCTACTACGGAAGAAGCCGAAGCGTCAGGGTCCAGCACCAGGACCGCGGAAAAAACGGGCTGGATAGTGCTTACCGCCCAGATATGTAGATTATCAATTTGCCTGAGACCGGGGACAGCCTTGATTCTGGCCAGAAGCATATCTTGGTCGACTGTGGACGGAACGCCGTCAACGCTCAAACGAAAACTCTCTTTCAGCACTTTCCAGATGTTAAACATAACCAGAATAGCTATGAGTATACTTATAAGCGGGTCAATAATGGCAAGCCCGGTCCACTTTATAATAAAGCCTGAAATAACCACGCCGACGTACACAAGCGCGTCCGTTATGGTATGGATAAACTGCCCCATAGTATTGACATCGTGATGACGTTTGATGCTCAGCAGAAAAGAGGCGATGCAGTTAACCACGAAGCCTACCGCAGCTGTAATACTGATAGCGGTGCCGTCCGGTTCCATCTCTCCCGGTTCAAGTATCCTTTCAACGCTTTCCCAGATAATCGTGCCGGCTACGGCAACCACTAGTACAGCGTTGAAAAGCGAAATGATGATTGACAGTTTACGGAAGCCGAAAGTATAGTTGCGGCTGGCGGCTGACTTGGAAAGCCAGAATGTTATGAGGGTGAGTAACAGGGAGAAAACATCTATCAGCTTATGCCCGGCATCAGAAACAAGAGTAAGCGCGTCATATCTGAATCCCATCCAGGCTTCGAATGCTACGTACATGGAAACCAATATGATGGTTATGATGTATAGACCTTTTAAATCTGCGGTAATTTTTTGTGTACCATGATGGTGATGATGGTGATGCCCCATAAACAATCTACATTTTAGGTATGCAAAGATATGGATTTTTTGTATATTTGTGAGATAATAGGTTATGTTTATGCGAAAGTACCTGATACCCGTTCTTATTATCGTCCTGTCCCTGGCTGCTTGTCGGCGCCCCGATACTTCAGGGCGGGACACCATAGCCCTGGTCAAGAGTATTGCCGCCGATTATTCTGCTCCCGAGCATATACTTCTGGCATCCAACGGCAAGCCGGCTTCTTCAGGTGATATCTACATCGTAGGTGATTCTTCTTCGTGTGCGCTCATCAGCAACAGTTTTCTTGAATGTGACATTTACGAAAATGCCCGTGGCCGCTACTGGAGTGACGGTCTCAAGGATTTTGCCGGAGAACGTTTTGCCAGCATAAGCGACAAGCTTTTTACTCCCTATGGCTCTTTCGGGGAACAAAACGGATATGATGCCTTAAGGGAACTTTCGGTTCGTTTCACCCTTTCCGCGTTGTCTCCAAAGTGCAATGCCAGTATATACGACCTGGACGGCAATCTCGAGAAGGTACCGGCAAAGATGATAATCCTGGCCGACCCGTGGTT
This sequence comes from uncultured Bacteroidales bacterium, assembly GCA_946414935.1. Taxonomy (GTDB): domain Bacteria; phylum Bacteroidota; class Bacteroidia; order Bacteroidales; family UBA932; genus Cryptobacteroides. The sequence continues at coordinate 7,238 of CAMKQN010000080.1, forward strand.
CCAGAGTTACGGCAAATTCGACATCGATACCCTTTTCACTCTTTGCGCCTGCAGTGTCCCGGTCATTTCACCACAGGACCTGTTGTTCGATGCCGCTCTCGGCATGGAAAAGAAGTACTTCAACTGCGGTATTATATGTGACAGCCTATACTTGGCAAGCGGTATCTACCAGACCGTCTTTAATGCCAAACTCACTGAGCATAAAGTAGTTGGCGCACATTCATTCGTAGCTGCGACACCTTCCGGAAAAGTGCTTGCCGGCTTTCTTGAATCCTACCTTTCCGCAGGCGGGGAAGAGCCTCTGGACGCGTTGCTTATTGATGATTGGAGGGTAAACCTCAATTCCGTCGAAGAAGAGGTGAAGGCGATGCGGGATTTCAGCCGCGAGGAGTATCTGCGTTACGGCAAGCTTCTTGCGCCAGATTTCAATGTCTTTGCGGCATCACAGCTTACAATGTCCAGATGCTATGAACTGCTTCGCGAACGCAGTCTATTTACCCATAGAATTGCCCAGCCTCAGTCCCTCGGTTTTACTGTAAAAGCCCGTCCGGTCGAGGATGGAACGGAATACCTGCTGATCCCTGTAGAGAATGTTCAAGATTAGTATAGAGCCATCGGAAATAGAGAAAATGCCTCTCGGCACATTCCCCGGGGAGATTATCGTAATAGACAAGCCCGGGCTTGAGTTCGAACGCGCCATATTTTATCTCCGGAGGCAGAAGGTTCTCGGCTTTGATACTGAGAGCCGTCCGGTCTTTTCTCCCGGCCAGCACAACCACGGCGTAGCGCTTCTGCAGCTCTCAGGGCCCCGCAGGGCATATCTGTTCCGGGTCGGGGAAATCGGCATGAGGCGCGGCTTGTGCAGCATACTGTCGAGCAAGTCGATAATAAAGGTTGGGGCGGCAGTAATGGACGATGTCCGGGGCCTTCAGAGACTTCATCCTTTTACTCCCGACGGTTTTGTGGACCTTCAGAAGATTGCCTGGGAGTGGGGGATCAGGGATAAGAGCGTTAAAAAGCTGGCGGCCAATATACTGGGCTGCAGGATATCAAAAGCGCAGCAGTTGTCCAACTGGGAAACGCCTGAATTGAGCCCTTCGCAGTGTAATTATGCGGCCACTGACGCATGGGTATGCCGTGAAATGTATTTGAAACTGCTGGAAAGCGAGAAACATCCTCTAAGCCCGGAAGAAATATTGCCGCCTCAAGACCGCCTGGCTCACGAAGCCGCGGTAGAGCATAAAGAAGCCAATATTGCGGCTGAAAAACTGCGCGCCGGCACATC
>CAMKQN010000081.1:0-8439 GCA_946414935.1 uncultured Bacteroidales bacterium
GATGTACATGAATCCGGTCTTGTGGACGTCGGAGATGTCCGCAGCCTTGCCGCCGCTTGTGGAAGCGTGGTCGTAAGTGAGGTACTGCAAGCAGATTACGCTTCCCTGGACCCAGGTGCTGCCCTCTGCCTTTCCGAATGCGGGGGCGCTGGTGCCGGCTGGATCCTGCTCGCACAGTATATCCGTCAGCGTGCCTGCCGCTACGTTAGTCTTGGTGTCGCCGTCTGCCATTATCTTCATAAAGATTATTGGTGTACCGAAGGTGCTGGGCAGGGAAGTGCTCAGGTCGGCCAGACGGTGTGTCTTGAGCTGGGAAGCGGAGTTCGCAGGGTTGTTGAAGGCCAGTTTGTGGGCGCTGGAAGCACTTGCGAACATGTACGGCTTGACGGAATAGTATTCTTCTTTGCTGCCGCCGGTTACCTTGTTCGACTGTGAGACGACGGCGTTGGTGCCGGCCTTTGCAGGAGCGTCCACAGGGAGCTCGTTCCACTCATCGGCGGATATTACGCGTCCTTCGTCAAGCAGTATGAAGGCGTTCTGGTTGTTGTAGGCGGGATAGGTGCTCTTGGAGTTGGAACCGGTGCCTATCCTCAGGCCCTTTGTGTAGTAGAACGGATACACGGTTACGGTGCCGAAGTCGGCGCGGTTGCCGCCGTTCCATATTGCCACGAGACTGACTTCCTTTGCGGCGGTGCCGGATATGGTCGAAGGCACTACGAATTGCGCCTGGATGTCGGTGGGTTCTGACGCAAGGGCCGCCTCGATGCCGTCAATCTCGAACTTTTCTATGGATGCCATATTCTCACCTTTGACGGTCACGGTCCTGCCCAGGTAGAGTCCGTTGTAGCCTTCATCGGCAGGAACGACGGCCGATAGAACGGGCGCGGAAGGACCAATGGGGGATGTATCTACCTTGAAGTCGGCAAGTATAGTGACCGGCTGCTCCGCCGGGATGCCGTAGTAGGCGGTGAGGGCCTTACTCTGTACGGCAGGGTTCTGCTCGGCTATACCGGAAGGTATCTTAAGGGTGATGGACTCTCCGGAGACCTCCGATATCAGCAGGTCCTCCTCTCCCCACTTAACTGAGGAAACCAGGGTGAGGTTCTGTCCGCCGAGGATCAGCTCGTCGCCGAGCCTGGCCGGTTCAGCCTGCGAGAAACTGGTGAACATGGGAACGTTCAGGGTGAACTTGTCCGCCATGGGAATGGTTCCGCCGGCCCAGACGGCAGCAAGGTCAAGTTCCGTGTCGGCCGCGGTCACTTTTACTGCTGGTACAGTGACGACTGCGGACGCGGACTCCAGCGAGACTATATTGGCGCTGACTCCTCCGAAGGTGACGGATGTGAGCTGCTCCAGGTTGCGTCCGCTGATGGTGACGGTGGTGCCGACGGTACCGCTCTTCGGCTCGAAGCCGCTGACCAGGGCGTCGGTTACGGGAACCGAGACAAAGTAGTCGTACTTGAAGACGACGGTCTGGGCGTCGGAGTCAAACACCTCGAGGGCAACCATATAAGGTTCGTCCTGCTGGGCCTTGTCCATAGCCGGAATCTCGAATACGAGAGTCTTCATCGACTGCTCCACTATCTTGGCCTCCTTGCCGTCGATTTTCACTGCTCCAACCTTATCGAGGTTGAGGCCTTTGGCGGTAACCTTCGTTCCCGCGTAGGCCCTCACTGTGCCGCTCTCGTCGGTGTTGGGGTCGAGTTTCTCAGTTGTCACGTTGACCGCCGGGGTATTTACCAGGGTCTGTTTTTCCTTTTCGCAGGAAGCGAAGAGGACGGCAGCCAGCATAAGTATTCCAATTATCTTTCTCATATGCGGGATCCATTAAAGTTTGGAATAGTCGTAATCGTATTTCTGCCAGTAGCAGTTGAATGTAATCTTGGTATCGCCGAAGTTGGAGTTGTTGTAAACACCCCAGTCTATTCCGGTTACGTGCAGGATGCCGAGCCTGCGTATGTTCTTGGCCGGAGTCTCTTTGGAGTAGCCGTTGTTGGTGTAGTAGGCCACCAGGAACACAGCGTCCGTCTTGTATCCAGGGTCCGCTTTGAGCTCGGCGGTCTGGTGGTCGCACCACTTGTCGGACTTGATGGCTCCGGCAAAAGATGCCACCGAGATACCTGCAACTGTGCCCGCTTCAATGTCTATAGGGAACAGGGCTTCGTTGATGTTGTCCAGCTTGCCGCTCTTAACCTTCTCTATCAGAGCTGTTTCCGCTGCTACGGTGGAGGATGGGTTGAGGTAGCGGAAGGCCAGGATGGGGGTGCCGGGCATATTGTTGTTGCTCCCGGGAACGCGGTAGTCGTTGGCCGGAGTGCCGGCAAAGCTGATGTAGAAATTCTTCAGCTGGCTGTTGGAGTTGGCGGGAGAGTTGATTTGCAGCACATTGCCGCTCACGGCCGAGAAGAAGAAGTAGGGCAGTACGGAGTTGTATTCCTCGTCGGTCACCACGCCCGGCTTAGGAGTGTTGGCCGCCGACCACTGGTCTCCGTTGTGCTTAAGCGCGACAGGATCCAGCACATCCTTCCACTTGGCGTTCTCGTAAACCGTTCCGCTCTCGGGCGAGAAGAAAGAGGTGTATTCGTTGTTTTCAGTACGTCCTTGTGCCCAGGTACGTACATTCTCCCAGTACTTTACGAATGGAACGAAAACCACGAACGCGGGGTCCAGCACTATGCTCTCGTTGTTGTCAAAATACCAGGCTACCAGTTTCACCGTAGTTTCGCCGTCTTCGAAATTGCCGGCAGGGACGGTGAAGGTAATCTTCCCGGCTTCCTTGAACAGTGGAGCCTCATAGTCACCCACCATCACTTTGTCTATATTGTTCAGGTACGACCCGGTGAGTATGATGCTCCTGCCCACAGCAGTGCGTTCCAACGTGAAAGCGTCAAACTTGGGTACGTAGCGTATCACGTTGATGGAAGGAGCGTCAGATAGGGAAGTGAATGACTCCCCGTTCCCGTCGAAATAGCCGAAAGTAATCTTTGCCTTGGGCTCTTCTACGTAAGGGACCTTTACTACTATCTCTTCTGCCGAGGCCACCAGGATTTCCGCGGAATGACCTTCGGTGTGCCCTTCTGTCGTAAACAGTACCTTGGTCACGGCGCCAAGGTCTTTTCCGGAGATGAGTACTTCGTCGCCCATCTCCGCCTCTGCCTGCAGCAGGGAAGCGGTGATGACGGGGACCGCAAAGGTGCAGTTGAAGTCTGAACCGGAGATGCCTTCGCCCACTGAGTTCACCAGTTTGATTTTTCCTTTGGTGACTCCGTTGGCAACCCGGATGGACAGCCTGGTGTCGGAAACCTTCTCCATTATGTCTACCTTGACCGTGCCTATATATGCCTCCGTTACGTTATTGAGGCTCTTGCCCTCCACCCTGACTTCGGCGCCCACGGGAGCGGAAGCAGGCGAGAAACTTTCAACCACCGGGGGCGTAAGCTGTACCTCGTCTATATGAACTTGATCGCAGCCGAATGCCGCCAGTACGGCGATTGACGTAAGAACTATATATTTACTGACTTTCATAATCGTATGCATCAATAGCCCGGATTCTGGGCGACACTTTTGTTAATGTTCAGGACGGATACCGGAATGGGCAGCAAGGTCTGCCATTCGGCGATGGGATTAACCACATAGTCATATGCGGAGTAGAAAGGCTCGGAAGCCAGGAACTCGTTTATTGTGGAAACTGCAGTTCCCCACCTGAGCAGGTCGAAGAAACGCTGGTTTTCGAAAGCAAATTCCAGCCGCCGTTCGTTCCTCACAGCCTGACGGAAGGCATATTTCGAAGCCAGGTCTCCGGGCTCATATACCGCTATGCCTGCGCGCTGGCGTATGGCGTTCAGAAGGGCGAGAGACTCGGCTGTGGGGCCGTTAAGTTCATTGTCGGCCTCGGCCTTCAGCAGCATCACGTCGGCAAGACGTATGATGGGGAAGTCGTTTTCTCCGTCAAATTCGCTGGTCATGTCGGGATCGATGAACTTGCTGCAGTAGCGGGCGTTGGCGTTGTCCACCAGGACGCCGGTGGTTTTGTTGAAGTAGCTTTCCTGGAGGGATACATCCTTGCGGAGATCTCCAGGATTGGCGTTGAAAGCGGAAATGATGCTGTTGCTGGGGTAATTGTAGTGCTTGGGAGCACCTATAGCTACGTTGCCACCGTTGTTGATGGGGGCGAACAGCGTGGTGAAGGGAGAACCTATTCCAAGGTTTCCGCTGCGATATCTTACTGAGAAAATGATTTCGGCGTTGCCTTCCTTGGTCTTGTCGAAAATGTCTGCATACGGAACCAGGGCGGCGCCGGAAGAAGGGTTGCCGCAGGCTGCCAGCACCTCGCCGAGCAATGCGGACGCCTTTTCGTACTTGGGCTCGGATGACTTGTATTCGGTCATGTAAACCTTTGCCAGAAGCGCCTTGGCGGCTTTCATGTCGGCACGTCCGAGCTCTGCGGAAGGCATTTCGTCAGGCAGCAGGGCATTGTCCACTATAGCCTCGAGGTCCTCTTCAATCAAGGCCCATACGTCCTCCTTGGGGGAGCGCTGCATGTAGCGGGCTTCGTCTGCACCGGTCTTGCTCTTGACGATGAATACCGGCCCCCAGAGGCGTACCAGGTCGAAATACATCCAGGCGCGGAGGAAACGGGCCTCGCCTTCAAACTTGGCACGGAGCGTTTCGTCGTTCACGACGTCGAGATTGGCCAGGACGGTGTTTGCCCTGTTCACCACCACATAAAGTGCATCCCAGTAGTCCTGGACCCATGCATTGGCGGTTAGCACCACCAGCTGGTCCAGCTGCTCGATGAGTTTGGAGTCCTGTGAAGTAGAGTTGTTGACACGCATGCGCACATTGTCCGAACGCAGCTCCGTCATTGCCCACTCATTATACAATACGTCGTACAGACCATTGTAAACACCTATTACCAGGTTGTTTACTGAAGTGGCATCCTTAACGTACTCGCTTGCGGCTACCTCAGAATAAGGGTATTTGTCGAGGTTGCAGGAAGTGAGCGCCATAACGGCAGCCAGAATTGGAATTATATATTTCTTCATACAGCGTCTTGATTAGAATTTCACATCAACACCGAAGGTTATAGTAGTTGTGATAGGGAAGCCGCCTCGCTGGTAACCGGAGATCATCGGGGAAGAATACACTCCGGATTGCATGCGGGATTCGGGGTTCACGCCTTTGTAGTCTTTGGACCACAAGTAAGCGAGGTTGTTGCCGGTTACGTACACACGCAGCTGGTCCAGCTTGTTCTTGAGGTCTTTCTTGGAGAAAGTGTAGCCCATTATCAGGTTGCGCAGGCTTATGTAGGACCCGTCCTGGAGAGGGTAATCGGTGAGCAGCATGTCATAACCGACCTTCATGTACGGCACTTTTCCGTTGCCGGGATGATCGGCGCTGACCCAACGGTCCTTGAGGTATGCCGTGTTGTACTTGTGTGATTCGTTGTAGAACACGTCGCCGTTGAAGACTGTGACGCCCTGGACTCCCTGAATCAGGAAAGACAGGTCGAAGCGTCCGATTTTGAAAGTGTTGGTAAGACCGTAGGTGAAATCCGGATAAGGGTTGCCGAGGGCCACGCGGTCATCGTCGTTCAGGACTCCGTCCTTTTTGGAATCGACTATCCTGAGTCCTCCGGGCACGTCGGCTGCAAAGTGAGGGTTGGACTGGATCTCGTCGGTGCTGTTCCAAACGCCCTGGGTCTTGAAGCCGTAATATTGGATAAGCGGTTCACCCACGCGCGCAATATAATTTTCGTTGCGCTCTCCCTGGGTGATAACCTCTCTTTCTCCTCCGATTTCAAGGAGCTTGTTTCTGGAAAGGGACAGGTTGAAGTCGCTGGTCCAGGTGAAGGTACGGGATGTGTAGTTGACCGTATTCAGCTGGATTTCAACACCTGCGTTACGCACGCGTCCAATGTTGTTCCAGTATTTCGTGAAGCCGGTGAAAGACTGTGTGGGCTGTTCGAAAAGCAATGCGCGGGTGATGGAATAATATGCATCCACGCTCAGGTTGATGCGGTCTTTAAGTACGCTCATGTCGAGACCGGCATTGAATTCGTCCGTTTGTTCCCAGGTTATGTTTGCATTCGCGAGGGTAGAAGAATTGTTGGCCGTACCGGATACCAGCGTGCCGTTTCCGAGTCCTGTGGCATAATTGGCACCTCCGAGCACCTCCAGAGCGGAGAAATAGTTCACGTTGTTATTTCCGGTGACGCCGTAAGATGCCCTGAGCTTGAGGGTGTTGAGCCAGTCCAGATGCTGCATCCAGGGCTCTTGGGACACCCTCCATCCGGCAGATACCGAAGGGAACCAGGCGTTGCGGTTGCCACGGGTGAACAGCGATGAACGGTCCAGACGTATAGATGCTGAGAGCAGGTATTTGTCTGCATAGCTGTAGGTTGCCCTGGCAAGTCCCGACTCCAATATCTTGTCCGGATAGCGGAAGGTTCCGGTACCGCTGCCGTTTCCGTTGTTGCTGGCGGCGAGGGAGAAGACCGTAGCGGCATTCAGGGTGTGGATGTCGTCGGTAGGGAATCCGGTTCCGTCAAGGGATACGCGCTGGACGCGGGTGCTTTCCAGGGTGTAACCGGCAAGCAGATCGAGTTTGTGGCGTCCCTTGGTGAGGTTGTAGTTCAGGGTGTTCTCGCTGAGCAGATCTACGTAGAGGGTGCTGTTGAAAGTAGCTTCGCTCGGGGTGCCGTCCTTGAGGGCATTGAGATTCTGATAGCTGTAGGACGGCGAGTAGCGAACGTTGAAACCGTTGGAAGTCTTGAATTTAAGGCCCTTTACAATGGTAATCTCCAGGAAGGCGTTGCCCAGGCCGGAGAATGATTCACCCCAGCGTTCGGTGTTGGCCATCACGCTTTTGGGGTTGTTGTTGGCGGAATTGAAGGGACTTACTTTGCTGTCCCAGGTGGGGTTGCCGTAGGCGTCCGGGTCGCCGGTTGGCGTGGTAATGGAGTTAAAGTGGCTTCCGCGGGCGAATCCGGTGTATCCTCCTGTAAATTCCGTGGTCCAGTCGTTGTGAGTCACGGGCAGGAAGGAAGGGGTGCGGTAGAAGTCTATGAAATTGTTGCGCGGACGCTCTGTTTTGGAGTAGTTGGCAGATATGTTGTATCCGAACTTGACGCTCGGGCTGAGGTCCACGTCCAGTTTGGTGCGCACCGCCAGCTTGTCCACGGAGTTCTGCAGCATTATACCCTGATCTTTGGTATATGAGGCGGAGGTGTAATAGCGCATTGTCTTGCGGCCGCCGCTTACCGAGAACTGAGCATTGGTGATTCCGGTGAAGTCGCGCAGGCCTTCGCGCTGCCAGTCTGTGGCTCCTATGTTCTTCTCAATCCAGGCGGCTGCCCTGTCCTGTCCCTTGACGGCCGGTCCTCCGACGGATTCTTCGTACTCCTGCAGGCGGAGATAATCGGTGGCCGTAAGCAGGTCGTGGAGTTTGTAAGCGTATTTCATACCCTGATAGACCTTCACGGAGTAATGGGCTTCATCCGCTTTACCGCTCTTGGTCGTAATCATTATGACGCCGTTGGCGGCCCTGGAGCCGTAAATTGCAGCAGATGCGGCATCCTTAAGTACCTCTATGGACTTGATGTCGGAGGCATTGACCATTGACAGGCCTTCCGGCACAGGATAGCCGTCCACAATCACCAGAGGCGCGCTGTCGGCGGAAATGGATCCGGTTCCGCGTACCCTGATTGTAGGCACTACACCTACTTCGGAGGTGGTGTTGGTGATGGTAAGGCCTGCTACTTGTCCCTGTAGAGCCGTGGTTACGTCGGATACCGGTATATCAATCAGGGCGCCGCCGCCGTCAATCTTTGATATGGAACCGGTGAGGTGGGATTTGGCTTGTGTACCGTAACCCACTACCACTACATCTTCCAGAAGATTGTCGTCGATTTTGAGCCGTACGTCTATTTCACGTGCCTGGCCTGCAGTCCGTTCCTCGTTTTTGTAGCCTATACACGAGAACACGAGCACGGCATCCTGCGACGGGACGTTGATGGTATAATGTCCGTCCAGGTCGGTGGCTGTACCGGTAGTGGTTCCCTTGATGATGACCGAAGCTCCGATAAGCGGGCCTTCATCGTCGGTTACAACCCCCTTTATTTGCCGGTTCTGGGCGGGAAGCGACAATGGCAATAGCGCTAAAAGAAGAGCTAATAGTCTGAATTTTAGTTGATTGGCAAATTGCATATGATAAACTTTGGTATTAGTATCGTGATTAACGTAAATTGGTTAACCAATTTTACTTTGCGCAAAAGTACATATTATTTTTTATTAAAGCAATATCAAGCAGGATTATTTGCCGCAGGTCCGGTCTGCCCGCCGGAAAAGCCGGTAAGAGTTTTGGCCCGGGTGGTAGCACAAAGAAAAGGGGGTGACTAAAAAGTCGAGAGACCGATAGTCACCCTCTCTTTTTGTCATG
>CAMKQN010000082.1:0-8339 GCA_946414935.1 uncultured Bacteroidales bacterium
TGTGGATCCCCGAAAGAAGGCGCTTATTGAGAAAGAGATTACGGAAAAGTATCTGGCCCGCTTCCCCCAGTACAAGGATTCCTTCAGGGTATTCTTCTGCAAGAGCGACGACGGGGCCCGCTTTGTAACCGAGTTATGAAATCGATAGTTTTAGCCGCCGGTTACGCTACAAGGCTTTATCCATTGACCGAAAATTTCCCGAAGCCCCTTCTGGAAATAGGCAACAATACGATTCTGGGCCGCTTGCTGGATGACATCGACGCCATACCGGAAGTCACCGGTCATATTGTGGTGACTAACGGGAAGTTTGCACCGGATTTCGAAGCTTGGGCGGCGCAACGGGCAAAGGGGACCAAGCCCGTGCAGGTGCTGTCCGACGGTACCTTTACCAACGAGACGCGGCTGGGCGCCGTACGGGACTTGATCCTGGCGCTCGAGGCTTTCTCCGTTGACGAGGATGTCCTGGTGCTGGCGGCGGACAATATCCTGGATTTCAGCTTGAGCGGCTTCGTGGATGAATTCCGCCGCCGGGGCACGTCCATGATTATGTGCCACCACGAGCCGGAGATATACAAACTGCAGCGTACCGGAGTGATTGAAGTGGACGGCGACATGCGGGTGCTCCAGATGCAGGAAAAGCCGGAGGTCCCTGTAAGTCATTGGGCAGTACCGCCTTTCTATATTTATGCCAAGTCGGATCTGCCGTTGATACGGGAGGCCCTCGGCCATGGGTGCGGTTTCGATGCCCCAGGTAACCTTGCGCATTATCTTGTGGATGCGACAGTCATCCATGCATGGCCTATGCCGGCAGGCCGTTTCGATATAGGCTCCCTGGATACTTACGAAGAAGCAAAAAGGCGATACGCCTGAAGGCAAGCTTAATTTGGAGAGATGAAGAGCATTTTAGTTACCGGCAGTGCCGGATTTATTGGAAGCAATCTGGTTCTCAGGCTCATAGCGGGCGCAGAACCGGTGAGGATAGTGGGCTTGGATAACTTGAACAGTTATTACGATCCGAAGCTGAAAGCGTATCGTCTTGGGGTAATCGAAAGCAAGCTCGTCGCTCATCCGGAACACCGCTACGAATTCGTGAAGGGCAGCATAGCCGACCGTGAGCTGGTCTTCCGCCTGTTCGAAGAAAACCGATTTGACATAGTGGTGAATCTGGCCGCCCAGGCAGGAGTGCGTTATAGCATAGAGAATCCGGACGTGTATATCGAGAGCAACGTAATCGGTTTCTACAACATTCTGGAGGCATGCCGCCGCTGGCCGGTGGAGCATCTGGTATATGCCTCCTCCAGCAGCGTGTACGGCGGCAACAAGAAAGTGCCGTTCTCGGTAGAAGACAGGGTGGACAATCCCGTAAGCCTGTATGCCGCCACGAAAAAGAGCAACGAACTCTTCGCCCACTGCTACAGCAAGCTCTATGACATCCCGACTACCGGACTGCGCTTCTTTACGGTTTACGGCCCGGCAGGACGGCCGGATATGGCATACTTCGGCTTTACCGACAAGCTGCTCGCCGGCAAGACCATACAGATTTACAATTACGGCAATTGCCGCAGGGATTTCACTTACGTGGATGATATAGTGGAGGGAATAGTGCGGGTGATGGCCCGGGCCCCGGAGCGCAGAAAAGGTGAAGACGGCCTCCCGGTGCCTCCTTATGCGGTTTACAATATAGGCGGCGGCCAGCCGGAGAACCTGCTGGATTTCGTACAGATACTCCAGGAGGAACTGTTGCGTGCAGGCGTACTTCCGGAGGACTATGATTTCGAGGCCCACAAAGAGCTTGTGCCCATGCAGCCCGGAGACGTACCTACCACCTATGCCGACTCCGCCGCTTTGGAGCGAGATTTCGGTTTCACTCCCCGCATCACGCTGCGCGAGGGCTTGCGCAAGTTCGCCGAGTGGTACAAAGAGTATTACGGATAATAATAACGCAAATTTATGAAAGGCATTGTTTTGGCCGGAGGGTCCGGAACCCGTCTGTTCCCCATTACCAAGGGCGTGAGCAAGCAGCTGCTGCCTATTTATGACAAACCTATGGTGTATTATCCCATCAGCGCCCTTATGCTGGCGGGAATCAGGGATATACTGATTATTTCCACCCCTTATGACCTGCCTGGTTTCAGGAGGCTGCTGGGGGACGGCTCAGACTACGGCGTTCACTTCGAATATGCCGAGCAGCCGTCTCCGGACGGGCTCGCCCAGGCCTTCATCATAGGCGAGAAGTTCATAGGCGACGATTGCGCCTGCCTGGTGCTCGGCGACAATATTTTTTACGGCAGCGGTTTCACCGCCCTGCTCCGGAATGCCGTCGCTGATGCCGAACAGCAGGGCAAGGCTACGGTGTTCGGTTACTGGGTATCCGACCCCGAACGCTACGGTGTTGCCGAATTCGACAGGCAGGGCAACTGCCTGAGCATTGAGGAGAAGCCCAAAGAGCCCAAGAGCAATTATGCCGTGGTCGGTCTCTATTTCTACCCCAACAAGGTGGTGGAAGTGGCCAAGCACATCAAGCCCAGCGCGCGCGGGGAGTTGGAAATCACTACGGTGAACCAGGAATTTCTGAAAGCTGGGGATTTGAAGGTGCAGGTCTTCGGCCGGGGGTTTGCCTGGCTGGATACGGGTACCCACGACAGCCTGGCCGAAGCGTCGATATTTGTAGAAACCATAGAAAAACGACAGGGGCTCAAGATAGCCTGTCTGGAGGACATAGCCTACCGCAACGGCTGGATTTCCGAGGAAAAGATGCGCGAACTTGCAAAGCCTATGCTTAAGAACCAGTACGGGCAGTATCTCCTCAGGGTGATAGATGAGCTCAAACAAGATGTGAGATGAAAAAAGCATTGATTACCGGCATCACCGGACAAGACGGCAGTTTCCTTGCCGAATTCCTGATAGAAAAAGGTTACGAAGTACACGGCATACTGCGTCGCAGTTCGTCTTTCAATACCGGGCGCATAGAGCATTTGTATCTGGATGAATGGGTGCGGGACATGAAGAAGAAGCGCCTGGTGAACCTCCACTGGGGGGATATGACGGATTCGTCGAGCCTGATACGCATCATCAATGAGGTGAAGCCGGACGAAATATACAACCTGGCTGCCCAGAGCCACGTGAAAGTGAGCTTCGATGTGCCTGAGTTTACGGCAGATACCGACGCTAACGGGGTGCTGCGCCTGCTGGAGGCGGTGCGTATAGCCGGGCTCACCGGCACCTGCCGCATCTACCAGGCTTCCACCTCCGAACTCTTCGGACTGGTGCAGGAAGTTCCCCAGAAGGAGACCACGCCTTTCTACCCCAGGAGTCCTTACGGCGTAGCGAAGTTGTACGCCTATTGGATAATGAAGAACTACCGTGAGAGCTACGGAATGTACTGCTGCAACGGCATACTCTTCAACCACGAGAGCGAGCGGCGCGGGGAGAATTTCGTGACCCGCAAGATTACCCTTGCGGCGGCCCGCATCGCCCAGGGTCAGCAGGACAAGCTGTACCTGGGCAACATGAACGCCCTGCGCGACTGGGGCTACGCCCGGGATTATGTGGAGTGCATGTGGCTGATGCTGCAGCAGGACAAGCCGGACGATTACGTGGTGGCCACCGGCGAGTATCATACGGTGAGGGATTTCTGTACCCTTGCCTTCAAGGAGGCGGGGATAGAACTCCGCTGGGAAGGGGAAGGCGTGGACGAGAAAGGTATTGACGTAAAGAGCGGCAGGGTGCTGGTGGAGGTGGATCCGCGTTTCTTCCGTCCCGCTGAGGTTGAGCAGCTGCTCGGCGACCCGTCCAAGGCAAGGCGCGTCCTGGGCTGGAACCCCCGCAAGACCAGCTTTGAAGAACTCGTGCACTTGATGGTTGCGCACGATATGGAAAAAGTGAAGAGGATGGGATATGGACAAGGACAGTAAGATTTATGTGGCCGGCCACCGCGGAATGGTGGGAAGCGCAATCGTGCGCGAGCTCCGGCGGCAAGGCTACAGGAACATCGTAACCCGTACGCATAAGGAGCTCGATCTCACCCGGCAGGCCGATGTGGAGGCTTTCTTCGAGGCGGAGCGCCCGGAGTACGTCTTCCTTGCCGCCGCAAAAGTAGGCGGAATCGTGGCCAATCAGAACGCTCTCGCCGACTTCATGTATGACAACATGATCCTGGAGATGAACGTCATACATTCGGCATGGCGCAACGGATGCAGGAAGCTGGAATTCCTGGGCTCGAGCTGCATCTATCCGCGAATGGCCCCTCAACCCATGCAGGAGAGCTGCCTGCTCACCGGAGAACTGGAGAAGACCAACGAGGCTTATGCGCTGGCCAAGATCAGCGGCCTCAAGTACTGCGAATTTCTCAACCGCCAGTACGGTACGGATTATATCTCCGTGATGCCTACCAACCTCTACGGCCCCAACGACAACTATCATCCGGAGCACAGCCACGTGCTGCCGGCCCTTATACGCCGCTTCCATGAAGCCAAACTGGCGGGACTCTCGGAGGTGACCTGCTGGGGCGACGGAAGCCCCCTGCGCGAATTCCTCTATGTCGACGACCTCGCCAACCTCTGCGTGTTCCTGATGAACCACTACAGCGGCAACGAGACCGTCAATGCCGGAACCGGCAAGGAGCTTACCATCAAGGCATTGACCGAACTGGTGGCCAAGGTGGTCGGCTACACCGGCCGCATCCTCTGGGACACCACAAGACCCAACGGCACGCCCCGCAAACTGCTGGACGTAAGCAAGGCCACCGCCCTCGGCTGGACCTACAAGACAGAACTCGAAGACGGCATCCGTCTCGCCTACGACGACTTTTTGCACAACCCCATGAGGGCGGAAAGGTAGAACTGCGTGAGAAAACCACTGTACGTCACGATGCCTACTTTGGCACCGCTTGAGGAAGTAAATGAACTGATGACGGGAATCTGGGAGAGTGGAATCATGACCCACAACGGCCCCCTTGTCCAGCGTTTCGAAAAAGAAGTTTGTGAATACCTTAAGGTGCCCAATATGGTGAGTTGCTGCAATGGTACTCTGGCTCTCCAGATGGCTGTGAAAGCTATAGGCAAGCAGGGAGAGATTATCACGACTCCCTTCACTTTTATAGCTACAGTCAGTTCCATAATGTGGGAGCATTGCACCCCGGTGTTTGTAGACATTGATCCGGAGACTTTGGATATCGATGCCTCCAGGATTGAAGAAAAGATTACCTGCCATACGGTAGCCATCATGCCGGTACACGTGTTTGGCAACAACTGTGACTTTGAGGCAATCGAGGCTGTAGCAAAAGCGCATGGCCTCCCTGTTATTTATGATGCATGCCAATCGGTGGGAGCAAGTTACAAGGGGGAGAGCGTTTTTAGGCAGGGAACGGTTTCGGTTACCAGTTTCCATGCAACCAAGGTGCTTAATACGGCCGAGGGCGGCGGCGTATTCACTCTGGACAAAGAACTTGATGAGAAACTTCGACGTATCCGTTTTTTCGGCTTCGAGAACCACGCGGATGTCGTGGAGGAAGGACTCAACGGCAAGATGACAGAGGTTCACGCAGCTGTGGGCATTGCGAACCTGAGGTATCTGGACATGGCCCTGGCCGACAGGAAAGAAAAATATACCCGTTATAAAGAGATTCTTGGGCAGAATCCCCGGATTTCCTTCCAAAAAATAAGCTCCGGTTGTAACTACAGTTATTTCCCGGCTATTTTCAAGGATGAAGAAACGGTTTTGAAGATAGTGGCCGCCTTGAATGCAGAGAATATCTTTCCACGCAGATATTTCTACCCGAGCGTAAATACCATCACCAAACTGGTGCCATACGTTCCTATGCATGTTGCGGAAGATATTGCAAGCCGTATTCTCTGCCTTCCGCTCCATATGGGTATGACGATGGAGGATGTGGAGGAGATAGCGGGAATTACATTAAAGGCAACAGTTGCATAGTTTTTTAGCGAAATATATATTAACACAAATGAATTATGTCAGTTTTTAAAGACAAAGTTCTTCTTATCAGTGGAGGCACTGGAAGTTTCGGAAATGCCGTTCTCAAGCGCTTCCTCCGTACAGATATTGGTGAAATCCGCATCTTCTCCCGCGACGAGAAGAAGCAGGACGACATGCGTCACGAGTACCAGGCCAAGTACCCGGACGTTGCTCACAAGATTAAATTCTATATCGGAGATGTGCGAAATCTGGAATCGTGCCGTAGTGCGATTCCAGGGACGAACTACATATTCCATGCGGCTGCCCTTAAGCAAGTGCCTTCCTGTGAGTTTTTCCCCATGGAGGCTGTGCGCACCAATGTGATAGGTACGGATAATGTTTTGACTGCCGCTATTGAAGCCGGAGTCGAAAGTGTCATTTGCCTGAGCACGGACAAGGCCGCATACCCTATCAATGCAATGGGTATCACAAAGGCTATCGAAGAAAAAGTGGCCATTGCAAAGAGTCGTTATTCAAGGAATACCAAAATATGTTGCACCCGCTACGGCAACGTGATGTGCTCCCGTGGCAGTGTTATTCCCCTCTGGATTGACCAGATCCGCAACGGTAACCCCATTACGTTAACTGAGCCCTCGATGACCCGCTTCATCATGAGCCTGGACGAAGCGGTCGATCTGGTACTCTTTGCTTTCGAGCACGGCAGTAACGGAGACATATTGGTCCAGAAAGCTCCCGCCTGCACCATCGGCACCCAGGCAGAAGCCGTCTGCGAACTATTCGGCGGCGACAAGTCACAGATTAAGGTCATCGGCATCCGCCACGGCGAGAAGATGTACGAAACCCTCCTTACCAAAGAAGAAGCTGCCAAGGCCGTTGATATGGGAGACTTCTACCGCGTCCCCGCAGATAACCGCGACCTCAACTACGATAAGTTCTTCAAGGAAGGAGATACTAAGAGGGCACTTATCGATGAATTCAATTCCAATAATACCAGGAGGCTTAACCTGGAGGAGACTAAGGCGAAGATTGCGAGTCTGGAGTATATCCAGAATGAGTTGAAAGGGATACCTAATGTAGCGAAGTAGTATGTTCAACCTAGATAAGTTCATCTCTGACAGCGTGACTTTCCGTCCTGTCAGTATGTTCGCTCCCGATATTGAGGCGAACAAGGAAAAGTTGACGGAAGAAATAAAAGGCAAGAAGGTATGCGTCATCGGTGGTGCCGGATCCATAGGTTCCAGCTTCATCAAGGCAGTGCTGCGTTTCGAGCCTAAGAGTGTAGTTGTAGTTGACCTCAATGAAAACGGTCTTGCGGAGCTGGTTCGTGACGTCCGTTCTACCGAGGGCCTTCACGTCCCCGACGAGTTTCGCTGCTATACGCTGAACTTCGCAGACCCTATCTTCGAGCGCATCTTCCGCGAGGAGAAAGGATTTGATATTGTGGCCAACTTTAGTGCCCACAAACACGTGCGCAGCGAGAAGGACCGCTACAGCGTGCAGGCGCTCATTGAGAATAACGACATCAAGGCGAAGAAACTGATGGATCTGCTGACGGTCTATCCTCCCAAGCATTTCTTCTGCGTCTCCACCGACAAGGCTGCCAACCCCGTAAACATTATGGGGGCCAGCAAGCGCATCATGGAAGACCTGGTGATGGCATACAACAAATACTTCAAAGTCACCACCGCCCGCTTTGCCAATGTGGCCTTCAGCAACGGCTCCCTGCCCGACGGCTGGATTCACCGCCTGCAGAAAAAGCAGCCTCTAGCGGCTCCGAGCGATGTAAAGCGTTACTTTGTCAGTCCCGAGGAGAGCGGTCAAATCTGCATGCTCGCCTGCATCCTCGGCCGACCCGGGGAAGTGTTCTTCCCGAAGCTTGGTGAAGACCAGATGCTCACCTTCAGCAGCATTTGCGATGACTTCGTAAAGGCCGAAGGCTTCAACAAGAAAGAGTGTGCCAGCGATGCCGATGCCAAGCAGTACGCTTCAGCAATGGATTACGATAGCGAGACTTATCCTGTGGTCTATTTCAAGAGCGACACGACAGGGGAGAAGGCCTACGAGGAGTTCTACGTTACTGGAGAGAAGGTTGATATGCAGAGATTTCAGGCGCTTGGCGTGGTGGAGCAGACTACGAGGCACGAGATGAGCGAGGTCAATGCCTTCTTCGATAAGCTCGAAGCCATCTTCCAAAAAGACAACTTCACCAAGGCACAAGTCGTTGACGCTATCAAGGAGTTTATCCCGAACTTTGAGCATGAGGAGAAAGGTAAAAACTTAGACCAAAAAATGTAATTGAAGTATGGAAAGACGTAAAGAAAGAATACTGCTTTGTCTTTGCCACATGTCGGGCAATGAGAGTAAGTTTGTACAAGAAGCATTTGATACCAACTGGGTTGTGCCTT
>CAMKQN010000083.1:0-8327 GCA_946414935.1 uncultured Bacteroidales bacterium
CGGAAATGTCGGAGGCTTTAAGCTTGACGCTTATGGCTCCGGGAGAATAGCCTCCTGTAACCAGAATCTCGTCTCCCTCCTCCCAGACGGTCTTTCCGGCTGTGGATACCGTTGCCTTGCTGGCCATGTCCGGTGCAATCACAAACTTATAAACCCCCGGTTTGGGCTTTTCCTTTTCCGGCCCGGAAGGGGTCTCCTGTCCGTCTTCATCTGGGTTGCCGGGCACGTTCTGGTCGTCCGGGGTGCTGGTTTTGCAGGCTGCGAACAAGGCCGCAGCGGCGGCAAGCATGAGTAAGACCTTTTTCATCAGTAGTTTTAAGTTATTCGCGGCTGAGTATCAGTACGCAGCTAATAGCTGCCACGATGCCGATGATCTGTGGTACGGAGGGGAAGTGTGCATACAGTATGAGCGATATGATGCAGCTGATTACAGGAGCGCAGGCATCGCCCAGAGGGGCAACTATCATGGCCTTGCCGTAACGGTTGGCGTAAACAAGGGTAAAGGCACCGATGGCGTTGAGGATTTGTATGCAGAAGGTGAGCCAGGGGCCGTTGAAGCCGTGGTTGATGGGCTGGCTGAAGTCGGTCATGGCAAGGGCCACCGGTATGAGCACCAGGCCGGAAACCGCCATGTACACGAACACGCTTTCGGCGTCGGGGGCGTAGTTGTTGGCGAGTTTCATTACCAGGGCCTGCACGCCCCAAAAGATGAATACTACCGAAGCAAATACTATCCAGAGCCAGCTTGTGACGGATTCGTCGCTTTTGCCCGAGAGTGAAAAGCATACCAGGGCTACGAAGGCGAGGGCTATTCCCACTACACCGAATTTGCTGACTCTCTCTTTGAGGAAGACGGCTGACAGTATGACGGTGATGATGGGGGCGACGGCGATCATGGGGATCACCAGGTAGCCGGGGCCGTATTTAAGGGCTTGGAACAATGCAAGCTGACCGCCGGCCCCCAAGAGGCCTACTCCCATTCCGAGGAGCACGCTCTTGGGGCGGACGTCCAGTTTGAACTTGATATTGGCCAGCGCGAAGAGAGCGCAGGGCACCATGCTGATTGCCCACACCACGTATGTGAGGGAGGCTGGGTAGTCGGGCTGGTCGGAAAAGGCTCCCCATATGCCCCAGGTGACCATCGTCACCAGGGCATACAGGAGCCAGTTGTGTTTCTTTTGGGGCATTTAGCTTTTGTTTTTTAATAAGTTGTCTCAGTCTGCGGACTACGCCCCTACGGGGCTATCCCTCCCAGCCGATGGCTGGGCCCCTCCCACTCACGGCTGCGTGGGCGCAGACGGTCCGCAGACTGAGGCAACTTATTAATTAACATAGTGACAATCAAACAATACTTGATTAAAGAGCGGAATAAGCAGGTAAAGAAATATTTAGAAGACTTCCATCCGGAGCCCATGTATAACCATTCCAATTCTCTGCGTTATTGTTCCAACCCGGGAAAATGCAAACACCGACTCCGGTTGTGGCTGTTGTACTGGATTGAATCTGGCTAATTTCTGAGCGCTTGATTTGGATTTCTGCATACACAACCCCTCCATGAGTTTCAATCTTAGCATCATTGAACAATGCGCAACCGTCTTTTGCTGATATTGAGAATGAGCCGTTGGAAGCAAGCCAGCATAGCCATGTCAAATTAATCTTGTCGCTGCCAAACTTCCAGTCGGCAGAACCATTATCGTCCTTGATAGCAAATTGAAGAAGGCTCTCAGTGGCAGAGCTAGAAGTTAGAGGGAAAAAGGCCTCATTCATTTCTAGATATAAATAGATATAACTGGCATCAGCACATGCTTTTAACGATGTTATATGTGTTCCGGATGAGTGAGTGTGACCTACAGTGGAGGCAGCCCCTTCCCACACGTTAAATTTTGGCTGGTAAGACCAGACTCCACCTGTCACAGGAATAGTGATTCGCTTTACCCTTGCATAATTGTTGTCAGGGGTTGCTTTTTGGGCTGTTTTAGTTATTAAAACAGTGTTATCAGAAGCATTGTATAAAGTCAATGTAGGTTTGAATGTTCCCCACCACCTGATAGGGACATAAAAAACAGCGCTGTGATCTGATTTTACATTGCAGGTGTATGAAACTGTTTTTGGTGAACCGCTATTTGAGTATTGCAAATAGTATCCATTAATACTAGAATCAGAATCATCCTTCAATACGATGTTTCCTGCCATTTGATGACCATCATTATCAACAACGAGTTTGACTTTTGTTACATCATTCGGAATGCCGGTAAATGTAAAACGGAAAACAGGGCTTAGTTGTTTGAATACAAAAGAATTGTCACCATCACCTAGCGCATAGAGGGGAATATTGGCATAATAGAATTTACCCTCACCAGTATAATCTATCTCGTTGGGAATGTTGAATGAGGGAACGGTCCCATTGAAAGTATGGTTGTCAGATGCCGGATATAATGCCCATTTATCTCCGCTGATAGAACCGATTGAATAACTTTCATCGATGGTTCCGCTAAAAGTAGCAGAAGCGCCGCTGTCAGTAGTGCTAAGAGTGAAGAACTTCTCAGTGGTACCATTATTAAACAGAACGGAAATGCAGTCACCAGACAACCAAGAGAATACACCAGCGTCAGTATAATCGGTTTTAGTCTGAATACTTGAAGCATCTGCTTTCAAAGTAAAAACATAGCTGCCTTCGCTAGGAATGTCAGATTTGAGTTGCTTCTCACAAGCGCACATGGCTATAGCTGCCATGATTAATAAAAGAATGCTAAACTTTTTCATGGCTTAATTAATTTCCAAAATACTCATCAAATGAATCTTCTTGGCCCATAAAAGTCAAGTTTGAGCTAGTGCCTTGACCTTCGGTAGCCGACTGCATGAGGACGGAGGCTACATTGATGGTGTAGGTCCATGATGTCGGGGGGGTGTAAATAACCTTTTTCATGATTGTATGATATTTGTTTTTGAATTACGGGAGAGGAACGACGAGTGCATCAGCCCAGCGTGCAGGGGCGAAGCCGATCTGGGTTTCTTCGCCCATCCAGGTCTCGCCGACTACATACTGCTGGTTTACTTCGAAGCAAAGAGTAGCGGAGGAACCTGCAAGGGCTGTGTAGGAGGAGCGGCCAATGGCTACTTCATAACAGTAATTACCCATGTGCTCTACGTTGCTCTGGCCGACGAATCCAGCATTCCAGTTGATGTAGCGAGGTGCATTCTTGTACTTCAGCCAACTGTTGAAGCTATGGACATAGGGTGCAGTCCAGGCCCAATGTGTTTTGGAACCGGAACCATCGCCGATGTACAGATGTGAATTGTTTGAGTAGCTGTAACCCGAGTCGTCGTAGAGGGCGTCTTTCTTGATTTCGAAATACACATAGAGATTGGTCGCATCTGCCGTTGCTTTCATGCATACGATAGCATCATATCCTGAGCCGGTGTCTCCGTTAACTGCGGTGGAAATCTCGTTCCAGTCAATTCCGTACTGCGAAGGGAAACTCCAAGGCTTTGCATCGCCCGCCTTGATATCGGGAAGGACCACCATCCTGGTAAGGAGGGGCTCATAGGTTGACGGCAGGAAGTTTTGTGCGGCTTTGCTGTAGAGTACGTCCTCGGTAGCTGCATCGACCAGAGTTATGGACGGTTTGAACCTCTTGTCCCAAGGGGCGAAAGGAATGTAGAATTCGGCATTGCCCTCTACAACGTCTTCAGTTATAGCGAGTTTGCATCCACTTGATCCCATATCGGCCCATGCAGGCTCCCAGTAAGAGACATAACCGCCTTCTTTCATAGGGAGGTCGCCGGAGACTGCGTGGGTGTACTGTTCCTCAAAGAGCAGCTTGACCTTGGCAGCTTTTTCGATACCTGTAAACCTGATCTTGATGATGGCGGCTGCAGGATAGAAGGAGAACGTGGTTTCGCTTGCGTCTGCGGCTATTTTGGCAGAAAGAGGAATGTTGGTGGCAACAGTGCCGGAAAGGTCGTTTTCGGCCGGCACGTTGAAGGTGATGAGCTTGCTCTCACCAGCATTGTACTTGTGCTTGCCGGCGGGGTAGAGGGCCCATTTAGCGCCGGTGTCGGAAGCGCCGATCTCGTAGCCGCTCTCAACCATTCCGGCGAATGTGGCGGATGCGCCGTCAACATTCTTCGTGCTGAATGTGAAGAACTTGTTGTCGGTACCTTTGTGGAAGAGTACGGAGATCTTGTCCCCCTCGGTCCAAGCGAAAGTCTTGTCGCCGGCATAGGTGGTTTTGGTGCCCAGGTCAGCGCATGCCGCGCTGATTTCATACTCGTAGAATGAGGGCTGCTCGATGGCGTCCTTCTTTGTGCAAGAAGCAATCACTATGACTGCTGCTGCAAGTAAAAACAGTTTGCGTGTCATAGCTTAAAAAATTGAATTAAAATCATCGTCGGAGACAATAAGCGGGTCGTCAAAGTTGGTCCCGGTACCACCGACCGAAGTGGACTGTGCAAGCATGAACTGGAGAAGCAGCTCCTGTTCTTCCGCTTGAGGATTGATGTACTTTTTCTTCATGTTGTTGATTATTAAAATATATTATAGTCTGAAGGAATAAAGCAAGTTATATCCGGTGCTGGAGTCCCATACCCCCTCGTTGGCCATGCGGATCGCAAAACGAGGATCGGATGAAAGGGTGCTCTCCGGGTCGGGCAGGTAGAGATTAAGCTTGAGTGCTCCAGATGCGCCCGACGGAATGGTAATGCTCTTGCTGATGGTTATAAGACCGTCATCTGGCCCCCAGAAACGGGGATCGTAGTCCAGAGTCCAGTTCTGAAGCACGTTGCCGGAAGATGTGGTAAGCACCAGGTAAGCCGTGCGCGGGTTCATTGGCGCAGCGTAGCCTTTGTTACGCAGATGAATTGTTACCTGCATGGGACTTCCGGCCTTGGCGGCTCCGAAAGATCCGTCTTCAAGTACCAGCCGGTAGCCAAGTTCGCGGTCCACCTGCTCGAAACAGCCCTCGTTCTTCCACAAGTCCAGAACATCCTGGTTGTAACCGTCGTGAAGGTATGTCCAGTGGTATTTTTTCAGTTCGGAAAGTGTGCCGGGATTGCTGCCGTAGGCAGCGCAGTGACACTGGTCGGAGACCGCACAGGTCTCGCCGCCCATGATGGTGTAGCGGGTGTCGGCTGCCCAGAAGGAACGCTCGGAATCGCTGTTGAAGGTGCCCTGGTCGGAACTGCTGGCAACAAAGCAGTCGTTATGGGCGCCCACCCTTGCCGCTTTGCTGCCGTTGTGGGCGGTAGAGCTGTTAAGAGGCGTGCTGCCCACGAGCTTCATTTTGAACTTGGGCGTGCGTACTTGAACTTGACGGTCGGCGGGCATGGCACCCAGAAGAGCGTCCAGGACCCTTCCGCGCGGAGCGTAGTCAGCGTTGGACGAGGGATTCATTACAAAGTTGTCGGTGTAGTACCATTCGCCCCAGGAGCCGATGAAACCGGCCTGAAGCACGAAGATGACATCTTTGTAGGTGCTAAACAAAGGCTTGAGTTGTTCGATGTGGCGCATTACCCAGGCTTCGGTGGCGTCCCAGGGCTTGTCGCTGTTGGCGTGCCCGCTCTTGTATGCAAAGCGCAGTATGCACTTGACACCGCCTGCCCGGAGGGCCTTGAAGTTGTTCTCGATCAGAGTAAGATAGGAAGGTGATATGTCAGACTGGATAAAGTCCGTAAGATAATACTCCAGCAGCATCAGCGAGCGCCCGGAGGTGCGGATTGATGCCAAATAACTGGAACTTAAGGTAGATGCCGATGCCTTTTTGTACTCCTGAGCTTTGTAAAAACCTCTCTCGGGATTGGCGAAAATGGCATCGCTCTCGGAATAAGTAACGGTGGTAACTTCCGAAGTTGGAAGGCTTCCCAGATCGAAAGGCGGGACCACAATTATCTTTGACATCGAAGAGGTATAACCGGTAAAGTCTTTCTTGGCGGTTTTGCTGTAGAGCAGGTTTCCGGTGCTGGCATCATAAAGTGATATGATGGGCTTGAAAACAGGCTCCCATGCCCTGAAAGGCACGTAAAAATGAGCCTCCCCATTACTGACATTCTCAATGAAAGTGAGTTTGCGCTCCGCCGAACCTTCCTTGCTCCAGCCTTGGTTGAGATAAATGTCGTTGTAGCTGCTCTTCTTGATAGGAATGGAGCCGGACAGCTGGTGAGTGTTCTGATTCTCGATCACGCACTTAACCTTGCTAGCGTCAATCCCTGTAAATGAGAACTTGTAAGTGCCGCACATGCGCTTGAAGGAGTAGTTTGATCCGTCCTCGCTCCAGGCGAACATGGGTACCAGTGCATAGAAATGGTCGGAGGCGTAGTCGAAGGTGTCCGGCATATCGAAAACGGGGAATTCGCTGCTGTAACTGTGATCGGCGGCGGGGTAGAGGGCCCATTTTGTGCCGGTGTCGGCGGCTCCCGCTTCATATCCGGTCTCGACCATCCCGGCGAATGTAGCCGAAGCCCCGTTTACGCTTTTGGTGGTGAAAGTGAAGAACTTGTTGGTGCTGCCTTTGTGGAAGAGCACCGAGATGCGGTCGCCCTCGCTCCACGAGAATGTTACATCGCCCTCATACGCGGTACGTGTATCTCCCTCGGCCGCTGCACAGAGGGTATACTCATACCAGCCTTCTTCAGAGGCTGTTTCTATGCAGTGCCGCGCGCTGCACCCCGCCGCCAGGGCGACGGAGGATAAAAGTAAAAGTATGAGCCAGCCGTTTCTCATTTAATGAAAGAAGATATAATGTTACTGAGTTCGCAATTCTCCAAAATGCCTCCGAAAGCATCAGACCCCGGGCCCCAGACAAAGAAGGGGACGGCGAGACCGTTGTGAGATTCGTTTCCGAATTCTACTCCTATGCGTCCTTCGGCTATGTTGCCGTCCTGCAGGGTGAGGGCTCCGGTTGAATGGTCGGCGGTCACTATTACAAGGGTGTGTCCGTCTGTTTCGGCCCACTGAAGCACATCTCCGATCGTGCGGTCGAAGTCAAGCGTCTCTTCCATTGCGAGGTCGATACGGTTGGCGTGCAGCCAGTCATCGATGCAGGAGCCTTCCAGCATGGCTACAAAGCCCTTCTCGCCGCTCGCGGAAGACAGAAGGTCAAGGCAACGCGCAACCATATGGCGGAACAAGTCTCCACGCTTGGCGGCAATGGGGAGATTGTCGTCGGACATCAGACCCAGCACAGGCAAGTTTGCTTCCATAAGTTGCTGCTCGTCGGAGGCGTAGTTGTAACCCTTTGCTTTCATCTCAGCCACTATGTCACGTCCGTCGTGCCTTTTGGGGCCAAAGTAGTCGCGTCCGCCTCCGGCTATGAAATCTACTCCGCAGTCGATGTAGTCGGCAATAAGGCCATCGGAGTCGTAGCGGTTGGGGTTGTGGCAGCAAAAATCGCAAGGGGTGGCGTCGGCAAGGTGGCAGACGGTTACGCAGCCGGTTTTCTTCCCCAACTGTTGTGCCTTGAAAAGCATAGAATAGAGAGGTGCTCCATCAGGGTCGCAGCCCACATGGTCGATGGCGGTTTTCTGCCCCACGGCAAGGGCCGTACCGCCCGCGGCGGAGTCGGTGATAAGGTTATCGGTGCAGTAGGTGCGCGAAAGACCTGCGACAGGGAAATTGTCGATATTGAGCTTGCCGCGGTTGAGCACCCAGGCACAACTTATCTGCTCCAGCCCCATTCCATCACCTATCATTAAGATTATGTTGCGCACCTGAGCATCGGCGGGCGGGGGCGTGACGCTGACAACTTCGTAATTATCAGGAGCGGTGTAATACTGTAAGTCTCCCTCCGGCTGCTTGCAGCAGGAGAGAATGGCACACAGGATTACCAGGGATATGTTTCTGACTAGCTTCATAGTATTTGGGGTGTTGCAAACTGCGGGGCTTCCCCCTCCGCGGAATAAGGTATTTGTACCGTGCCGTCCTCATCTGTGAGGAACCAGAAGGGGGCTGCTTCCAGTTCAAATATGTCATTCATACCATCGGGCCTTTGGTAAGTCCAACCGGGAACTTCAGGAGCGGGGCCCCAGCCGAAACACAGTGCGATGTGCTCAGCTTCGGGATGCTCTCCCGCCATGGCGGCGAGTGACTGGAGGCAGGTGCGGCAGTCGAGGTTGAGTACCAGCCAGAGAGCGGCGCCGGAGGCCGATACGCCATCGGGCAGTGTGCATTTGGACCCGGGCCGGTTGAGCTGGTCTTGAGCTGAGAGTTTTGACAGGCGCTCTACCGTTTCTTTGCTTAAGACCCCGTCCTCTGCAAAGCGCTCAGCTGCTTTCCCGAAAATATCAGGATTGCGGCAGGGCGAGAAGTAATTGTGGAAGGCCGATTCTATCCA
>CAMKQN010000084.1:0-8120 GCA_946414935.1 uncultured Bacteroidales bacterium
AAGCCCGCGTCGCTTTTGCAGGGAGCCAGTACATTTCCGCACTACAAGACCAGATAGCTTATGCAGAGGGCAGAATGCTCCGTCGCGACACCGAAGGCCGCCGCATCCTGCCCTATAGTCTAAAGCCAAGCTGCAAGGGCAAGAGCCTGGCGGAAATCCGTGCGGAGGCTAAAGAAGACGGGAAGTACATGGAATTCCTGGAATACGATTTCTCCGGCGCATACATAGATGACCCTGTAGACAGCGGTCATCGTCCCGGAATTTACATTGAATTCAAGGAGCCTGAAGTGAATCCCATAGACATGGAGCAGAGGGTTTACGACATCCTGGATGCCTGCGGATGGAATATCATTACGAAGGCCCCGGAAGAAACGGAATTCTATAAAGACGATAAAGTTCAGGTAGGTAAAACCCGCGGCAAGGTCATACTTCAGACTTTCTCGACCGAGTCGCTGGTACGGGCCAACGCCATATTCAAGGGCCGGCTACCCATGTGTTTCTTGTTGTGGCCGCCTTGTCCAGATGAGATTCCCGGAGGCGACTTGGAAACCGAAAAAGGCTTCCGTGCAATTCTGGAGTGGGCAAAGGTCAACGGAGCCAATATCAGCGGTCCGTCCATTTCCGGCGAGCCCAACAATTATGCCGAGCTCAACCACGAATGGCAGGCCCGGCTGGTCCACGAATACGGCATGCTGAATCACCCCTATTCTTTTGACTCCCTGGAGCAGATGGATGAACAGGCCGGCCGTTCGGACGGCTTCTTTACAAATCGCTCTGATCTCACCCTCCACTATTTGATAGACAATGGCTTGCGAAAGAACGGAGCGCCCCTTACAGTGCCGGACCCGGTTTTGACCCTGGAGCGTCTGGGCTACTGATTTCTACTCCTGGTACAGAAGATATGGACGGCGTTGCTCCTTGAAACGGGCAACGTCGTCTTTCCATCTAGCCTGAATCTGTTCTGCAGAAGCCCCACCGAGCAGCATACCTCGCGCCCAATCTACTCCTATCTGCAGCTCGAAGTGCTTCCTTTCCATGAAGAAAGCGCTGTCGGCAGGCATGTGCTTATAGGCATCGATAAGATACTCCAAATTAATCTGCTTAGCCCATATTTCTTCCAGAGGAAGCCCGCGAAGGTCTACTCCGTAGCACACTTGGTCACGGTAGCGCGGCCTGGTCGCCCCGGGGATACTGCGCGGAATGAAGGAGAATCCGCGGTTTGCCATGGCAGGATGACCGTAAATCTCGAAAGGCCAGGCAGTTCCGCGACCGGCAGTTACTACCGTTCCTTCAAAGAAGCAAGTTGAACTATACAAGTAGATGGAACGCATATCCTTCAGATTCGGCGAAGGCGGCATTACCAAGGTACATCGGGTCTTGTGAGTATAATGACGGCACGGAATGACCGTAATGTCGCATTCCAGGTTGTCTTTCAGCCATCCTTCCCCGTTCATCATCAAAGCAAGTTCGCCCAGAGTCATGCCATGCACCATCGCTATTGGAAGCGAGCCTATTCCGGACTTGAAGCGCATATCAAGAATGGGACCGTCAACGTAAAAGCCATTGGGATTGGGCCTGTCAAGGATAATGACCTTTTTGCCATAGAAGGCGCATGCGTCCAGAAGATGCTGCATCGTTACATAATAAGTATAATAGCGCAAGCCGACATCCTGTATATCCACCACAAGCACGTCAAACTTGGACATATTCTCCTCGCTTGGCAGGTAAGAGCCTTTCTCGTAAAGGGAGAGAATAGGCACGCCGGTCTTTTCGTCTACTCCCGAATTGACGCTCTCGCCAGGATCAGCCATATTACGGAAGCCATGTTCAGGTGAAAAAACCGCCGTTACGTTAACCCCCTTTTCAAGGAGTACATCTAGAATATGAGGTCCCCAGACCACTGGCTTAGCTGTATCGGACGGGGTACCGAAAGGAATCCCGGCGCTCTCCGGAGTTACTTCCTGACCGCCTTCAAGACACCAATTGTAGACCTTGTCTCCAACAATTCCGCTCTGGTTGCTCAGCAATGCCACGCGCTTGCCATCAAGCAGCGGCAGATAGGAACGGAATTGTTCGTCTCCCAGTATAACCCTGCGGGAACAAGAAATGGCCGCTATGAGTACGGCAGCGAGCAAAAACAATCTGCGTTTCATTTTCTAAAGTAGTCAACTGACTGTAAATCACCGGATGAGCTCCCAACATGAAGCTTGAAGGAGCCTGGAAGTATCTTCATGTTGCAATCTGGTTCAGACCACCACTCGAACAATTCCGGCTTGAGTTCAAAACGGACCCGTACGGTTTTCCTTGCAGGTATGCTGACTCTCCGCCAATCCCTGAGGGTTCTCACCGGGCCCTCGGTGTCTCCGGGACGGCTCACATATAGCTGGACGATTTCTACTCCGTCCCGCAGGCCGGTATTGGATACGGGGACGACCAGAGAGTTTCCGCGGAGCTTGGGCTTGCCGTAAATGAAAGTCGTGTAGGAAAGGCCGAAACCGAATGGGAACAAAGGCTCTCCCCGGAAGAAACGGTAGGTATGCCCTTCCATGTTATAGTCTTCGGGAGCCGGCAGGTCGGAAGTATGCCGGTAAAAGGTCACCGGCAGTTTTCCGGAGGGTACGACCTTTCCCGTGAGCACATTGGAAACAGCGGTCCCGCCTTCCTGCCCTGGGTACCAGACCTGAAGAATGGCATCGCAGCTCTCCGTCTCCGGCACCAGGCCCATGGCGCTGCCGGAGAAATTCACAAGCACCACCCGTTTCCCGGCCTCGTGAAAACGCTTAAGCAGTTCACGCTGGACGGCGGGCAGTTCTATATCCGTCCTGTCGCCTCCGGAGAAGCCAGGAATCTCCACTTGCATCTGTTCCCCTTCCAATCTGGGCGATATGCCGCCGGCAAACACTACCACATCAACATCATCAAGCGGCGGAAGCCCTTCGCCGTCATCGTCAGTCCATCCGCAGCCGCGAAAATACTGCGAATCAGGGTATTCCGCCTTCAGCGCATCGAGCAGGGTCACCGTTGATTTGGGAACCGGGTTGTAATTGCCCCACATCATCTCGGCATCATCTGCATTTGGTCCCGTCAATGCTATGCGGCACGAAGGCTTGAGCGGGAGCACCCCGTTCTTGTTCTGTAACAGCACCAGCGACTCTTCCGCAATACGCAACGACAACGCCCTATGCTCCGGACCTTCTACGAGGGCCGGATCGAGACTGTCCCACGGAGACTTTCCATCCATTTCGCCCAGACGGAAACGAGCCTCCAGCAGAGGCATCACATTGGCATCCAATTGCTCTTCCGAGACCAATCCGGCACGCACCGCATCCGCCAGCACCCTGTAAGAAGAACCACATTCCACATTCACGCCGTTGTTGGCGGCAGCTGCGGCCGCTTCCATACGGGTATCGCTGAAACCATGACGGCCGGGTTCATAGAAATCGGAGATAGCCCAACAGTCGGATACCACCAGTCCGTCGTACCCCCATTCCTTACGGAGTATGCTGTCCACAAGGAAGGCGGAAGCCGTGCAGGGAACGCCGCGGAAACGATTGTAGGCAGTCATCACTTCTTGCACCCCCGCATCCACAAGTGCCTTAAAAGCAGGCAGATAGCTTTCACGCAGATCACGGTCCGATACCTCCGCGTCGAAGCGGTGACGGTTAGCTTCGGTACCGGAATGAACGGCAAAGTGCTTGGCGCAGGCGTGCGTCTTAAGCACGGGAGCATCGGGATCTCCCTGAAGCCCTCGCACTACTGCCGCTCCGAGCCTGCCCGTAAGGCAAGGATCTTCACCGTAGGTCTCCATGCCGCGACCCCAGCGGGGATCACGGAAAATATTGATATTGGGAGTCCAGAAAGTAAGGCCGTTGTAGGTATCGTGCCGACCTTCATCGGCAGCCTGCTTATGCTTTATGCGAGCTTCGTCACTTACGGCCGTAAATACTTGTTCCACAAGTCCTTCGTCAAAAGAAGCCGCCATTCCTATGGGCTGCGGAAACACTGTGGCACTGCCGTTGCGGCCCACTCCGTGAAGGGCTTCGTTCCACCAGTTGTAGGCTTTGATGCCATGTTCGGGGATGGCCGGGGAGTCGAAACGGGACAAGGCAGCTTTCTGGTCCAAAGTAAGACGTGCGAGCAAGTCGGCCGCCCTTTCTCGGGCATCGAATTGTACGTTGAATACTGCCATCTGACTCATCACAGGAGCCGCAAGCGACGAGGTGACGCGCAGGCGCAGACGGCTGGCGGCAACTGGTTCAAGCATCAAGATGCGCTTGTAGCCTATGGTGGTGCCTGCGCCCACGGTCTTCCAAGTACCGTCCGCAAAGGCATCCACTTCGAAACGCCTTACCCTTTGCCCTAACGATATATCTTCGCCCAGGACTATGCAGTTTAAGGAGGCTTCCCGGCGGAGGCGAAGTTCATACATCAAGCCTTTGACGGACCTCCGCAGCCTTGCCCCCTTGGCCAAGTCGCAGGCAAAAGCTTTATCCCTCAGAGCCTTGAACTCCATCAAGACCGTGGAATCGGCGGCAGGTATTCGTCCCCTGTTGTCGGGAGGTACATTCAAAAGCAGGAGCGAGTTGCGTCCCACGCTCTCCAGCCATATCTGCATCAGCTCGTATGCCGTCTTGGGCTGTTCAGACTCTTTCCAAAACCAACCTGGCCTGATGGATACGTCCGTCTCTGCAGGAATCCAGGCATCGCCGTAGATATTTCCATGCTGCAGAGTATCCAGAGGCGGTGCGGCAATTCCGGGAGCGAACCCTGCCGTATCCAGCCGGCTCCAGTTGGTCTCTCCTGCAGCGCCTTTTTCATTTCCCACCCAGCGGCATCCCGGGCCCACATCGCTGAAAATGACAGCCTGCGGACTGAGTTCCTTCACAGTCCGGCGAAACAACTGCCAGTCATATTCCTGCCGTTTTCCTCCCGGGCCTTCGCCGCAAGCTCCGTCGAACCATTGTTCGAACACTTTTCCGTAGCGTCCGTCATGTACGCTGCAAAGGGTGGCGGCGAATTTGGAGTTGTATTCCGGAGTTCCGTATGCAGGGTCGTTCCGGTCCCACGGAGATATATACACGCCGAACCCAAGTCCATATTCGCGACATGCATCGGAAAGTTCCTTCAAAACATCCCCGCTGCCGTCTCTCCAGCGGCTGTAAGCAACGGTATGGCGGCTCTCCGGGTTGGGCCAGAGGCAGAATCCGTCGTGGTGCTTTGCAGTGATTATTATGCCCTTCATTCCTGCAGCCTTTGCCGTGCGCGCCCATTGCCTGCAGTCCAGATCCGTAGGGCAGAAGAGGTCTTCCGGCTCGCTGCCGCTTCCCCATTCTTCACCGCTGAAGGTATTTGGACCGAAGTGACAGAACATATTGTATTCCATCCGCTGCCAATCCATCTGGGCACGTGTAGGCACTGGACCATACGGTTCAGGCGTGCAACTGCATGCGAACGCGAAAAGCAGGATAATCAGAGCTAAACGTTTCATCTCAGCTTAGCAGCCAGTTCCGTATGAATTCCGCCCGCTTTCGCAGAATCGCCAGATTCAGGGTCTCGGCGGAGTCTTCCGGTTTATTGGTATTCATGGTAATCCCGGAAGTGAACATCACCGCCGGTATGCCTTTGCGGAGGAAAGGCGCCTGATCTGAAATTTTGGTGTAGAAATATTCGGTGAAGCTCTTGCTGCGGTAGTAATCGTAATAGATACGCAGGCCGGTAGGCTGGTTGACACTTTCAAACTGCTTCTCCATCTTTTTAGCGCCGAGCGCTATGAGGTAGTCCGGGCGGTATTTGTTGGGCGGTGCCAGGGTGCATCCCATAGTTTCCAGATTTACTACCATGGATAGTTTCCATTTTAGCGAAGCCGCCATAGTTTCAGCCCCAGCAAGGCCCTCAGAATGTGCATCCAATGCCGCAAATACGAAGTTCTTGCCGCTGTTTCTCAACTCTTCCGCCAGGTATAGCAGTACGGCAGTTCCTGATGCATTGTTGTCGGCGCCCGGATACACCGTCCCGTTGATCACTCCGAGCCCGTCATAATGGGCGCAGACGAGTATGTATTTGTCTGAGCGCTGATCACCTTTGTGCACTACTATTATGTTCCGCCCCACACCTTTATTTGTAGTGAAACTCTGTATAGATGCCGGCATACCCATGCTGCGGAAGCGCCGGAGCAGATAGGAACTCGCTTCCACGGAGCCACGCATGGCATGCCCGCGCCCTTCCATCAGGGTATCGGCAAGGCAAAGCGCATCTTCCTCCAGACCGGCCCGGGCAGGCAAGCAGAGGGCGGCGGACAATGCCAGGCCCAAAAGAAAAATACAGATACGTTTCAAAACGGCACGATAAATGTTTATCTTTGCAAATGTAGTGAAAAAGTTTCTCCTTTCCATAACGTTGCTGCTCGCTGCAGCCGTTTGCGCCCACGCCCAGTACGACAAGGACGTGTTCAGCATGCGCGGCCGCATAGCTCTGCAAGACGGTAAATACGCTCAAGCGATAGAGCATTTCAATATCCTGGCGCGTCTGGACACTACAGATTACTGGTGCTTTTTCTATCGCGGCATTGCAAAATACAATCTCGGCGACATCCGCGGCGCACAGAAAGACTTCAACACATCCGTGAGGCTCAACCCCGTATTTACCAATGGTTACCATTACCGTGCCATCACCGAAAGCCGCAACGGAGAATACGAAAAGGCATTTGACGATTTCGACAAAGCTATCAGTCTTCGTCCCGGCTTCATCGGCCTGTATTACAGCCGCGGCGTGACAAACTTCCTCGCCCAGCGTTTCCCGGAAGCCGTAGACGATTTCGACCGCTACATACGCAAGGAGCCTAAAGACCCCTCCGCTTACTTGAACAGAGGTGCCTCTTATCTTTTCCTGGGAGACACGCTCAAGGCCATGACGGACTACAACAAGGCTATCAAGCTGGACCGTTTCGAGCCCGAGTGCTACGTTCGCCGGGGCCGTGTCTATGCAGCACAGGAGCTTTATCCCGAAGCGGTAGAAGATATGAGCAAGGCGATAGAGCTGGACAGTACCAACACCTTTGCCTTTTTCAACCGGGCCATTCTTTACTACGAGCTGCACGACTACAATGCAGCTATGAGGGACTTGAACCGGGTGCTGAGGGATGAACCGGGCAACGCTCTGACCCTCTACAACCGTTCGCTGATATATGCCCAAGTCGGCGACTATGCAAGCGCACTCGACGACATGGACCGGGTGCTCAACATCAACCCCCGCAATGTGCTGGCCTATTTCAACCGTGCTGCATTCTTCATGGAAATGGGCCGCTGGCGCGATGCGTTGAGCGATTACGACCGGGCAATCGAACTGTATCCTGATTTCGCCAAGGCTTACTTGAACCGTTCCTATGTGGAAAACATGCTTGGTATGACCAAAGAATCCAAGGCGGATTACAAGACGGCGCTCCGGAAGGTAGGCGAATACCGGGCAAAGAACGCCAGCGGAGAAGCATCCTTTGCGGACACTACCAGAAAATACAATTCCCTGCTGGCTCTCGACGCCGATTTCGCCAAGAAAGACTTCGACAACGAGCTGCTGCAGCATCGCGACATAGACGTACGCTTGCGTCCTTTGTACAAGTTCCAGCTGGCCGCCCGTCGGGAGCAGCGTAACCTTGCTCTCAGCAACCGCTTCGAGCACGTGTTGCTGGACCGGTTTACGGATGCCGTCCCCGTACCCGTGGTGGTGTCCAACAGCGACAGCCTCGTAACCCTCAAACTGGTGCGTTCCCTGTCTTCAGTGCTTGCAGGAGACGGCAGTTCAGGAGCCGGCAAGGTGAAACTTACTCCATCCGAGACCTTCTTCATCAAGGGCATCTACGACGTACAGCAAAAGAACTACACCAGCGCTCTGAACTGGTTCGACAAAGCTGTTTCCGCTGCGGAAAGCGATGCCGAGAAAGACCAGTACACCCGCTACTATGAAGCTTTCTACCTGATGAACAGGGGCGTACTGAGGGCGGAGATGATAGATTTCATCGCCTCTCTGGAGGGCAACGTGCAGACCTTGTCGATGGATGACAAAGGTGCCACCCG
This sequence comes from uncultured Bacteroidales bacterium, assembly GCA_946414935.1. Classification (GTDB taxonomy): domain Bacteria; phylum Bacteroidota; class Bacteroidia; order Bacteroidales; family UBA932; genus Cryptobacteroides. Next base: position 8,070 of record CAMKQN010000084.1, read on the forward strand.
TGCCCGTGTATCGGACCGTGTAGCACGCAGTTACGATTATACCGAAGCCAT
>CAMKQN010000085.1:0-8028 GCA_946414935.1 uncultured Bacteroidales bacterium
GGAGAATCTTCCGAATCTCCCTGAGAACTGACAGGCCTCCTGAGCCCGAATCGAATATTCCTATGCTTGCCATTTATCCGGCTATTTGTCCGAGGACCTCGAAGCAGGCCTTGCCGTCGGAGGATATGGTCATACGATATACTGTATCGTCAACCTTGTAGTAGGTATTACCGTCAAGCTCGATGGTCTCGAAATCGTCGGGCAGAGTATCTACCAGAGCTCCTGCAGGAGGAACGATTACGGCATATTGTCCGTCTGCATCCTTCACGTAGAACACTCCGTCGTTGTAGAAGTACTCGATACCGGCATTTGCGAAGTTCTGTACCAGTCCGAGGGAAGCGGCAAGTCCGCTGGAAGCCTCGGCAAGTTTGGCGTTCATAGCTATGGTCTGGTTCTGCCTGGCTATTTCGGCGTTGTTCTCGGCGATGGTCCTGTTCTGCTCCGCAATTGTCCTTGCATTCTCGTTTACCGTATTGAAAAAATACAGGTTATCGAAGTAGTATGCGAAGCGGCAAGCGGCGAATACGGCATCGGCCAGAGGGGTGAACACGTATCCGACAGGCGGACGGCAGATCCAGTAGCGGCCGGCGTAATATCTGTACCAGATATCATCGCAGAAGTAATAATCGATTCCGCGGTAGCGCCTTACTACATAGTGGGGAGGAGGAGCAGGCAGGTAGCGGCCGTAGGCGTGATGCCCGAAGTGGCTGAACACTACCGGAGTACCTCTGTACTCCCTGTGTATGTGACGAGGTGCGTGATGCCCGGGATTAGGATTCACTCTCACGTGGTTCATGGAACCGCGGGGATGGTTGTGTCCGTCAGCATAAGGACGGGTCCCGGGTGCAGGACGGTTGTGCCTGTAGCCGTCATTGTGGTTGACGTGCCCGGTACGGTTATGGTCCGAAGAGGAGCTGCCGTAGTGACCGTTTCCGGAGTTGCCGGAAGAATGGGTCACACCGGAATTCCCGTGATTGCCGGCTGCGTTATGGCTGCCGGAGCCCGCTACATTACCGCGGCTGGCGGAGCCGCCATTGCCGCCGCTGGTGTAGGAACTGCCGGAACGCCTGTAATTACCGGAGTTGCCAGAGTTACCTGAGTTCCCGGAGTTGCCGGACTGAGTGCCGACTTTTGCCGCGCCGAATACATCCCCGCCTGAAGAGTGGTTTACACCGCTTACAGTGGAACGGCCGGCGCTGCCGGATGAACGGCCGTAGCTGGAGCCGCTGGAGCTGGAGCGGCTGGAGCTGGAGCTGCTGACACTATTGTTGCCTGCCCGGCTGGAAAGGCTTCCGCCGGAGACGCGAGAGCTGCTTCCGCTGCCCACGCTGCTGGAACGGCTGGCGCTGCTGCTTCCAAGGCTGCTGCCTGAGGAACGGCTGACGCTGCTGCCTCCAAGGCTGCCGGAACTGGAGCGGCTTGCGCTGTTGCCCAGGCTGCTGGAACTTCCACGGTAGGAACTGCTGCCGGAGGAACGGCTGTAGCTTGAACCACTGGAGTTGGAACGGCTGACACTGCTGCTGCTTCCCAGACTGCTGGAGCTGGAACGGCTGACACTGCTGCTGCTTCCAAGGCTGCTGGAGCTGGAACGGCTGACACTGCTGCCAAGGCTGCCGGAACTGCTTGAACGGCCTGAGAGAGTTGAATAAGACCCCCTGCTGGCGGAAGAGCTGCCGGAAGAATGACTGCTCATGCTGCTGCGGGACGAACCGCTATATGAGGAAGAGGCACTGCTGTGCCCGGAAGCGTGGCCACGAGACTGGGCACCGAGAGGGAGAGCGAAGATGGCGGCTGCCGTCATCATTGCTGCGAGTCTTTTCAAGTGTTTCATAAGTCAGTGGTGTTAATGGTAAATGTAGTATTTTTCCGACAAGGTCCGGAATTCTTCAACATCCGCTTTCCAGAAACGTTCAATGTCTGATACCCGGAAACGCTTGCTGAATTCTCTACTGACAAAATCCGTTCCACAAACTTTATTAAACATAGATAACCGCCCTGCAGACTGCTCAAAAGGGTTTTTTTTGTACAATTCATACACGGCCTGCATTACGTAGAACTGAACCAGAGTGAGGGGTGCGGCCTCATAATCCGTAAAATAGTACTGCACTCCGTGAATCAGTTTTTTTGCGCTGCTGCCGTAAAACGGTGTGTAATGCACGGTACGCCAAGCCACGCCCGGCACTTTGTAACCATCCAGTTTCGCCTTAAGTGCGTCAGCATCTATCCACTCGGCGGCAAATGCATCAAAAGGAATCGTGTAGCCTATTCCGATATTCAGATAATCGTTGAACTCACCGGTCAAGCCGCTGCACGGATAGCATATTGCACTGCGGGGATAAGGGATGTTGGGCGAAGGCATTACCCAGGGAAGACCGGTTTGTTCGTAGGTCATACTGCGTTCCCAACCTTCCATAGGGATAACGGTCAGTGAACATTTGAGCGGCTCTTCGTTGCCTTTCTGGCCCCGGTTCAGGCCTTCTTCGTTAATCAGGGTAGCCAGTTCCCCCACAGTCAGACCGTAAATATAGGGTATTTTGTACTGGCTCACATAAGAATGGTAGCCATCCCGCACGATACTTCCTTCCACCTTGAGCCCTCCAAGCGGATTAGGGCGGTCCAGCACCATTACCGGGATGCCCACGGAAGCGCAGGTACGCATGGCCAGGCCGAGGCAGCTGATGAAAGTGTAGGAGCGCGAACCCACATCCTGAATGTCATAAACCAGAATATCAATACCCTTGAGCATCTCCGGAGTGGGCTGCCGCGTGGCGCCGTAAAGAGAATAGACGGGCAGGCCGGTGGCCTGATCTTTACCGGTCTCCACCTTGCCGCCTGCCCACACATCCCCGCGGACTCCGTGCTCCGGGGCATACAGGGCTACGAGATTGACGTTCTCACGGAGAATGTCAATGGTGGGCTTCAGCTGGCGGTCCACCCCGCTCGGATTGGTGAGCAGTCCCACGCGTTTACCCTTGAGGCCGGCAAAGCCCCTGTCCCTAAGTACTTCTATGCCAGGCTTGACTTGGGCGCCGGCGCTTATTCCGACGGCAATCGCCGCCGTACAAAGAACGTAACGAAGAAGGTGGCGAAACAGCATATCATTACCAGAATAAAGAATCCAACATAACCGAGAGCTTCCTGCAAGTATCCGGCCACAAGTCCCGGCAGCATCATCGAGAGAGCCATAAAGGCGGTACAGATTGCATAATGGGAAGTCTTCAGCGGGCCCTGGGAGAAGTGCATCATATAGAGCATATAGGCCGAAAAACCGAACCCGTACCCAAACTGGTCAAGCACTACGCAAGCTCCGACCACCCAGAGACTCTCAGGTTGGGCCAAGCTCATATACAGATACACCGAGCAGGGCAAGGCCAGGGACAAAGCCATAGGCCACAGGCACTTGCGAAGGCCGTTCCGGGCAGCAGCAAGACCTCCGAGAATGCCTCCCGCCAGCAATGCCGCCACGCCGAAGGTCCCGAATACTATGCCGTACATATCGGTTGTGAAACCGAGTCCGCCGGCCTCGACGGGATCCCGGAAAAAGGGGAAGAGCATTTTCACGGAAAAAGCTTCGGGAAGCCTGTAAAGCAACATGAACGCTATTGCCAGCCAAACTCCTTTCTTACGGAAGAAGGAAGCGAAAGCGCCTCCGAATTCTTTCATCACGTCCCTGACGTCGCGTACTCCTCCGGCATTTACGTCATCGGAAGGCTTGGGGAGGGCGAAGCAATGGTAGATTGTAAAGGCGCCGAGAATCACTGCCGAGATGACCATTGTCACGGACCAAGCGGCGGGAACATTGTCCATACGCCGCTCCAGGATGCCCGCCAGCACTACCAGGACTCCCTGGCCGAACACGGACGCGATGCGGTAGAAAGTACTTCTTATGCCGACGAAAGCCGACTGCTGCTTCTTGTCCAGGGCAATCATATAGAAGCCGTCTGCTGCAATGTCGTGTGTAGCCGAAGCAAATGCTGCTATGATGAAAAGAATCAGGGTTACGCTGAAGGTGCTGAGGCGGACCGACGCGGCAGTGAGGGCGATAGTTGCCAGCATTATCATCTGCATGCAGAGTATCCACCAACGCTTGCTGCGGAAAATGTCCACGAAGGGGCTCCAGAGCGGTTTTACCACCCACGGCAGGCTTATCAGGCTGGTCAGGAGGGCAAGGGTTCCGTTATCCATCCCCATATCCTTGAACATTATCAGGGATATAGTATTGACTATGAAATACGGAAGGCCCTCGACGAAATAGAGAGTCGGCACCCAGAGCCAGGGAGACTTGCTATTGAACGTCTGCTGCTTCATAATAGTGCTTAAGTATTTCTTTGTAACCAAAACCTTTAGTTGCCATGACTGCGGCGCCAATCTGGCAAAGCCCTACTCCGTGCCCCCAGCCACGTCCCTTCAATATAAATACATCACCTTCAGTGAAGACCTCGAAAGCCGAGCTCTTCAGGTGGGAAGGACTTAGGGCCCGCCTTATGGCAAGTTCCTTTCCTATGACCTCACTGCAGAGGGTACCGTTAATCCGGAGATACTTTATGCGTCCTGACTCGCCCCTTTCAAGGGGTTCCAAAGATATGATATTTCCGAAATCTATCCCGGTGCGCTCACGTACCAGCCTGGATAATTCCTCCCGGTCATAGCGGACTTCCCATCGGTAGAAGTCTGCAGTCTCCAGGTCGTAATCGTTAAGTACTTGAGACAGAATAGCTTTATCATTACAGTCGCAATAGGGATCCGCCACGCTCCGGAGGTAGGGATAATCCTTGTCTTCCCAGCAGGTGCTGAACAGTTCAGTCCGTCCTCCACAGCACTTGGAGAAGCGGGCATCGCATACCTTTCCTCCATACCTCAGGGTCTGCCCCCAGGTCTGGTCTATCGCATCCCGCACATTATCACAGAGTTGCGCAGGGACGCCCTGATAGCGTTGACAGTGGTCGTCGGCACAGACATCGTAACATTCATGAGGAATAGCCGATTCTGCTTGTTCCGGATGCTTCCGGTCTTCGATACGGGCAAGCAGCCAGCTGCGGGATATGACGGCATGGGCTTTAAGAAATTCAAGCGGAGCGTCTATACGCATCTCGGAAGATATCACGCTCAGCAGGTAGTCTTCTATGCCTACTTTATTGATAGCGGTAACCTTGCCGTTCTCCACGATGAATTTCAAGGAACCGGCAAATTTCTGGGTAAAGCAGCGCTGCCAGTGGAAGTCAATGCCTATCGGCACGTTACGGAGGATGAACGACGGCTCGGCAAAGAGCGTAGAACGGGTTACCGAGTCGAAGTACAACTCGTCGAACAAGGCTCCGTTGTAATTGATGCGGCCGGCTTCCACACTGACCCGCTGAGGGCCGGCGCCGTCGGAGATTATTTCGAACTCTATCTTGTCGGCGGACATTATGCCGACCTCTATTTCCTGCTGCGTCCGGGTGAGACGGGAATCAATCATAGCCTCGTCCGCCTCGCTCACGCTAACTTCGGAAAGCATTTCTTCAAGCTGCCCGGCCGTCGCTTTTTCGAAATCAGCCTCTTCGGGAGCTACGAACACGCCTGCCATTTCGGCGGCTCCGGGACCTATGGTCAGATGGTCCGGGCCGTCGCTGTAGTAATGATGGGAGCGCAACTCGGTACGCAATACGACCATTACCCGGTATTCTTGCCTCTCAGCTTTGTACCAGGCATAAAGGTTAAAGCGGGGTTCAAGCCCCCGGTCGAGCACGGGACAGCAGTCCAGGAACTGATAGAACAGTTTGGCGAGAGACTTCGTGGTGTCGGATTTAATGCACCAGACCCCGCGGGTAAAGTGGTGATAATGGTAGAGACGGGCCTCTTTTACTTGCTGAAGGGCATCCCCCGGTTCGTCCAGAAACGCGTCCACGGCAGTTTCCAGCGGAAGAGACCAGCGTGGAATAGCCTGAAAATGAAGATGATCCGGAGCGGAGGCTCCAGCCTTGGGGCCGTTGTAGTAAACGGTATAATCCTGATACATCCAGGCAAAGTCCAGCATGTCGGGAAGATGATGCCAGATGGCTTGGGGTATATGCTTGTCCCTGGCTATGACCAAATGCCGCGGGAAAATGGGAAAGGGATTTACCTGCACATTGTAATGCCGGCCCTTGCGCCCTTCGAATTTTATATGGAATTGCTCCGGAGGACGATGTTCCTCACACAAGAAACACGGTCTTGCGGCAATAGCCTCAGCATCGGTGTTGGCCGTGCTGGAGAGTATGCGGCCCGGATTATACTGTATCTTGGCCTCCAGCCCTCCCACATTAAGCTTGCGGACACGCATGGATTTCAATGCCCTGAAATTTGCGGCGGCCATGGGCCAAACGGACAACTGGTCCTTTATGAATTTGCTGATTTGTTCCATCACAAAAGAGACAGCAAGCTTTGTTTTATCATCGGAAACTCGTATTCAAAGTTGGGAGTGAGGATATTCTTTCCGAAGCTCTTTTCCAATTCCGGAATCTCCCACCAGCGGCCTTCGGCCACTTCTTCCCCGTCCGGGTGAAGCTCAAAATTACCCACTGCCGAATAAACGTTTACCAATTCTTTCTCCGTACTTGATTCATAGATATAGGAGCGCAACGGCACGGGATTAAAATCATAGAAACCCAACTCTTCCCCAGCCTCGCGGAACAAGGCTTCACGCAAGTACTCACCATAATTCACATGCCCGCCCACCGCGGTATCCCAATATAGCGGCAGCAGAGACTTCATAGCTCCGCGGCGCTGAAGGAACACTTTGGAAAAACGGTCGATTATATGCAAATGAACTACCGGATGAAGAGTTTTGGTGCCTTGGTGACACCAGGCTCTGGGAGCCCTGGCCACCACGGTACCAGTAGGCTCTACGACTGGCAGCATCTCCTTGCCATTCTTGCATCCGGGAAGGAGCGGAGCAATGCTAACCGGGTAAACCAAGTCCATTTTCGGGATAGTTTAAAATTTCAAGCTCTTCCTGAGTGTACAACAATTTGTCCGTAATACCTGGAGCCAGACGGGACACAGCCACGAAAGCAGCAAGCAGGATACAGGCTGCAGCCAGAAGGCCGAAAGCCCAACGGAGAGACGCAGGAAGGCGTTTCCCGGGATTCTTGTCCGATCCTGAGACATGTGCTTCCGGCTCTTTGGCAAGAGGAGGAAGGGGCGCCGTATCGACTGCGGCGGGTTGCTTTTCCGGATCTTCTGCCGACTCGACAGCAGGCAGTTTCTCGTGGGACGGAGGCATAACTTCGGAAACGACGGGAGGAATGCATGACAAAGGCAAGCTGCCGATATCCGGAAGGACGGGAGCGCTGTGGGTCTTCAAGGAAACCGGAACGAGGCCGCAAGCATCCGGAGAAATATCCAGATTCTCATCGGCCACGAAAAAGAAATGATTCTCGCGGGTAGCGCGCAGGCGGCCCAGGCCGGGCAGTTCGACAAGCTTGCGCTGTATCAACTCCTCCTTTATTTGCGCCAGAAAATCCAGCAGCACAGTCTCGGCCTCCTTGGGAGCCTGAGGATTGGCTCCGGCATAAAGTTCCGCAAGAAGGCTGTCTCCGGAAGGCCGCTCTACAAAACCCAGACGCCTGTATGGGGGATTGATGGTGTATCCTTTGTCCGAAAAACTGGCCGGCATCTCCTCCACCACGAAACTTCCCAAGCCGGGAAGGTTCAGGGAATCATGGTCGAGCATCAGCTCTAAAATCATTCCGGACAAAAATTCTACATCCATATCATGGCAAATTTACAAAAAAAATCCATAAAAATTTGCTTTTCTAAAAAAAGGCAGTAACTTTGCAATCCCGACCGGAAAAGTCGGGTGAAATATTCCTCCTTAGCTCAGTTGGTTAGAGCACCTGACTGTTAATCAGGGGGTCCTGGGTTCAAGTCCCCGAGGGGGAGCAAAAGCGGACAATTCATCGGAAACGACGGTTTGTCCGCTTTCTTTTTCTCTGTAATTAATTGAGGTTAAGCGGACCAAGTTCAAAACCCTGTGTTTGAGTCGTCATAAAAGTGAGTATCTTTGTA
>CAMKQN010000086.1:0-7781 GCA_946414935.1 uncultured Bacteroidales bacterium
CGACCGTGTGGCACGGAGTTACGACTACTCCGAAGCCATTGAGGACATGCAGGCTGCCACTGAGCTTGTGCCCGACATCCCCTATCTGTACTTCAACCTCGGCAACCTTTATTGCCTTAGCGGAGAGATGGTGAATTCCATAGACAGCTATTCCCAGGCACTGCGGCTCTACCCTGCCATGGGAGATGCCTACTTTAACCGTGGGCTCGTTCTCATTTATCTGAAAGACAAAGAGAAAGGATGCATCGACCTGTCCCGCGCCGGGGAACTTGGAGTGCGTGACGCATACAGCGTAATAGATAAATACTGCAGCAACGATGAGCAGCGTTAAGTTCAAATCTTTCTCATCGGGAAGCTGCGGCAACTGCTACTTCCTCGGGCTTTTCGGAGACGAAGGCCGGCACTGCGAGGCCGGCGTCGTAATAGACGCAGGAGTCAGTCCCCGGAGACTGAAGAAGGAATTGCAATACGACGGACTGGGATTCGACGACTTCAGTGCAGTTCTCGTCACCCACGACCATGCCGACCATATACGTTCTCTCGGCTCGTTCTGCAAGCATATAGGCAAACCGGTTTGGGCCACGGAAGAGCTTCACAGGGCCCTTTCCCGCCATATGATGACACGATACCAGATTACCGACTACCGTATGGAGCTCAGGTCCGGAAGCTGGAATGAAATAGTCCCCGGACGCATACGAGCACGCTACTTCATAGTGCCCCACGATGCCACCCAGACCGTAGGCTACGCAATCCTGATGGATAGCTACAAGTTCGTGATAATGACCGATATAGGGGCAATGACAGAAGAAGCCCTGAATTGGGCGCGGCAAGCTGATACTGTAGTCATAGAAAGCAATTACGACCCGGAAATGCTGCGGCTCGGGCCCTATCCCCTGGAGCTGCAGGCCCGCATCCGGGGAGGCCGCGGACACCTTTCCAATTTAGAATGTGCAGAAGCCATACAAGCATTCAACCACCCGGGACTCAAGCACATTTTCTTATGTCATCTGAGCGAGCACAACAACACCCCGGAACTCGCTTACGAATGCAGCCAGCCCTTCCGCGGCGAAGCCTCCCTCGCACCGCTGCCCAGGCAAACTGCGTCAAAACTCATATCGCTTTAGTTTTTATTCGAAATAATCGAAGGCCTCGCGGAATATGCGGTCCCTGTCAGAAGCCGACTTTAGACATTCTATGGGGACACCAATGGAAACCACCTTGTTGGTAGCACTGGTATATCGCACTGCCGCGGATACTCCGGAATTATCGTAACGCAGCCAGACAGATGCTCCGCTGCCAGCAGGATTAAGCCCGTCAGGATGCATAACACAATATCGTTCAGGATTATAAGTGTTATAGAACGGCATTCCTCCGACAGCCCCTACATTGGTTCCGAATGAAGACGCCCACTTATACCCCAGGACCTCTTGTACGAAAGCCCTGGCATGCTCCTGTTCAAGGGCGTCCGGCACGAAATCATACACCGCAGACCACACATCCGTGGCGATGCGGGAACCGGACACGAGAATGTTGCCTCCTGCTTTGCTCCATATGCTTAATGCTGTGCGTAAAGACTCAGGAAACACCTGGAAACGCACAGGGAAAGCCCCGCGGCCGCTCTTGGTACTCAGCTGGGCGCCGCATATCAAATCCAAACCGGAAAAAGCGGAGACCAGGGTAGTGTCGGAGCAGAAAGCCTCGCAAGACATGGAACTGAACGCCCAGCCTAGCCTCAGCAGCGACTCTCCGTGCACAGCAGGATAATCGAAGGTATTGCCAGACACCAAAGATCCGGCATAATCAGAATACGAAGCTCCGAAACCCGGGGCATCATCACTCTTCCACTCCACACCGCGCCTGAATTCGTAATTCTCCCCGATAAAACAAATATCCCGTATATAAGGCATACCGGGATCCAGTCTCGACTCAAAGCCTGCATAATCCGGCTTGTCAACCCACGCAGGAGCTGCCACTCGGTCAAAATTGTTCACGACCAGCACAGCATCGCCGGAATACCCGGATGCAGGAATACCGGCCGCCAATACTTCTGAAGGAAAGCTGCAGCCGCCATCATTCCAGGCCACTACTTTCCATGAATAAACGTGCCCCGGCTCTAAATGCATCAAAGCCTCTGAGCCTATCACTGATACTCCTTCGTCAAAAGCTCCGTCGTCCACACGGGTATAGACGGTGTAGCCTCTTGGGCGTGCAGTAGGTTCCAAGGCATCTTCTGTGGGCAGCCATTTCAAGACAGCTTCACCGGTGCCGGCTAGCCTGACGGAAAAGGCATGAACCGGCAGAGGCTGCACCACGTATGCCTGTTTGTAACGATAAGCGAGATATTTCAGTATACCCTTATAAACCGCCCTGCTCACTGTATAGCGGAAAGAGGGATCAAGGCCGTACTTCATGTCTGCAAAGTTCTGATGCGAAAGCAGTTCCAGCAACATGGCAGGCACATCCGTCGTGCGGGATTCGTTGTATGAACGGTCCCAAAGCATGCGGCGGGACCACTTCGGATCGAAGCCGGCCCTCAAGTCTTCAACAATCTGCGTCTGGACAAAATCGCAATAAGTCCTGGAGGTAAGCCTGTCGCCACCTTCAGAGAATTTGCGGCCGTCATCTCCTTTCAATGTATATATCGCGAGTGTGCCCACGATACTGTCATTCGGGGTAGTTCCGGCATCGGAATGGAAGGCCAGGGAACAGTCGAAAGGAACCCCCTTTTCGTTTTTCATCATACGGCACCATGCTCCCCTGATAGCATAATCGGTAGTGTAGTCCGTGTCCCACTGGCGAAGCGTACTGTCAACACCCGCCCATGTAAGCCAGTAGGAAGCCCCTTCGGCAAAGGAAGGCATGCCTGATACACGTCCTCCCCGGGCTACCTTGCCCATACCGCCGCCGAAGCGTACTGCATCGGCGCATACCACTTCCCCTTTGGAGCCCTTGTTGTCCAGTTCCACCCATCCGTCTGTCCCTGGGGCGAAGTCGAAGGTGCCAAGGTAAATCCACGTTCCGCCGCCCCTGCGCTGATCCACCAGAAACTCGCTCTTGCCTCCCATATGGCGCACAGTATATCGGGCTTTGGTGCAACTGCCGGACAAAGACTTATAGCTCACGTACACCGCATATTCCCCTCTTTCAGGTATGTCCGGAGTCCAGCGGGCCGTACTGGAAGGTGTTACGCTGCAGTTTACGAAGCGGGCGGTACCGCAACGGAAAGGATTGTCCTTTATTTCGTAGGCCTGCTTGACATCTGCAAAGCCGGGAACGCGGGCAGTCTGCCACTGTCCATGCTCCTCATACTGGCCATGGGTGCGGACAGAGGAGCTCCCGCCGCCGGGAAAAGCAGGGTCGTTGTCGCACACGACCTCATGTGTCTGGACATCTCGTTCACGCGGTGTCATAACATAAGCGCCGGCATTCTCAAGCATAGGGATAACTCCTTGTAGCACATAGCTTTGGGTGTACATATCCTCCACTGTCCTATGAAGCGGGGCCCTCTGCCAAATCCACCGGTCACCATCTTCGTTATAGTAGCGGCCGTGACTCTGCCACAGTGCTATATGCCGGCCGAAAAGACCTCGGGAGATGGTCCGCGCACCTACCCTTTGGACAAAAGGCCGCTGGGCAGGGGCAGCGATAGCATCTATGTATTCCCGCTTTTTTCCGTCCTTTCCGAGCCGGGGCGTCACAAGTTCCTCAATCCTGCAGCCCGAGGCATTGCACGAGCCCACTATATAGGAACCCAGTACTTTGGACCCTTCTTTGTTAAGCTCAGAAAGGAACCACAGCACATCTTCTTCGTGCCAAGGATAATCAGCCAGGCTGCGGTTGAAATACAGGCTCAGCGCGCTGCCATCGAAAAACACCTTCTCCAAGTTAACCTTCGAAGTCACCAGAAAACGGCGGTTGCAACGGGCGGTCAGAGTATCGCACACCGCTTTGAAATCGGAGGCTTTGGGGATTCCATCAGCGAATGAAGGAATGAACCACAAAGCCAGCAGTATATACGCTACAAGCTTACGCATCGGTCTTGGGACGCAGGAACAATTGACTGAAAAAAGAGAACAGGCACCCTATTGCCAGACCTATACGGTCCGCCTTGAAATCGGTCATATCCATCTTACGGTACGGCAGTTTTCCCTGCACGTACTCGGTGCCCCAAGCAATCAGGCAGCCTGCAGCAAAGATGGCAGCCAGCATCAAAAGCATCTTCACAATTGTGATACGCTTAGGACTAAAAGACCAGTAAGCAAGGACCGGGAATGGAATAAACATCAAAAAATGTACAATTTTGTCCGTTGGAATACCCAGGAAACTCTTCTGAACGTCGGGCATACTCGAAAAATTGGCGAAGCACAGCACGGCAATCGCCACCAGATACAGCAAAGTAAGTAAGCGGAATATAATTGTACGTTTCATAAAGACTGCATGTCATATAATTTTTTGTAATATCCTCCCAGGGCCAGCAATTCTTCGTGCCTGCCCCTTTCCACTATCCTGCCTTCATCCAGCACCACGATCTCATCCGCATCACGTATGGTGCTGAGCCTGTGAGCAATAGCTATAGTCGTACGGCTCGCCATAAGCTTTTCCAGGGCATCCTGGACACTACGTTCCGACTCGGTATCCAATGATGCCGTGGCCTCATCAAGTATAAGGATTGGAGGGTTCTTAAGTATGGCCCGGGCGATGCTGATGCGCTGTCGCTGCCCGCCGCTTAGCTTGACTCCCCTGTCACCTATGTTGGTATTGTAGCCTTCTTCCTTCTCCATGATGAATTCATGGGCGTTGGCCACCTCTGCCGCCATGCGCACCGAAGTCAAGCCGGCATTTTCGACACCGAAGGCTATGTTGTTGAAAATGGTATCGTTAAACAGTATGGATTCCTGGTTTACATTGCCCATCAAACCACGCAGGTCACGAATGGAAATGTCTTTGACATCAACTCCGTCAATACAGACGCAGCCGGAGCTGACATCGTAGAAACGGGGAATCAAATCTACAAGAGTGGACTTGCCGGAGCCGGAAGCACCTACAATTGCCACTTTGCTGCCCTTGGGAATCACCAGGTTGATATCGCGAAGCACTTCCCTGCCGTCTTCATAGCTGAAGCATACGTTTCGGAATTCGATTTTGTCTTTGAATTCACTCAAATGCACAGGGTCATGCCGTTCGCTTAAAGGATTCTCGGCGTTCAGGACAGCATCTATCCGGGACATGCTGGCAAGACCCTTGGGGATGCCGTAGGCGGCCTTGGAAAGTTCCTTGACAGGCTGTATAATGTTGTACAGCATCACCATATAGAAGATGAACGTAGGAGCGTCTATTACCCGTCCGCCTAGCACAAGGGAGCCGCCGAACCACATTACTACTGCAATCATCACAGTCCCCAGGAATTCGCTTACGGGATGAGCAAGAGCCTGGCGGGTGGCCACGCGGCCGGCTTTGTTCTTCATGGCTCCAGTTACTGCATCGAAGCGGGAAGACATTCTCTTCTCCGCAAGGAAGGCCTTGATTACACGAAGACCGCCCAGGGTTTCCTCCACCTGGCTCATAGTATCGCTCCAGAGGAGCTGGGTCTCGGCAGACTGCCGCCTGAGTTTGCGGCCTATGACGCCCATGAGCCATATCATCGCCGGCGCGAACACCAGTACGAAGACGGTAAGCTGCCACGAAATCACTATCAGAGTGACCAGATATATGATAATGAGGATAGGATTCTTAATGAGCATATCCAGGACGGAAGTGATGGAAGTCTCCACTTCCTGGGCGTCACCGCTCATCCTGGCAATGATGTCCCCTTTCCTTTCCTGACTGAAATAGCCCAGGGGAAGGGAAAGAATCTTGCGGTATAGCTCCATTCGGAGGTCTTTCACTATTCCGGTGCGTATGGGCACCATCACAGCTGCAGAACCGAAGTAGCAGGCAGTCTTTATGGCCGTAAACAACGACAGGGCAAGGCACAGGGCAAGCAGCACAGTGCCTGCGCCCCAATGTCCTATTGCTTCAGTCACATAAAAATAGAGATTGTTGAGCGCGATGTCCCTGAAGCCCGGAGCAGCAGCGTCCCATGGGATGAACTCATAGTGCATCTCATTGATATTGAATATAATCTGCAATATCGGTATGAGCAGCGAAAATGAGAACACGTTAAAGACGCCCGATAATATGTTCAATATCACCGAGCCGCCAAGATACCCGCTGTACGGCCTGACGTAACGCTTGACTATGCTCCAGAAATCCTTCATCCAGCTCTACAGCGTCTTAACGGGACAGCCGAACCAGTTGACCATCATCAGATAGATTACTCCGCTCACTACTATAACAGCAGGGATCGTGAGTACCCAGGCCCACACGATGTTCTTTGCAGTAATCCACTTGACACTCTTTACGCCCCGGGTAAGCCCTGTACCGATAATCGATCCTGTTATAGTATGGGTCGTACTCACCGGAATACCTAGTACTGCAGTGAGGATCAGGGTGATTGCTCCGGAAGCCTCGGCGCAGAATCCCTGGGTCGGGAACAGTTTGGAAAGGCCTTCGCTTAGTGTGCGGATTACGGACCAGCCGCCGGTAACTGTACCAAGCGCAATCAAGCCGTAGCACGTGATTTTAAGCCATACAGGTACATAGAAGCCGGAGAAACCTGCCGCCTGGGCAGCCTGGAGGCCGTTTCCGTATAAGAACTGCATTACAGGATTGTCCGGATTGGATGCGAATGCCGTCGCGAACAAGATAGCTATAACACCCATGGTCTTCTGTCCGTCATTGCCGCCGAATCCAAGCGAAAATGCAGCACTGGAAACCAGTTGCATACGCCGGAAAGTCTTATCCACCTTCTTCACGTTAACCTTATGGAACAGAAGCATTATCAGGCAATTGAGCGTGAAGCCAAGAACTATTCCTATAAGCGGCGAGATAAAGATGAAAGCAACTATCTTGAAGATACCGCTGGTTACAAGATACTGGCCGCCATAAACGAACCACACAGGCCCGATCAGTCCTCCAACAAGTGCATGGGAAGCTGATACCGGAAGACCGAGGCGAGTACAGAAAAAGATGTAAAGCACCGAACCCAGAAGAGCGGCAAGTATTACATAGACATCTATGCAGTTCTCTTCAACTATTCCCTTTCCCATGGTTGCAGCCACGGTAGTGTCAAAGATGAACATTGCCATGAAGATCCAGAATGCAGCCCAGAAAACGGCCACTTTAGGCGGGAGCGCCTTGGTGGCCACAACTGAGGCGATGCAGTTGGCCGCATCGTTCATTCCGTTCGTAAAACTGAATGCCAGGGCAATCAGTGCGGTTATCAGTACTATCGCAACCATATCAGCTGTTCTTGACCACTATGCTGCGGATGGTGCTGGAAACCCCCTTGGCAACGTCGGAAGTATCTTCAAGCGCCTGTGCTATATTCTTCTTCTTCACCAGTTCAATGGCATCCTTCTCCTTTTCGAAGAGATTGGACATATAAGTCTCGTAGATATCGTCCACCGTATGCTCGATATCCTTTATGTCGTCACAATACTTGTCCAGCAACTTGGCATCTTTTCGCATGGTATCGAAATGCTTCGTTATTTCCACAAGAATTGCTGCATCTTTGTCGATATACTCGGCAATCTCTATCAGTTTGCGAGAAGGATCCTTGGGCTGGTAAATGGCGATTTTCTTGGAAGCGTCGCGCATGGTGTCAAGGAATGTATCCATTATCTCCGCAAGCTCGTGGATGTCGTCACGGTCGAAAGGAGTGAGGTAAGCATCCATCAGCA
>CAMKQN010000087.1:0-7773 GCA_946414935.1 uncultured Bacteroidales bacterium
TCCGCGACCAAATCACTACGTCCATAGCTAAAGGGTTGAAACGTTAAAAGTATCTGTGTTATCGTGTGTTTTAGTGAGATTCTCTCCAACCGTTTCGCACTTCTCCTCATCTGTCATACCCCTCATGGCCGGCTTGAAAAAGAACACCCGGAGAATGCCGAAAAGTATTACCAGTTTGAGCAAGATAAGCCAAACCAGCGGCTTTCCCCAGGTCATGTTGCGGAAACCGTCGCGATACAGGTCTATGAAAAAAGCTGCCAGTTTCTTCATCTCATTGCCAATGGAAAAGGAAATGCGTCTAATATGCTCAGAAGTCAAAGCCGACTGAAGCGTAGGCCGAGACGCCAAGGACGTTGCACCATTGTACGGATATCTTCAAAGGTCCCACAATAGCTTGCCTTGCATATTCTGCCCCGAAAGCATAAATGGGCGCTCCGCTGAAGAACTCGTTGAAAGCGTTGCAGTTCCTGAATGCCCCGCTGCGTACGGTAAAGAAATTCTTTGGACTCAGGCGGAATCTCAGGTCCATTTGGGCCATCCCGCTGACAGGCAGGCATTGCCTGTTGGCTGACGGGAGACCGAAGAAGGGCATCTGGTGCTCCGAGTAGCGATTTGGCATAAAGCCGCCGACGCTTACAACGTGTTTCGGATTAAGGTAATCCGTCTTGGCGGAATACCATCCCAAATAGACTTTTGGATGAATGGTAAACCATTGTCCGAATGTACATGCTCCCTCCAGGCTGGCCATGCCGGAGAAATACCCCGGGACCTGTCCGCCTGGTGTCACAAGATCTTCTACAGGATGCTCATAGCTTGGATCCAGGTCGATGCTGTAGCCTTTGAATACATATCGGCCATCCAAAGAGAAGCTGAAGCCCTTGGTGGGGAAATAGCTGTCGTCGAAGGTGTCCAGCTTCAAGTTTGCAAATGCCGACAGCCAGTAGCTCTGCATATCATACCCTTTCCATTCTTCTGCCCGGCTCAAATAATGCTCATAGGGGTCCATCTCAGCAGTTAAGCCGGCTTTCATGGAACCGAATGTCATTCGTGAGTCGGCGATATAGAGGTCTCCTGCCATGGTGAAGAGTTTGTCGGAAACGCCCGAGACTCCATACTGCGTCATCATGTTGATAAGCCTGTTACGGAATGTAAGGCCAAAAGTAGGTATGCCTGATTTGAATTTATACGACCCGTCGACGTTTAAGGAGGGATTGGTCCCGAGTTTCATGTCAACGGCAAGCCTTGGGCCTCCCAGGCGGCGCGTACCGAGTCCGAGGTGAAGAATGGCGGCCACAAATTCATCGGAATCGGCACGAATACCCACCGCAGCGTCGTTCACCTGCCCTTTCTGACAGTCAAATACCAGAGTGTATGGCTCACCGCTGCCTTCCAGTCTATAGGTTATGGCTTCGAAGGCATTTGTTCCGTAGATGCGGTTCAGCATTCTCTCTATCACCCTGCGGTCGTACAGACCATCTTTAGGAAAGTCTATCTTTTGCAGAATCTTGTTACGTTCCCCTTCGGCTATGCCGGTAAAGCGCACATCCTGTACCCGTACTTTTGCTTGGGCAAGGTTTATGGCGGGTGCATGATGAACCACCTTGGGCTCTTCTTTGCCGCTTACAGCAGCGGCAATTACCTGTAAGGATTCTTTGTACTCCAAAGCGTTTTCATAACCTTTATTTATCACTTTATCAACGCTCTTGTCGTCGAAGGACATCATGTTGTAGCCTGTAAGATTATGGTGTATGTCCAGGGTAATCAGCTGTTTTGCCGACTCCATCGTGTATGAAGACATGAGCGTGATAGTCCGCATGAGAAGATCCACGGGGGAACTCAGCTGGTCGATAGTGCGTTTGCTGAATATTTCGGATCCTATGATGATGTCCGCTCCCATGGCTTGAGCCAGGTCGGCAGGGTAGTTGTCGCGCATGCCGCCGTCGACAAGGACTTCTCCGCCCTCCCTTACGGCCCTGAAATAAAAGGGGATGGCCATGGTGGAGCGCAAAGCCGACGTTATGTTTCCTTTAGTCCAGTACTTCGGCTTCATTGCGTACATATCCGTAGCTACGCTTGCATACGGAATAGGTAATTCAGAGAAACTGAGACTGTCCTGATAGCCAACGCTTATGGAACTCAGTAAGTTCCTGACATTCAGGCCGAACAGTATGCCGTCCGGCATTCCGATTCCCATGCGGGAAACAGCATCCTTGAGCACGTCCGTAGTGCCATGACCGGCTTCCTGGGCCAGTTTGTCAGCCAGTCTTTCACGTTTGTACCGGGCAAGAAGGTCCTCTGCATCATATTTCCAGGGAACGCGGATGAGGAAACGTTCCCGGTACTTCTTCAGTTGGTATCCAAGATATTTGTTGGGAATATCGTCCGACATCATGACGGGCCAGTTGACGGCACGGACCAGAGAATCCAGCTGGTCGTGTTTGTAACCAAGGGCATAAATACCTGCTACAAGTCCACCCATGCTGGTTCCGGTTACGACATCTACAGGAATACCGAGCTCTTCTATGCATTTGATGACTCCCAGGTGAGCCAGGCCGAGAGCTCCTCCTCCGGACAGGACCAAACCTACCGTCGGCCGGTATTGACGGATGGAATCCATACGTGCACGTACCTTGGCAAAAGCGATGGAATCCACTTCCGGTGTACTGCTTGGGAGTATCTGTGCCTGAACGGAAAAGGCAAAGAGAAGGGCGGCAGCTATCAGTTTCAGTTTTCTGAGCATGCCGGGAACGCTGAGGTCCATAAGCTTCAATAGGTTTAATTCAAGTCAGATTAACAATAGTTCCACAACAAAAATAGCAGTTTTTGCGCTAATCGGCAAAACAAAAAAAATTTTTTGTATTTTTGGCCTTCGGTGGCAGCAGGTACCAAGGCGTCCTGCGCTACGCCGCAACTGCATACAGAAAATGATAACAAAACTATAACTAATTTATTATGAGATTCTTAGATGACTGTTCCTACACCTCTCCCCAGTGTAGGATTTATACGGTCCAAGTGGGGAAGGTGCTTTGTGCATCCCGTCCTAATTATGCTCCTGACGTCATTTTTGACGATAGTGAAGACGAATACGAACTCAGCTAAACTTGCCGCGTTATGAAAAAGCATCTTTTCTTTATTGCAGCATCTTTCGCTGCCGTGTTGGTTTCCTGCACCTCCAAAGAGATTATCCCGGACAACCCTTCAGTCAATCCTGACGGACAGGCCGAACCTGAAATGGTGACCCTCACCATTACTGCAAGGCTGAACGACTCCAAAGCCTATATCGACGACGCCGACGGCTACACCTGGAAGTGGGCCTCTGGCGACAAACTTGCCGTTTACGATGCCGGCGGCAGCAAGCAGGTCCTTGACCTTACAGGCGGGGCCGATACTGCCGAGGCCACGTTCAGCGCCGAAGTTCCGGCCGGTTACACTCCGGTCAAGGGCGTCTTCCCCGCATCCGCTGCCGGTGCCACCGCAGATGATTATACCATCCCGGCCGAGCAGACCATCCCCAGCGGCCAGACTATCGATCCTGCCGCCCTTGTGGCCACCGCCACTTCCGACAACGGTACCGATTTCTATTTCACCAGTGCAGTCAGCTTCCTCAGGGTTACCGCGGGCAATGGTGTGGCGCGAGTGATTGTCCACGCCAACGACGACCCCGCGGTCACTTTGACCGGAGCATCCCCGTCCGTGACTGTCACGCCACCGGCAAGCGGCGACTACTGGATTGCAGTCAAGCCTGCGGTGTACAGCGGCATCCGCGTGTTCACCAGGACGGCTACCCAGATTTCCGCCGGCACCGGTCGCTTTGTTTCAGGAGCTACAGACCTCGACCTCGGCACTCCCGGCCAGGGCCGCAAACTCGGCACCCTCGGCAGTACGTCCAAAGGCACTGAGGTGTGCGTTATCGAGACCGGAGCCGAGCTCGTCACATTCCTCGGCGGCTCGAAAGCAATCGACGCCTATGTCGTAAAAGACCTTGACCTATCCGGCCTTACGGTTCCTTCCCGTGCCTCCTTCGCCAATATTTTCGACGGGCAGTATCACACGATAAGCAACTGGACTGCAAGCAACGCCCTTTTCGCGACAAATGCAGGAGAGGTCAAGAGCGTTGTCGTTGATAAGAGCTGCAGCATCAGTTGGGCCAGCGCTGTTGCTGACCAGACAGGTATTGCATTCATAGTGGCCAAGACTCACACCGGTTCTGTTGAAAAATGTGAAGTCGCCGGCTCCATAACGATTAATTCCAGCTCTGCCGGACGTGTCTTCTGCGCCGGCGTCGTGGGCGAATCCATCACCGGAACGGTATCCGGGTGCAAATTCAGCGGCTCGATTGACGTGACGCTCTCCGGAACATCACAATCCTGCAGCGCTATTGCAGGTGTTGTCGCACGGTTCGGCAAAGTTACCGACACGGCCAATAAGGTAATGGTCAGCGATTGTGAGAATACCGGCTCGATTAATTTCCTGTTCAGCGGAGCATCCAAGGGCATGAAAAAATTCGGTATAGGCGGAGTGGTTGGTCAGAGCGTCTCCGTTGAGAATGCCACAAATGATTATGGTATTGTTAAGAATTGTATCAACAGGGGAGATATTGAATGGTCATATCCCGGCGGCGGCAGCGGCAGTTATCCTGCGCTCGGAGGCGTCGCCGGTATTGTGGAAGGGAAGATTATTTCTTGCTCCAACTATGGCAAACTTACATTCACCGGCAGCAAGACTGTGGCGATTACTGACGCCAGCATAGGAGGTGTAGCCGGATATGTTACTTTGGGCGCATCCGACTGCCACAATTATGGCCAGATAGTGCTGGATGCCGCATTTGCCGGCGGTACAGCGATGGCACAAAGCGGCGGAAACACTTCCTGCAGTGCCTTCGGCGGCGTTTTTGGCGGTGCCGGTGAATATGCCAGCGGAGAAGTTTTGTCAAGCGAGAGCACTAAAAAATTCACTCCGCCAGCATCCACCACTGCCCTTATAGAGAATTGCACAAATGAAGCGGTTTTATCCTTTACTCCGGTCATGGTCAGCAGCGGTGCGCCCAAATTTATATTCGGCGGGGTAGTCGGTGCCTGCACCGCCCACTTGGCGAATTGCTGTAACAATGCCGACGTAAGCATAGTATCACAGCCTAAGTGGATTCTTGCCGGCGGAGTGACAGGTCTGGCGACGGGGAATATCACCTCTTGCTCGAATAATGGAATTCTCGATGTGGATTCTGACAAGAATAATCATACCGCCGATGCTACCCAACAGCACTATGTCGGTGGAATAGCAGGCTACATCTGGAAGGGCAATACTATTGATGACTGCCATAATACCAAGGCAGTATCGCTCTATAACGTGGTGACTACCGCCGGTTCTTTATCTTATCTGGGAGGACTCATAGGTTCTTACAATGGTGCCAATACTATGACCAACTGCTCCAACAGCGGGGATGTCACTTTCACCGCCGAAGATCCTATATGCATAGGCGGTATTGCAGGTGGATTTAACGGCACGATGAAAACTACCAGCAATTCCGGCAAAGTGGAAAACGTCATCAATTATACTTCCGCTACCGCAGGAAAGGAATCTGAAATAGGTGGACTGATAGGCTATGTTAACGCCGTTATCACTGATTGCGAAAACACCGGCAATGTGGTTAACGCCGCGGAAGGCGGTTTTGCCGGCGGCATTTGCGGAGGTGCCGGCGACAATGCTAGAACCTGGTCCGGATGCACCGTTTCCGGTACGGTCTCCGGTGTGGCCACCAAAGGCTCTGTACTTGGCCGTTTCCGCAATAGCGGCACCACTGTCATCACCCTGGGTACGGCAGCCAAGCCTGTCACCATTTCCGGAACCGCTTCTTTATTGCCTCTCTGCGGTAATCTCAACGGTAACTCGATAACAGATGCCAATGTGGTTTTAGAGTAACTGCGTTGATGATTGAGAATCAAAAGGAGGCCGGCTATTAGGTTGGCCTCCTTTATTGCCCTTGCCCATGCCAGATGCCGGGTACCACTTCAGAAATCAAAAAAAATGCTAACTTAGCGCCAGTCAATACAAAACTATATGGACAGGAGACTGTTTCTGGAAAAGTCGGCATTGGCTGCAGGCGGCGTCCTGCTGTCTGCAGCAGGCGTTGAAGCGTCGGCCAAAAACAAAGGTGATAAGATAATGAAAGTTCTTATGATTAACGGCAGCCCTCACCAGAAGGGCAATACGGCAATTGCTTTGAATGAGATTGCCGGGCAACTGGGCAAGGACGGTATCGACAGTGAGATTGTCTGGATTGGCAACAAGGCGGTCCGTGGGTGCGTCGCCTGCGGGAAGTGCCGCCAGAATCATGGAAAATGCGCCTTCGACGACGATATCTGCAACCGCATAAGTGAAAAGTTTGCAGAGTCTGATGCTTTGATAGTGGGCTCCCCCGTATATTACGGCCAGCCTAACGGTGCCTTGCTAAGCGTTATCCAGCGTGCCTTTTACTCCAATGGCGCCAGCATTGCCGGAAAACCGGCGGCTGCGGTGGCGGTTTGCCGGCGGGGAGGTGCTACGGCCTCTTTCGAGACGCTTACCATGCCATTTCAGATGATGAACATGCCCGTAGTGACTTCCCAGTACTGGAATATCGTATATGGTGCTTCACCGGGTCAGGCGGCGCTGGACAAAGAAGGGCTTCAGACGATGCGTACTTTGGCCAACAACATGGCGTGGCTGCTCAAGGCTACCGGCGGAAAACCTGCTCCCGGGCGTGATGGAGAGCCATGGGAAGCGATGAACTTTATACGCTGACCGCGGCATTCTTTGTATCCGAGTTTTATACCAAATTTATTTATAAGATGAAAAGAATAACCTTAACCCTTGCTGCAATGATGATGCTCTTTACATCTTGCGGACAAAACTCAGGCAAAATGAAAACTCTTGTAGCTTATTTTTCAGCCACCGGAACAACTGAAGCGCTTGCAAAGGACCTGGCGGAAGTAATCGGCGCCACCCTTTACGAGATCAAGCCGGAAGTAAAATACACCGAAGCCGACCTGGACTGGCGGGACCAGGAATCCCGCAGTTCTGTCGAAATGAAGGACAAAAGCTCCCGTCCGGCAATAGTGAAAGACCTGAAAGATGCTGATTCTTATGATGTAGTGTATATCGGTTTCCCGGTTTGGTGGTACACCGCCCCGACCATCATCAACACCTTTATCGAGGCGTATGGATTTAAGGGCAAGACGGTAATCTTCTTCGCTACATCCGGAGGAAGCTCTTTGGACAAGGCTAACGAAGATTTCAAGGCGGCTTATCCCGAAATCAAGTGGAAGGCCGGCAAGACGCTGAACGGTGCTTCCAAGGAAGACCTTAAGGCCTGGGCTGAGAGCTTGAAGTAGAAGGAGTTACAAAGACAGAGCTGAAAAAGCTGACAACGGAAGCGACCACTTGCTTCCGTTTTTTGTTGATGACGTGGGTCTCACCTTCCACAAGTTCCATCTCCGAACGGTCTCTATAAGTTTCCGCGAATTTTTTGCTGCACCACAGTGGTACGATTTCGTCGCGAGTCCCGTGAATAATCTTTACCGGACCTTTGTACTCCGAGGCCGTACCGAATATGTCCAGTTGCTGGGTAGAGACGAGATAATCCCGTCCCAGTTTGAAGAAGCCCCAGCAGGTGATGTACTCCGGCGGATCTTGAGGATTGAAGCGGGCCTTGAAAAACTGCCCGGTTTCGCAAGCCTCTTTGATAATGGATCCAGGTGCAATGAGCACCAGACCTGCGGGGTCGATGCCTTCCGC
>CAMKQN010000088.1:0-7771 GCA_946414935.1 uncultured Bacteroidales bacterium
TGCCAGCGCCCGCAACTCCACCAGCATCAACCGCAAGAAGTATCTGGACACCAACAACCTCAAGAACTACGACTTCAACCATCTATGGACGGTTGAGCTTGCCGGCCACTGGGAGGGTTTCAGGTTTGAAGCGGCTTACATCGGCGACAACGTTCACTACAAGGAAAGCAATCTTGTCAACAACTTCGGCGGATGGTACGTACAGGCAGGTTACCTGCTCTTCGGCGGCAAGCAGCGCTACGACGCCAAAGGTGCCAAATATACCCGCGCTCTCCGCGGTCAGAAATGGGGCGACCTCGAGCTTTGCGGCCGTTACGAGTACTGCAACCTCAACGACGTCAGCGACAATGCCTACGCCAAAGTTTACGGCGGCTCGGCCGAAGCATACGCAATCGGACTCAATTATTGGGTTACCAACAACGTGCGCATGCAGCTCAACTATCAGTTCAACAACAACGACCGCTACGCCAACGGCAAGAACAAACTGTTCGTAGGCCTGGACGACGCCGGCAAGCCCACAAAGGATTATGCAAAGGTTGTCGCCCCTGCCGGCAAGGCTGGTGTAGACTACAGCATGGTTTCTCTCCGTTTCGAAGTTGACTTCTAAAAATCAGACAGTTATGAAAAAGATATTTGTTTTAGCTCCAGCATTCCTATTCGCACTTGCAGGCTGCGTGAAAGACCTTCCGTACGAAGCTCCGGCTGAGCCGGAAAAGCCCGAAGCTCCTGCAAAAGTAGTGATCAACGAAATTGACTGCGGCAACAAGAAAATAGAAATATACAACGCCGGCAGCGAGGCGGTCGATATCGCCGGATACGTACTCCAGAAAGATTCCGATACCTGGACCATCCCTGCAGGCAAAGGCAACATTGCCGCCAATGGGTTCCTGGTATTTACCGCAAAGAACGCAGACCAAAATGAAGGCCCGTCATTCGGTATCAGCGGCACCAAAGGCTTTGTCCTCACCATTTTCTACAAGGACGGAGCTACCGAAGTGGATAAGGTTGACAATACCGGCGGAGCAGTACAAGTTCCCGACGGAAAAACCTGGGGGCGCAAGACTGACGGAGGCAGCGAGTGGGTACTCTTCGACGGAGGCACCATAGGCGCATCCAACGGCGCTCCCGCCAAAGTCAAAGTCTTCATCAACGAGGTCAACTGCGGCACCAAAGAATTCGAGATTTACAATGGAGGCAGCAATGATGTGGATATAGCCGGCTATACCTTCACAAAAGACGGTAAAGATCCGTGGACAGTTCCTGCCGGCAAAGGCAAGATTCCAGCCAAGGGCTACCTTGTATTCGTAGCCAAGAACGCCGACGCTTCAGCCGGCCCTTCATTCGGACTCAGCGGCACCAAGGGATTCATACTCTGCATGTACAAGAGCGATGAAATATCTGACGCGAATCTTGTCGACAAGATTGACAACAGTGCCACCGCAGAAGGTTTCAAGACAGTTGATGACGGCAAGTCTCTTGGCCGCAAAACCGACGGAGCTGATGAGTGGGTTATTTTCGACAATCCTACCATCGGATCAGCCAACAAATAGATTATCATGCACTTAAAAGACATTATCTGAAATATGGCAGAACTTAAAATCGGCGAGCAGAGCAAGCCTCGCTTTGAATTCCGCAGCTTCGGACAGTGCTTCTGCGAAGCACACAAACGTATGGCGCGTCTTTCCGTCCCCGTCCCCGAGAAGGTTTGGGAGCGCACGAGTGACGAGATTTACATCATCTCGGCCAAGAACGATATCAACAACACCAAGATCCGCGACGGCAAGATGGATATCAAGACCTATGTGCAGACCGTGGACGGCTTCGAGCAGTGGAATCCCCTGATGAAGGGAGAATTCCCCATCTCCCGCGAAGTGCTGGAGAAAGAGGTATTCCCTGCCTTTATGGTAGAAATGCCGAAGCTCGACAAGGACAGCTACACTTTCGAGGAATTCATTGCCATGGTCAAGGCCAACCCTGACCTCGCCGCCGTACGCGTCCACAAACAGCGTTTCGGATACATGGTAAACAATACCATCTGCGAGGTGGGCAACGTGCTCATCAACGGCGCCAAGGTGGTGACCATCAACTCCGAATCCACTGAAATCGAAGACATCAAGAAGACCGTTGCCGACTGCAGGCTTGAAGGAGTCGAGAACATCAACTACCTTCAGGCCATCAAGCGCGTCATCGGCATGAGCGACAAACCTCTTGCAAACGAATAGCACTATGGCACAGGAAATAGAGAAAAAATTTTTGGTCAAGGGCGACTTCAAGCCCGAGGCCTTCAAAGCTACCCGCATTACCCAGGGGTACCTGAGCAGCGTTCCCGAGCGCACCGTCCGCATACGCGTCAAAGGTGACAAGGGGTTCATAACTGTAAAGGGCATTGGCAACGCATCCGGCGCATCCCGCTTCGAGTGGGAGAAAGAAATTCCCGTCGAGGATGTCCGCGCCCTGCTGGACCTCGCCGAACCCGGCGTAATCGACAAGACCCGTTATCTGGTCAAGAACACCGACGGTGTGCACACCTGGGAGGTTGACGAGTTCTACGGCGACAACGACGGTCTCACTGTTGCCGAAGTCGAGCTCGCCGACGAGAACGAGCCTTTCGACAAGCCCGCCTGGCTTGGCGAAGAGGTCACCGGCGACCCCAAGTATTTCAATTCCATGTTGATGAAGAATCCTTACAAGAATTGGAAATAGTAGCACCAAATCTGTTCCTTTGCATTCTTGCGGCAGCATCCTTGAACTCGTGCGTACAGGATGCTGCCTACGGAGTGCCGGACAGTCCTTCGGAGACTGTTCCCGCCCAGTACCTATCGGACATCTTTTACGATTACGGCACTTCCTCGCTCTGGATAACCGACAGCAAATCCAAGGCTCTCACCAACATAAAGCCGGACGGCACCATAATAGGTACGTACGATATATCCTTCGTCACCAAACTGGAGGGATTCTGCATTGACGCAAAGCGCAAAATGTTCTGGTTCACTTGTGACCAGACAGGAAGATTGCACAGCATAAATTACGAATAATGGCAACAGACAGCAATATCAGGGCGGAATCGGCATTCGATCCGCTGGACATGAATAATTACAAAGTGGAGAAACTGCCCAAGATGCAGAAATCCAAATTCGAGATTTGGATGGCCCGTCTTGGAGGACCGCTGGCGGTTATAGCCTTCGTCTGGATATGCTGGTTCTGCCATATAGGCTTCATCGACAATCTGGACACAGGCAACCTGGCAGCCACCGCCCAGAAGCGTCTGGGAGTGCTCGGCCCAGAGGGGTTCATCCGGGCCAATTATGCCATGCTGGCTATTTTCGTAGCCAGCCTCATACTGTGGATGACCGAAGCCCTCCCCAATTACCTTACTTCCCTGCTGCTCATTCTGGGCACGGTGCTTTTGGGCGTCACAACCCAGAAAGAGGCCCTTGCGCAGCTCGGACACCCTGTGATGTGGCTGAATATCCTGAGCTTCGTACTGGCATCCATGCTCGTGAAGACCCAGTTCGCCAAACGTCTCGCGCTGGCTTTCGTGATACGCTTCGGCAAAAGCGCCAAGGGGGTACTTTGGAGTTTTCTGGTAATCAATCTGGTGCTGTCCGCCTTCATCTCCGCCACCACCGTCAAGGCTACCATAATGCTCCCCATCTTTATGGTTATCTGCGCCATATACGGAGCCTCCGGCGGACACCGCAACAACTTTGGCCGAAATCTCGTAATCCAGAATTTGTTCCAGGTAAACATAGGCGCCAACGCCTTTTACACCGGCAGCGGGGCTCACTTACTTGCAATCTCCCTGATCGCCGGCTTCATAGGCAGCTGCGACTTCGGTTACGCCGACTGGCTGGTAGCCGTGGGTCCCATGAGCGTTATCATACTGGTTGTAGGTCTCGTGCTCGGCATCTATGTATTCTTTCCCATGAAAAAAGAGGAACAGAAGCCGCAGATCGAAGGTGGTATAGAGAGGCTTAAGGCAGAGCTCGACGCCATGGGCAAGATGAGCGCCCAGGAATGGAGAGCCGTGATAATCTTCTTAATAGTGCTGTTCTTATGGGTCACCAAAGGCAGTTTCCACAATATCGATGAAACCATCGTAGCCCTTATCGGAGCCGTGCTGGCGCTTCTGCCCGGGATAGGAGTCGTGAAATGGAACGACGTGGACATTCCCTGGCATCTAATGCTCTTCAGCGCAGGCGCCTACGTGCTGGGAAGCGGCCTCAATGCTACCGACCTGCCCAACACCATGGTGAACGCAGCCTTCGATTCTATGGGAATCACCGCCGATACACCCTTCTGGGTACTGTATGTAATCCTCACCTTCCTTATGATGTATTCAGGCCTGATTTTCCAGAGCAAGACCATAAGGACCATGGTATTCGTACCCATAGCATTGGGAGTGGAAGCCCGATTCGGCTTCATGCCCATGAGCCTCGCCCTCCCGGTAGCCATGCTGATAGAGCATTGCTACGTACTGCCATTCAACAGTAAACCTGCAGCCCTGCTGTACAACACCAACCAATATAGCCAGACCGACGCATTCAAATACGGAATCACCATGATGACCTTCTCCTGGTTCCTCATTCTGCTGTTCGGACAGACCGTATTGAAATGGCTGAACATAACGCCGGGGCTCTTTTAACCAATCGACGCCATGACAATAGAATGGAACTTCATACTCCGGCTCTTCATAGCCGGGTTACTGGGCGGCCTCATAGGGTTCGAACGTGAATTCAGGGCCAAGGAAGCCGGTCTGCGCACCCATTTCATCGTAGCCCTTGGCAGCGCGCTGTTCATGATTATTTCCCAGTATGCCTTTACCGGCCGCTTTGATGCGGCAAGAGTTGCCGCCCAAGTGGTTTCCGGCATAGGTTTCATCGGTGCCGGCGTTATTATCTTCCAGAAAAACGTGGTACGCGGCGTCACCACGGCCGCAGGCTTGTGGGTGGCTGCCGCTATCGGCCTTGCCTGCGGAGCCGGTATGTATGCAGTAGCAGTAGCCGCCGCTCTCATGACTCTGCTGTGCCTGGAGACAATGCACATTATCACCATGCGCTACGGCGAAAAGAGCATCACCATGACCATAACACCTGTGCGGAGCGAGCAGCTCGCAGACATAATGTCGGCAATCGAGAAGCAAGGAATCTCTGTCCATTCCTTCTCAATCACCGACTCGGTAGCTACCATCAACCTGCATATCAGGCAGCGCAATTATGCGAACGCCATCAGCGCCCTGATGAACATAGCGAAGGGACTTACGGTAGAAATATCATAATTCTCCCTGCACTTCTATCTCCTTGATTTCAACTTCGTTTCCCCGCAGCAGCCAGGTATCCGTACCGCCGCAGCAGGGACAAGTTTTACCATGTTTCACGGTCTCGTATTCACTCCCGCAAGTACCGCAGTAAGTGACTGCGGGGATGATATTTACCTTGAGCTCGCAGCCGCGGAGCATATCTTCTTTATCAGCAGCCCAGCGCCAGCAGTCAGTAAGGTACTCCGGCACGATGGTGGACACCTCTCCGATGTTCATTACGACAGCGGAGACGTGTTCCACATTGTTTTCTTCTGCCGCTTTTTTTACATCGCGGATTATGTAGAATACTATGCCCAGTTCGTGCATAAATGGTTCTACTACTTCTTCTTAAACAGAATTTTGCCGGTACGTTGCACCATGTACGGCAGTATGCCGCTGAACTTGTCTTCCGAAGTACGCATCACGCTGGCCTCAGGGTGTTCCCTGTACAGGTGTATGGCATCGAAACCGCACTTGGTGGTACATACTCCGCAGCCTATGCAGCGGTTCTCGTCCACGACGGAGGCGCCGCAGCTCAGGCAACGTGCCGTCTCCTTGCGCACCTGTTCCTCGGTAAGGGTAAGATGATAGTCGCTGAAAGGATTCTCCTTAGGCTGCGTTCCGGCTTCGTTGCGTGAACCGTTGTCGTAGGACTCCACAAGTATATCCTGCTTGTTCAGTTCTATGAAGTCCCTTCTGTTGCGCCCGATAGTCATGTGACCGTGCTGAACGAAGCGGTGCAGGCTCTCCGCGGCTTCCTTGCCGGCCGCTATGGCGTCTATGGCGAACTTGGGACCGGTATATACATCACCGCCCACAAAGATGTCGGGCTCAGCTGTCTGGTATGTGAGCTTATCGGCTACGGGATACACGCCCCGGAAGAATTCCACCTTGGTATCCTTCAGCAGGTCACCCAGCAGCACGGTCTGGCCTATAGCGAAGATGACCATGTCTGCTTCGAGTGTAATCAGCTCGTTTTCATCGTATTCGGGTGCGAACTTATGCTCTGCGTTGAAGACGGAGGTGCATTTCTTGAACACTATTCCGCCAACCTTGCCGTCGCCCAGGACCTCTTTGGGGCCCCAGCCGGGATTGATTACCACCCCGTCTTCACGGGCCTCGCGGCGCTCCTCTGGCGATGCCGGCATAATATCTTCAGTCTCCAGGGAGAGCATGGTCACCGATTCGGCTCCGCTCCTGAGGGCTACGCGGGCAGCGTCGATGGCTACGTTGCCGCCGCCAACGACCACCACCTTGCCGCTTACTTTCACCTTGCCGCAGTTGGCGTCGCGCAGGAAGTCGATTGCTGTGGTAGTGCCGGCCAGCTTGTCGCCGGGGATTCCGGGCAGGCGTCCGCCCTGGCAGCCTATGGCCACGTAGAATCCCTTGTAACCTTCTTCCCGAAGCTTAGCGATGCTTATGTCCTTTCCCACCTCTACTCCGCAGCGTATGGTAACGCCGATTTCGCGCATTATATCTATCTCAGCGGCGATTACATCCTTCTCCAGCTTGTAGGAAGGAATGCCGTAACGCAACATTCCGCCGGGTTCCGCGTTCTTTTCGAACACGGTAGGCTTGTACCCCATACAGGCAAGATAGTAGGCACAGCTGAGACCGGCGGGGCCGCCTCCTATGATGGCTATCTTCTCGTCCCAATGGTCCTTCACGTTGGAGCAGATGTTTACTTCCGGCACGAAGCGGGTTTCGGCCTTCAGGTCCTGCTCAGCGATGAATTTCTTCACTGCATCTATGGCTATGGGCTTATCTATGGTACCGCGGGTGCAGGCATCCTCGCAACGGCGGTTGCATATACGGCCGCAGACTGCCGGGAAGGGATTCTCACGCTTGATGAGTTCCAGAGCCTCTTTGTACTTGCCTTCGGCAGCTTTCTTGAGATAACCTTGTACGGCAATATGCGCAGGGCAGGCTGTCTTGCACGGAGCGGTTCCGGTAGGATAGCAGTTGATACGGTTACGGTCGCGGTAATCTTCGCTCCACTTGTGCGGGCCCCACTTGGCAGCATCCGGAAGCTCCTGCTTCGGATAAGTCTGGGGGCCGCTCTTGGTGCAGAGCTTCTGGCCAAGCTTCACGGCTCCTGCAGGGCAGTATTCCACACAGCGGCCGCAGGCAACGCAATTGTTCGGGTCCACTTTCGCCACATAGGCGCTCCTGGACATATTGGGGGTATTGAACAGCTGTGATGTACGCAAAGCATTGCATATCTTAACATTGCAGTTGCAGATAGCAAATATTTTGCCTTCTCCGTCAATATTTGTGATCTGGTGGACGAATCCATGGTCTTCAGCTTTTTTCAGAATAGCCATGCACTCGTCGTAGGTGATATAGTGGCCGCGGCCGGTTTCATTCAGGTATTCGGCCATATCCCCTACGCCTATGCACCAGTCGTGATAATCGTCAGCGCAGCCTTCATCCAGCAGCTTGCGGCCTATGCGGCAGGAACAGATGCCCACG
>CAMKQN010000089.1:0-7525 GCA_946414935.1 uncultured Bacteroidales bacterium
ATTCAGGCTCAGGTGGCCTTTCAGTTCTCAGGGAGATTCGGAAGATTCTCCCTGATGAACGTTATATTTACTATTCGGACAATGCTTATTGCCCTTATGGGGAAAAGAGCGCAGAATTCGTGACCGGCCGTAGCAGGGCAGTCACGGATTTGCTGCTTTCTAAAGGCGCATCTGCAGTAGTCGTGGCGTGCAATACTGCTACTGCAGCTGCTATCGCGACCCTCCGTTCGGAATACGATATTCCTTTTGTAGGCATGGAGCCTGCCGTGAAGCCGGCTGCAAGCGGTACCAGGAGCGGCGTGGTGGGAGTTCTGGCTACCGCAGGCACTCTCAAAGCTCCTAAATACCTGAATACTAAGGAACAATATGCCGAGGCCGTGCAGATCGAGGAACGGGTTGGAAAGGGATTTGTTGAACTGGTTGAAAATCTGGACCTTGACAGCCCACATGCAGAATCCGTTGTACGGGCGAGTTTGCAGCCGCTCCTGGATGCGGGTGCCGATACAGTGGTCCTGGGATGTACGCACTATCCTTTCCTGCTTCCGCTTATGCGTCGGATTGCTCCCCCGGACGTGCATTTCATAGACCCGGCTCCGGCCGTAGCCCGCAGGCTTCTGGACGTCCTGAAAATGTCCGGCATAGCTTTATACGATTCCAATCCTGGAGTTGAGCTGTTCTCTTCAGGACCTGATACCACTCTGGGAAAACTATTTGCAATTATTTAGAAATGAAATTTTTACGAATGACGATGATCGCCTCTGCCGTACTGCTGTCTGCAGGATGCGGCCAGAAAAATTCCAACTTTAAATATACCGTGGACCAGTTCGCGGATGTTAAGATTATCCGCTATCAAGTGCCCGGTTGGGATGCTCTCAGTCTACAGCAAAAAGAATATGCCTATCATCTGGCTGAGGCGGCAAAATGGGGCCGGGATATTCTCTGGGACCAGAATTGCCGCTGGAACCTTCAGTTGCGCCATGCGGTGGAAGCTATTCTCGAGAATTATGCAGGAGACCGTAAATGCAGTGAATTCGAGGCGTTTACAGAATATGCAAAGAGGCTGTTCTTCAGCAACGGCATTCACCACCATTATGCCGAGGACAAGTTTTTCCCTGCTTGTGAGCCTGCATATTTCGAGAAGCTGCTGGATGCGGTGGGCCGTTCCGACGAAGCAGGTTTCCTCATCGCCTATGCTTACGATCCGCTCATCTGTCCCCAGCGCAGGAGTACATCTGCCGATGGGGATATCGTGGAGCAGTCTTCTGTCAATTTCTACGAGGGTGTCACCAGGGATGAGGTAGAAGCTTATTATGCTGCAATGGCAGATCCTTCGGACCGCACTCCAATAGCTTATGGTCTGAATACCAAGGTGGTCAAAGAGAACGGAGAGGTTGTGGAGAAGCCCTGGAAAGCCGGCGGGATCTATGGAGCGGCCATTGAAAAGATATGTGCGGAGCTGGACCTCGCCCGAAAAGTGGCGGAAAACGATGTGCAAAAGCGTGCTCTCGGGCTTTTGATCGAGTACTACAAGAGCGGCGACCTCCGCAAATGGGATGAGTTCAATGTGGAATGGGTCAAAGATACCCTGGGTACAGTTGACTTCGTGAACGGTTTCATCGAAGATTACAACGATCCTATCGGTCGTAAGGGCTCTTGGGAAGGACATGTAAACATCAAGGATGCCAAGGCCTCCGAGCGCTCCTCCATACTTAGCGCAAATGCCCAGTGGTTTGAGGACAATTCTCCTGTGGATCCCCGCTTCCGAAAGCCTAAGGTGAAGGGCATCAGCGCAAAGGTCATCAATGCCGTGTGCCTTGCCGGCGATGCTTATCCCGCTACCCCTATAGGCATCAACCTGCCCAACGCGGACTGGATACGCCGTGACCACGGCTCAAAAAGCGTAACCATAGCGAACATTTCCCACGCATACGACTTTTCCGCCCAGGAAGCCCCGGTGAGCGTCATCTCTGAGTTTGCCTGGGACGATGCGGAGATTGCGCGGGCCAAGAAATACGGTTCCTATGCCAGCGAGATCCATACTGATCTGCATGAGTGTCTCGGGCATGGCTCCGGGCAACTGCTGAAGGGCGTTTCCAGTTCTGCCATGGGCGAATTCTCATCTACTCTGGAAGAGGCCAGGGCAGATTTGTTCGGCCTCTATTATGCCGCCGATCCCAAGCTGGTAGAGCTTGGCATTATGCCGGATGCAGAGGCGTACAAAGCGGAGTATGATGCTTTCATACGGAACGGCCTCATAGTTCAGTTCAACCGGGTAGAGCTTGGCCGCCAGAATACGGAGGCTCATATGCAGGACCGTAAGCTCATCTCCGAGTGGTGCCTGCAGCAGGGGGCTGCGGACAATGTTATTGAGAAGAAGCTCCGGGACGGAAAGACTTATTTTATCATCAATGACTATGACGCTCTGCGCGCTTTGTTCGGCAAACTGCTGGCAGAAGTGCAGCGTATTAAGTCGGAAGGCGATTATGAAGCAGGAAAGGCGCTGGTGGAGACTTATGCGGTGCAGATAGATCCACAGATTCACAAGGAAGTGCTGGACCGCTATGCTGCATTGAACCTCAAGCCTTACGGCGGGTTTATCAATCCCGACATAGTTCCGGTCCGCAAGGGCGGCGTCATCACCGACTATAAGCTTGTCTATCCAGACGACTTCCTGGGACAGATGCTCGATTACGGCAGTAAGTATGCAACTCTTTAAAACACAAAGTTATATGAAATCCGCTATTAAAATTTTCGCCGTTTTTGCCGCCATTGTCATGAGCGTTTCCGCTTTTGCTCAGACGGCAGAACCGGAAGCCCAGCCTTACAAGGTCTATTGCCAGATCACCGGCTCCCACCTTATTTTTTCAGAAACGATGAATGTGGACATTGATTTCGGCCAGTATGCAAGCTGGTGGTCTACGGACCGCCGCATTGCCGACCAAAACGGCAAGCCGATTATTTTCAATTCCATGCTGGACGCAGCCAATTATATGGCCCGTCGCGGCTGGAGCCTGGAGGAGGCATTCGTTGAAAGCAGGGTGTCGGACAGCAGCAGCACTTTGCCCCGGTTCTACTGGATCATGTCCAAGATGGTCACCAGCGATGAAGAGGTCACCGATGGGATCCTGACCATGGGAATGTTCAAGAAGCGCTAATCAGCCCGTCTTGTTTCTAGTATCAGGCTTTTCTTCCTCGCACGCAGTATGCAGGATGGGGATTGGAAGGTCTTACCGCTGAGCGTTACCGTGCCGGGAGTTTCGGCCCGGTAGCGCTCGAGCAGTTTGCAGAGCTTGTCGAAAGTTTCTGCGCTGAAGGAGCAGTCTTCCAATATCCGCCAGAGGACATACCTCCAATGCCTGAGGGCCAGAAGGCCCGTGACGCTGATTTCCAGGATAGGGCCTTCAGTATTGCCGTGGGCGCTTTTCACTATTCTTGAGGCTGCTTCCTGATAATAGTCTTCGGCTATGTCGTCTGTCTGCGCAAAGCGTTCCATATCTGCGCTTAGGGTGCGAATGAAAGAAGGGTTGATTTCGGCGAAGACAGGGAATATCTGGTTGCGTATTTTATTTCGTTTGGGCCCGTTTTCCGCATTGGTCTTGTCTTCCCTCCAACCGTAGCCTTTGGCTTCCATCCAGGCCCGTATCTCCTCCCGGCCCGTGTTTAGCAAGGGGCGTATCAGCACCGGGCATTCAGAAGCCGATTTCCTGCGGCCTGCGGCATCGGCGGCTCCCGGGATACCCCTCAGGCCGCGGGTCCCTGTGCCGCGGAGTAAATTCAGAATCAGGGTCTCCGCATTATCGTTTGCATTATGGGCGGTAGCCAGCGCATCAAAGCCCTTTTCTGCGCACAACAACCTGAACCATCCATACCTTAATGTTCTTGCCGCCATTTCTATGGAGACCCCGTGAGCGGCGGCATAAGATTCTGTGTCGAAGTGATTTACGTAGCACTCGACCCCAAGCTTTGCGCTCTCTTGGCACACAAAGGCCTCGTCCGAATCGGAGTCGGCTCCGCGCAGCTTGAAATTACAATGAGCTACTGCATACAAAGCCCCGGGAAAAAGCTCCGGGGCTCTGTGCAGCATATACATGGAGTCTATGCCGCCGCTCACAGCGAGCAGCACTCTCATTTCTTGCCTCCCAATGTGTAGGTGAAGTTAAAGGCCAGGAAGTCTTTGAACTGAAGTTTGCTAAGCACTCCGTCGATTTCTACGATAGGGTCGTATATCAGCCAGGTATTGAAGCCTACCTTGAAATATTTGGCCACCTGCCATACTATCTTGTTGTCCCAGTTCACACGGTTCTGGAGGAAAGGCTTATTGAGGTAGTCAGTGAAAAGTACCAGCTGGGTCTCGAACGCAAATGCGTCATTTATGGCAAATTTTGCATTTGTTTTTATGGAGGCACCGAACTGGAAAAGGGTGTTGCCGTAAACGGCGCTGTCACCTTCTCCGCTGATGAGCGGCATACCATAACCCTTGCGCAGTATGTCTTTCTGGCAAATAGTCAGACTGCCGGTGAGGGGAGAGATGTTCACATCGAACCAGTCGGTGGGCTTCCACTCTATACCGAGGGCTATATTGTTGTAGGCAGGGGAGATGAAACTGGACTTCAGGTTGTCTCCGTTCCATTTTCCGGAGCCGGCGGCCGTCTCGACATAACTGCCCCAGGTGTCTGTGAACTGTGAACGGAAGTCATAGCTTGCCGTCCAGTTCCACTTGCTGTCTTTGGCTGTCTTGTAGGCAAATTTGCTCTCCAGATATATGCGGTCATTGCTCTTCTGGAGCACAGTGGCCTTGTCCTGCGACCATATGAAACCATACTGCAGCTGGAGACGGTTGTTCCAGGACATGAGGTCTTTGGTGAAGATCGCCTTGGCGTCGATTCCGGCGCTGAAAGTCACATTGTCGAAACCGCCGGCGGCCCAGTTCCTCAAAGAAGTCTGGTTGAGTCCGAGGTCGAATACCGACGATGTCTCCCAATACTTGGGTTTTGCTTGAACGGCCTGCTCGTCCGGAGCTCCCACGAAAGCGGCGGCGGCCTCGGCGGCAGCCTTTTGGGCGTCATCCTGGGCAAATGCGGGAGCAACAGCTGC
Organism: uncultured Bacteroidales bacterium; assembly: GCA_946414935.1. Classification (GTDB taxonomy): domain Bacteria; phylum Bacteroidota; class Bacteroidia; order Bacteroidales; family UBA932; genus Cryptobacteroides. The sequence continues at coordinate 5,095 of CAMKQN010000089.1, forward strand.
CGCCAAGGATGCCATAGCAATGATAAAACGTTTCATATCAATAAGAAATTGCAAATACTACCCTTTGATGTGAAGGCTTTCCGGAGAAAATATCCTTGCCTTCTTCCTCACATACATAGCTGTCCACGGGGATGCACCGTATAGTGGCTTTGGTGGCGTCTTTGATCGCCTGCTCTGTTTCCGTGGTGCCGTCCCAGTGGCAGAGGAGGAACTTGCCCTGCTGGATGCGGACTTTGAAGTCTTCCCAATCGTCGCACTTCTCTACATTTGCATCCCTGAAGGCGAGTGCTTTGTTGTAAATGTTGGCCTGGATATCGTCCAGCAAGCCCTTGATATGGGCGGCGATACCCTCAAGCTGCATAGTCTCTTTGGTGAGCGTGTCGCGACGGGCAACTTCCACGGTACCTGATGCTAGGTCGCGGGCACCCATGGCAAGACGTACCGGAACGCCCTTGAGTTCCCACTCGGCGAATTTGAACCCGGGACGCAGGGTGTCGCGCTTGTCAACCTTGACGCTGACACCCAGGGCTTCCAGTTCAGCCTTGATTTTGTCGAACTCGTCCAGGACGGCGCTTAACTCCTCATCGGTGCGGTAAATAGGCACCATAACCACCTGGATAGGCGCGAGGGCGGGTGGCAGCACCAGTCCGTTGTCGTCTCCGTGTGCCATGATCAAGGCTCCCATAAGGCGAGTGCTCACGCCCCAGGATGTCGCCCACACATAGTCCTGCTTGCCTTCCTTGTTGGTGAACTGCACGTCAAAGCTCTTTGCAAAGTTCTGGCCGAGGAAGTGGGAGGTACCGGCCTGCAGGGCCTTTCCGTCCTGCATCATTGCCTCGATGGTCAGGGTGTCGATTGCCCCGGCGAAACGCTCGTTGGGACTCTTGTGGCCGATGATTACCGGAAGGGCCATGACATTGCGGGCGAAGTCTGCGTATACTTTCACCATTTCTTCCGCCTTTGCTTGGGCCTCTTCGGCGCTTGCATGGGCGGTATGTCCTTCCTGCCAGAGGAACTCGGCGGTACGCAGGAAAAGTCTGGTGCGCATCTCCCAGCGGACTACGTTGCACCACTGGTTGCAAAGCACCGGGAGATCTCTCCAAGAGGTAATCCAATTCTTGTAAGTATTCCAGATAATTGTCTCGGAAGTAGGCCGGACAATCAATTCTTCCTCAAGCTTGGCGGAAGGGTCAACTACCACTCCGCTGCCGTCCGGGCTGTTCATGAGCCTATGGTGTGTCACAACGGCGCACTCCTTTGCGAAGCCTGCGACATGCTCGGCTTCACGGCTGAAGAACGACTTGGGAATGAAAAGAGGGAAATAAGCATTTTGTACGCCGGTCTTCTTGAACATACCGTCCAGGATAGACTGCATTTTCTCCCAAATAGCATAGCCGTAGGGCTTGATGACCATGCAACCACGCACTGCAGACTGTTCTGCTAGGTCTGCTTTCAGGGCCAGGTCGTTGTACCATTGCGAATAATTGTCAGCTCGTTTTGTAACCTCTTTTGCCATATTTCTTTTTTTTTACCAAATTTGCATAGTTCAATCCTTGCTTATCGGCACGGATGTTGCGGACACAAATATACAAACTATTTTTTAAGGAGGTAACAAATGAAACGGAGCCTGATAATTTTCTTGCCTGTATTGCTGGCGATGGCATCCTGCGGCACAGTTGCCGAATATGCCTCGAACCAGACTTTCCCTGATGGCATTTATTTCCGCCCTGAACCTGTGGTGGAGTATTACTCCGCTGAGGATTTCAAAGATATGGCAGCCCGTAACCTGGCGTCCAAAACGGCCCGCGATACGATTAGGATAGCAGATAACGGGTACTACGACTACTATTTGTACCCTAACTGGTACGGTCCTTACTACAGTCCGTGGTACGGTCCGGGCTGGGCCTATCGCAGCTATTACTCATGGGGGCCTTCATATTGGGGCCCGTCATGGTATGGGGGCCTGTACGGGGGACTGGGATGGTATGACCCCTGGTATGACCCCTGGTATGATCCCTATTGGGGGCCTTCCTATTGGGGCCCTTCGTACTACGGGGGCTATTATCACCACTTTAGGCCTCATTACTACGGCCGCAGCTACAGTGAAGGACGGGCGTCTCCCGGCAACTACGCCACGGGAGGCAACAACTACCGCCGTTCCGGCAGTACTACCACCCGGTCTTCAAGCTATGACAGCTCCGGCGACTCCGGATACCGGCGTTCCGGCAGCAGTTCTTATTCCCGCAGTTCCGACTATTCGCCCAGGACTTCCAGCTACTCGGGCAGTTCTTCCAGCAGCCGTTCCAGCTACTCAGGCAGTTCTTCCAGCAGCCATTCGAGCTATTCCGGCGGCGGACATTCCAGCTACTCCGGCGGCGGCAGCAGTTCTTATTCCCGCAGTTCCGACTATTCGCCCAGGACTTCCAGCTAC
>CAMKQN010000090.1:0-7423 GCA_946414935.1 uncultured Bacteroidales bacterium
ATCAATCGAATAACGTTGCCCACTCCCCCTATTGATACATAGGACTCTCCAGGGGAAATACCATGATGAACCTGCATCCGCGGTCGTAGCTGCTGTCCAGTTCGAGGCTGCCGCCCAGCAGGATAACGTGCCGCTTTGTAAGCGGAAGGCCCATGCCTAAGCCTTCTGAAAGGCTGTCAGACTTGTAAAAAGGTGTGAAGACGCTATTGTGGTACTCCAGCGGTATTCCTGGGCCGGTATCTTCAAAGATGTACTGGACTGAGTTATCGCAGGCCTTCACGCAAAGGCTGATGTTTTTGCCGTCGGAGTACTTGGCCGAATTGAACAATATTTCGCGTATGCTCCGCATGAGGTATAGACGGTCGGTTTTGATGGTAAAAGAATCTGCAATTTCGGTCTCAAACTTTAAGGAGACATCCGGAAAATAACGGTTGACATATCCGACACACTCCCTGGCTACATCGTTGCAGGAAACGGCGGCTTGACCGAGGTGCTCCCTTTGATCACGGTATCCGCGGTCTGAATTGTCGTACAGCATAAGGGACATCCTGCGCAGAGTCATCGTGTGGTAGTCTATTACGCGGAGTAGCGCCTGCTTTTCTTCAACGGACATGCAGTCGCCGGCATCCCGAAGAAGCTGGGCAAAGCCCATGATGAGATTCAGGGGGGTACGGATCTGGTGGGTCATGTTGGAGACGAATTCACGCCTGCGGCTGATGGCATCCTCCAAGGCGGAATTGGCTGTTTTTAACTCTTCGTTGCGTTTTGCCGCTTCCTCAATGGCGCTGTTAAGCTCCTGGATGTGACGGCTGAGTGTCTCCTGCATTTCCGCAAAGCTGTTCTGCAGATTGCCTACAACACTGTATTCGTTGCCGCGGGCAATCTGGGTAGAGTAGTCGCCATCGGCAATGCGTTCTGCCTGTTCCTCCAATAGTTTCACGGGGGCAAAGGCCTGTACCACGGCTCTCCGGCAGATGATATAGATGATGAAGAGGCCGATGGCGATGATAATCAGAATGCTGAAATGAAGGCGGTGGTACCCGTGCATTACATCATGCCCCGGGCAAATGAGCGCAGCGCTCCAGTCCGTTCCGGGAACAGGTTTATAACAGATCAGGCACGGGACGGCCCCAACTTTAGCGCGCATATTCCCGCTGCGCCCTGCAGTCATTTCATAACCAAGGGCCAGTTTCTCCGGGTAGAAACGGCCGTTGGTGAGATCGAAGATGGTTTTATTGACAATCTTTGCTGTGTCACGGTGAACATAGAATCTGCCGTCATGCCCCAGGAATATGAAATAGCAATTAGAGTACGGCTTTATGGAAGACAGCGCTCTTGAAAAATCCGGCAGGGATATGTCTGTAGAGATTACGCCGAGAAGCCGGTTCTTCCTGTTGTACAAAGGGCGGGAGTAAGAAGCTGTCCTGCGATTGGCGGAAAGTGATCCCGCAATGCTGTCGATGGAGGGATCCACCCATACGGCTTGTCCGGAAACTGCCGCCTTGCTGTACCAATCCTGCTCGGAGCAGTCGTATCCGTCTTCAACGGAGGTGATGACGGCATCGCCTTTACGGACCGAATACGCGGTATAGTAGCTTCCGTGCTCGGGGAACATGTAAGGCCGGGCTGAAATGGCGCATCCGGAGACAAAAGCGCTTTTTTCCACAACCCTTTTGGAATAGGCTGTAAGGGAGTCCGGATAGAAATGATCCTCCACCATACAGGCGCTTAAATCTGTGACCGTTTCCACGGATCTGAGATAGCGCTCGGCCTGGGCAATAGCCGCATTCAGGGCCTCAGATGCATTGTTGATGGCGATGGATTGGAAATGACGCCAGGATATGCCCATGAAAACGTAATTTATAAAGACAAATACCAAAAGCGCAACGAAGAACATATAGAGGCTGATCTTCGATGCAAGCGATTTCTTGATACGTCTTATAAGTCTGCCCATGGCCGCCTCAACTATTTGATTTCAGCATGTCGTTCAGAATCTCCGTCACCCTGACCCCGTCTTCTTCGATGCTGCCGATAAGCCCCTTTATCTCCTCCTCTCCCATTCCGGCCCCGAATTCACAGAGTTTGTCCACGTTGTCCTGGATTTCTGCCGTCACATCGGCCATCTGGTGGGTCATATTGTCGAAAAAGGCTTCCTGGTGCTTCTGGACTTTTTTCGTCCTTGCGTATGTCCGGGCAAGGACAGTCTGGAGCGAGGCTTCCTTCTCCGACAGATTCTGCAGCTGTTCCACATGGCCTGCAACGGCATTCAGCATTTTGTTGTACTGGGTTTGAAGCCGCCCTACTTCGTCTGTACGGGAGGTCTCAAAGCCGGGTAGCTTGTAATTGCTTTTTGAGATGATATTTGTCAAGTTCACCAGGTCCCTCAGCGGCTTAAGGCTGACGTGCGGGATGGTATAGGCGCCGGCAAACAGCAGCAGAATGCCGACAATCGTCATCAGAACGGCCAGGCGGAAACCAGGGTCAAATTCTTCAAACAATTCTTCTTCCGGGTAGATGACGGCAATGCTCCACCCAAGGCTGCCTATCACTCGTCCGGGATAGGCGGAGGGCCGGAAGGGCATAAAAGCTAAGAGGTATCGTGTGCCATCCAGCATGAATTCCCGTCTCCCGGATTGCCCCTGGACCATTGCCTGCAGTGCTTCCATGACAGACGGATCCTCGGCGTCTTTCAACTCGGCCAGGCTGTCCATGTGCATGAGTCTGGTACTGTCGGGGTGGACGATATATGAGCCAACCCGGTCGAGGAGGGTAATGTAGGAATGCGAGGAGGTTCTGTAATTCTGGGCAATCCGTGTAAATACGTCGAGAGAAATATCTATCCCCAGGACTGCTACGGCAGAACTGTCCTTGACGATGGGAACTACATAAGAAATGAGGGGATCCGTTTCCGTTTCCTTGTTTTTAAGCGGACCCACCCACGATGCGCTTCCTTCCAGAAGGGGTTTCAAGTACCATTCCTGTTCTGTGAACGGCAGGGAGGTGAAGGTCTCGGAAGCGATTACAGCCTCGCCCGCCCTGTGAAGGTAGGCCATGAAAGGCTTGCCGTGAGGCAGGTAATGATCAGGATTCAAGGCAATGGCGCAGCCGTTGATGGAGGAATCGGCCTCAAGCACTTTCCTGCATAGCTCATAAAGCTCCTGCGGCTGGTCGAGATACCTTGGCACATCCTGCTGGATAATGGCGGAAGTCTGCTCGATGCCGAGTAAAGTATTGTCGATCCTGTAAGCGATGCCGTCCAGCGCATGGTCCACTTCACGCCCTACTTCTTCCCGTATAACCAGACGCGTTCCAATGACCATGGCAAGGATTGTGGGTATGAGGAGCAGGGTAATGGAAGACACTGTCTGCAGGATAATCCTGGCAGATAATGTTCTGGGTATGAAATCACGCGGTTTGGGCATCGAAGTCCAAAGAGTCGGTCACGTTTCAAATATACAAATTAAAATCCGAATCCCAAAGAGGCAATTCTCCTCTGGATCGATTATGATGGCCTGAAGCAGTCCCGCTTACCGCTGTATATATTCTTTCAGGGCCTCGTCGACAGCTGCGTTGATGGTGTCGGCCAGGGAACGTCCCTTGGGCCCGAGGCCGGGAATCGAATACAGATCGCCCACTGCGGCGCGCAGGGTGGCGATACCTATTTCTCCGTTGTTTACGGCCGACAGCAGTGTCGTAAACAGGTTGTCGATGTCGCCCGTTCCAACCTTGTAACTCCATTTCAAGGCCTTGTCGCAGCTTACTGGACGGGGACTCTGGTTGTGCGAACAATCGACGGGCTGTATGGCAACGCCGGGGAACTCCCTCCGGACGGCGGCAAGTTGTCCTTCGTTGCTGCGGTAGGCCGCGACCAGGTGGTCCAGGCCATCGTAGCGCTTGGTTTCCCTGCCTTTCAAGAGACTGTTTTTCAGGCAGCTAAGGATGTCGTTATGCACCGGCACGATAGTGATTCTATCCATTCCTTGTTCCCTGGCACCGTTGATTATTGCGGCCAGTACCCCGTCGCCCTCAGGCAGTCCGTCGCATATCAGGCCGGACTTGTCCAGGCCCAGACTGCGGATTGCGGTGCTTTTGCCGGAAGACGGAGGTCCCATGACTATAGTAAGGTCGTGAACGTCTTCCCTCAGTGCCTTCTGAACCATACGGGTGAATATCTGCATATAGAGCAGCCGGCCTGCTTCGCTGTAGTCGGAGGCGTTGGTGCCGGTGAAGCCCAGCGGCCTGAACAATTGCAGCACCCCGTTGGCATCGAGGGTGTTGCCGGCGGCGCCGAGATATTTGTCCGATAGCTGGTCTGTGCGCTGGCGCACCCACTCTGCGGCGTCCGCTCCCGTCAGCTGTACCTGGGGCGCCTCGATGGAGCAGGAGGCGGGATGGGGGCTCATACGGGTGTGGCGGCGAATGTCCATCACTTTTTCTCCGGCAAAGAAAGTGTCGCCGGGAAGCTGGTAGCGGGCATTTCCTGCCGGGTCGGGGGTGAAAATCATCTGCGACGCTTCACCGCGGTCGAGATATTTCACCCAGCCCCTTTGCGAGAGGTTGTATTCGCCGTCGCCCAGGACGGCGTTCACCACGCAGTTGGTGTCCCACATGCGCTGCCCCACTTCGCAGTCGAACTGGGTATAGACCGTCTTGATGGGGTGCAAGGCGGTGTAAGACAGGTCGATAAGTATGTCCTCGGAGCTATAGTCCATCATCTCGCCCACGTTGGTGGGGGACAGTATGAGATCTACGTTTGCAGGTAACTTGTCGTAGAACACGGCTGCCGCTTCTGAGGCGGTGCGCATGTTATAGCCGCTGAAGTTGTCGTTGCCGTCGAAATGCCCCGCCTGGACATAGACCGCCTTCACCTTGCGCCCGAATAGCTCGACGCCCCGGAGCGGCGAGAATTCATCCGGGCCCGATTCGAACAGCTGCGACAGGCAGGTCATCATGCCTATGGCAAGTACGACCACCGAGTGGTCTTCCGCCTCGCTGAGAAGCTTGCGGTAGAACTTATAGCCTTCGGGGAGCTTCCCGGGATCGATGGAACGGGGATACAGCCAACTGCCGTCGGCCTTCTTGAAATCCACCAGGCGGCTGTAGGGGATGAAGTCGTAGGGGTTCTTGACGCCGTTGTGCTCGAGTGCTATGGGGATGTCCGGATGTCCGTAGTACTGGTTGAAAATGTCCACAAGGACGGCGTTCCTGTCGCCTTCCCTGTCCACGATGACGCCTTTCAGGTCCACGAGGCCGTCTTCGATGTAGTGATATAGCATCACGATTGAAAACAAGTCGTCGGTGCAGCTGCCGAAGTCGGTGTCAAGTATTATCTGTATGGGTTCGCGAAGCTGATGATATGAGCCGTAGCTGATATTCTGGCTATGCCCCGGCAAAGCACTGAACAGCAGGAGCACGAAGAAGACTGAAAGTTTTTTCATATGGTAATAGACTTTTCCCCAAAATTCGGAATTTTTTCTCATTTTTTTATGCCTGATTTGAAATAAGGGGCATCCCATGCATTAAAAAACACGTTCGTAAAATATGTTTGAGGTGTTTTCTTTGAAATTATTTGTACCTTAGCAGGACACTATAAACTAACCTATGACAGTTACAATGATAATTGAGCTGCTGATAGTGCTCGCGGCTCTGTATGTCGGCTCCCGTTTCGGAAGTCTGGCGCTAGGTGCTATTTCAGGAATCGGCTTGGCGATTCTGGTATTCGGCTTTGGTCTCACTCCCGGTACGCCTCCTACCGACGTCATCTATATCATTATCGCGGCCGTGACTTGTGCCGGTACGCTTCAGGCGTCAGGTGGTATGGACTGGATGATCCAGATTGCCGAAAAGATGCTCCGCAAGCATCCGGACCATATAACCTTCCTGGGACCGGTAGTTACTTTCTTCCTCACCGTCCTGGTCGGTACGGGCCACGTGGTATATACCATCATGCCGATTATCTGCGACATCGCATTGAAGAAAAATATACGGCCTGAAAGGCCCTGCGGCGTGGCTTCGGTGGCTTCCCAGGTGGGAATCACCTGCTCTCCCATAGCTGCTGCGGTAGTTGCTTTCGTTACTATTTCCAACGCTAACGGATACATGGTATCCATTCCCCAGGTGCTGATGGTTACGATACCGGCTTGTCTGTGCGGACTGATGTGCGCGGCGGCAGCCTCTTTCAAGCGCGGCAAGGACCTCGACAAGGATCCGGAGTTCCTGAAACGTAAGGCCGATCCGGAAAGCTACGCCTATATGTACGGCAGTTCCGCGACTACCTTGGATAAGGTGATTACCAAAGAGGCCAAGGCTTCCGTGTTCATTTTCCTGGGTTCGCTTCTGGTAATCGTGGGCTTTGCCTTCCTGCAGATGATAAAGACCGCGGACGGGACAACTGTCGCCAAGGCAATAAACTTGCCCAAGATGAATCTATGCATTCAGATAATAATGCTGATGGCGGCTGCCTGCAACATTATGTTCTGTAAGGCGTCTCCCAAGAAAGCGGTGGCCGGGGCAGTGTGGCAGTCGGGTATGGTTGCTGTGGTGGCAATCTATGGAATCGCCTGGCTGGCAGATACTTACTTCGGTAATTATATGGAGGAGATGAAGGCTATGCTTACCGGCCTGGTCACCAGCTACCCCTGGGCTATAGCAGTAGTGTTCTTCATGGTGTCCGTACTTATCAATTCCCAGGGCGCCGTGGTGGTGGCTATGCTGCCGCTTGCTTACGAACTGGGTATAGCCGGGCCGGTGCTGCTCGGCGTCCTCCCCAGCGTGTACGGATACTTCTTTATCCCGAATTATCCTTCAGACATAGCCACGGTCAATTTTGACCGGTCCGGTACGACCAAAATCGGCAAGTACTTGCTGAACCACAGTTTCATGATGCCCGGGCTGATCAGCGTGGCGGTTGCCACGGTGCTGGGGTATCTCATTACTAACGTGTTCTTTGCGGGCTACTTCGCCAGTTTCGTTAACTAGAAATCGTAGAGGTTCAGACCGGTTTCTGCGTCCTGCCGGCGTCCTATATGGACCTGTCCGAAATCTTCTACCGTAAGTTCGCAGGCTCCGTTGATGCGGGCGCTCAGCAGGTGCCCTCCGATGCAGCTGTAATCGCTGCGGCTGGCGGTGATATGGATGTGCAGGTAGGGAAGCCCGTCTTTCTGTGAGATGTTGCCGGTCAGGTTGGTAATCTCCATCTGCTCGCAATAACTCTTGTCTATATACTTCTTGGTGGCCGGATTCAGGAAGCGGAAAGTGGCTTCGTTGATTGCTCCCAGGCCGGTAATGCTTCCGGCCAGAATGTTCTTTTCCTTGCAGAAGGCGCTCAGCGCTTCCGTTATTTCTACGTGATTGTCGAGGCTAAGGACGTAACGTCCATTCCCTGCGCAAGTAAACTGGTACATATTTTTTTATGGCAAATATA
>CAMKQN010000091.1:0-7382 GCA_946414935.1 uncultured Bacteroidales bacterium
CGATGATGCAGTCGAGAGCGTCGTTGATGCCCTTCAAGGCAGGAGCGAAACCGCCTTCGTCACCAACTGCAGTGCTGCATCCGCGGTCCTTGAGGACTTTCTTCAGGGCATGGAACACCTCTGCACCCATGCGCACGGCCTCTGCCTCGCAGCTTGCGCCGACGGGACGGATCATGAACTCCTGGAATGCGATAGGGGCGTCGGAGTGGGCACCGCCGTTGATGATGTTCATCATGGGAACGGGCAGGACATAGGTGTTGGTGCCGCCGATATAGCGGTACAGGGGAATGTCGAGGTAGTTGGCCGCTGCGTGGGCAACTGCGAGAGATACGCCGAGGATAGCGTTAGCGCCCAGCTTGCTCTTGGTGGGGGTGCCGTCAAGCTCGATCATGGTCTTGTCGATGGCGCGCTGCTCCAGAGCGGACATACCGATGATGGCGGGAGCGATGACGTCGTTTACATTGGCGACTGCCTTGAGTACGCCCTTGCCGAGATAACGCTTCTTGTCGCCGTCGCGAAGCTCAAGTGCTTCGTTCTCTCCGGTAGATGCACCTGAAGGAACAGCGGCTACGCCTTTAATGCCGGACTCGAGGATAACCTCAACCTCAACTGTAGGATTGCCTCTGGAATCGAGGATTTCCCTTCCTGTAACTTGGATAATTCTCATAATATCTTTAAAAAATTAAGTGGTATTACTGTTTTGCGGCGCAAATTTAGTCAATTTTAATCAATTATGGTAATTTTGATTAATCAGAATCGCACTCCTGCACCAAATTCCGCCCCTGCTTGGCCGGGAAGCACCGAAGAGACGCCTGCGAGCAGGGAAAAGCGGCCGATATTGATAATGACGCCCGCATCTGCGGCAACTCCCCTGACTGAAAGGTCTTCCACCCTCGCCCAGCGAAAGGAAACGTCCTGCCAGTTTACGGCGTGACTGCCATATCCCGCTCCGGCATAGAGAGTCAGGAACTTCCACGGAGTGAAAGTTGCTCCGGCCGTGATGGAGCGATGCGAAACGCGCAGCTCCCCGTTGGTCCAGATAAAGCCGTCAGGCGTAGTGCCGTTGGAGAAACAATCGTATGCGTGGCGGAGCATGGGAATTTCGGACGAAGCCTTAATGTAAGCGCCTGCACGGAGTCCAGACAGCGTAAACATGGCGCCGAAGTACAAATCGGGGACTCCGGCCAGCAGGAAGATACCGGGATGCAACGCCATGTTTTCTTTTTGCACTGTAGCAACATGGTCAAATGGCCCTAACACGCCATCGTCCAGAGACTTGACCGGGGCTCTCAAGGCAACGCCCGGCTCAAGCTGCGGAATGCGGACCGGACTGTGACCGCCTGGCTGGCTGAAGACCTCCTCGTAACGGAGGCGGATGGATTCAAAGCGTAAACGCTGGGCAGGCGTCATCTGGCCTGCGGCGCCCTGGAGGGCATTTTTGAGGCTGGAAAGCCGGGAGAGCAGCGAAGCCAGTTCGGAGGCCTCTATGCGTTCGCCCGCCGCAGAACGTGTGCGCAGCGCGATACATTCATCGCAGAAGCGCTGATACTCGCCGAGAGCCGCATCCCACTCGCTTTCCTGCGCGTTCAGCACGGCGGGAAGCAAGAAAAGCAGCACCATTAGATATATCAGTCGCTTCATAGAATACAAATTTAGCCAAAAAAGCTTATCTTTGAAAGTGCTTTCAGAAGATCCATCCTCTTTTTTCTCCGCTCCCGAGGCCCCCTCTCAGGACGGCCCTGTATTCCTTGAACCTTTCCACAGTTCAGAATCGGGCTACTGCGAACTATGGCGCATCAACCGCCTGGGGCGCTTCATGGTGCTAAAATGCCTGAAAGCCGAATTCCGTGGCAACCCGGTTTACGAAGGCCTGCTCCGGAAAGAATTCCAGATAGGCTTCTCGCTGGACCACCCCAATATACGCCGGTACTACTCTTTCCAATCGGTAGAGGGGCTGGGCAACTGTATCGAAATGGAATGGATAGACGGTCGTACCCTTGAAGAATTGATTACGGGAGAGAGCCATAGCTCCGCGCTGGACGACAGTTTAATCGACCAACTGTGCGACGCGCTTTCGTACATCCATTCCAAGCAGGTGCTCCACCGCGACCTCAAGCCGTCGAACATACTTGTCTCCTTCAAAGGCAACACCGTAAAGCTGATCGACTTCGGGCTGTCCGACTCCGATTCCCATTCGGTACTCAAATTCCCAGCCGGTACTGCAGCCTACGCCGCTCCTGAGGTCATACAAGGCAGAACAGGCGACGTGCGCAGCGAGATATGGTCACTCGGACTGATTATTGCCGCCCTGACCCGCAGGCACCGGCTAGTGGTGCGCAAGTGCTGCGAACGCAGACCGCAGAACCGCTATTCCTCTGTGACTGAAGTCCGGAAGGCGCTCCACAGCCGCTGGCCATTGGTATCCGGGGTGCTTTTCATAGCGCTGATGGCAGCCGTCGCATTGTTACCTAATGTAAGCGGCTGGTTTTCAGGGGCGATTGCCACATCGGTGCCAGTTAATGATAGGCCCGTCACGGCGCCCGTCGATACCAGCGCCCTGACGCCAGCCGATACCGCATCCATCGATATACCCCCGGCAACTCCGGCGCAGCCGGCATCTGCGGCGGCTTCATCTCCACCGTCGCACGAGAAGCCCAAAGCCGTCGGGAAGGAGCCGGCGCAGTCTGCACCGCACCCCGACGCAAGCAAGGGCGAAAGCGTCGAAGGCACAGTCATCGACGACCTCTTCCGCCAGGCCACGGAACTGTTCGAATAAGAATTTGCTAATCCTTCTCCACCCTGTTCAGACCGCCGTTCTTGCCGGCAACGTAGGATGGAGTAGTGCCGTCCGGCCGCTGTATGCGGTCTATGTAGAGTGGATAGCCCAGCAGGAACTGGGTAGCGCGGAAGCGGTCACCAACCTGGAGTTTGGAGTTCTCTATTTTGATTACCGCATAGGTGTCGTCGCCCTCGTAGCGGAGCGTAACCAGCCGGTTCGGAGGCCAGCCGACGGTCAAGGTATCGCCAACCTTCAGGTCCGCAGAAGATACGCACGGCGTAGAGAAGAACCCGGACTCCACTGTGCCGGTTTTCTTCAGGGCCTCGCGGTAAGCTGCAAATGACTGATGACCGATGTAGCGACAAAGTACATCAAGTGTAGATATACGCGGAGTCGGCTTGAGGGTCACATACCCCCACAGGCGCTTGAGCGTAGAAGACGAGAGATACTCCCCTATCTCGTGCTCAATCACCACCGAGAGCGACTCAAAATCCGTAGACGTACTGACCTTCCGGCCGTACTTCTTTTCTACCTCCTCCAGCAAGAGGGCTATTTCCGGGATGTGATTGGGCATCGGTGCAAAAATACAAATAAACTTAATTAATGAAGTCTAAATCGAAAGCGATAGTCTGGTCCGTATCAGAAACACGTGCAAATGTATGGGTTCTGCATACAGTAATCAAGTTCACGTTGGTTCATTTGCCCCTCCCTAAAAAAGTATATTATAATAAACTTCTCATGTAATATTTAAATAATTTGCTTATATTTGCATCAAAAAGTATAATATATTAGACTAATGACACTCCGAGAAACATTACAAAACCGACGTAAACGGTTGCTTTTAAACCAGGAGGACCTGGCCCAGATGGCAGGGATCAGCCTGGCAACTGTCAAGGACATCGAACGAGGAGCAGGAAATCCATCATGGAGCACTGTCGAGAAGATATGTGAGGTGCTGGGGCTGAGAATATCATTTAGCATCAAACAGACGGTATGAGAAGTATAAACGTATATTGCCTGGGGCTTCTTGCAGGTGCCTTGGAAGAGTTACCTGAAGGCGGTTGCAGATTCACGTACGGCGACGATTATCTTGCAGATACCAGCCTCCCTCCGGTTTCCGTGAGCCTGCCAAAAACGCAGAAGGAGTACCATGGGGATGCGCTCCTGCCATATTTTCAGAGCATTCTTCCGGAAGGACGCAACAGAAAAATATTCTGCGCCGAGAACAGAATCGACGAGAGCGACTGGTTCGGGATGCTTTGTGCATATGCCGGACGCGACATTCCCGGGACAATCAGTTTTAAACACGATAAACTATGAAACAGATCATCAGCACAGACCTGGACTTCAGCTTCGAGAAAAATCCGGACAAGGATTTCCTGCGACGGGAGCTTGGACGCATTTCCCTCTCGGGAGTACAGGAAAAGTTCTCAGCCCTGGTGGATAACGGAAGGTTTCGCCTCACGCGGGACGGCGAGCAGGGCACTTACATACTTAAGCCGGCACCGCTGGACCCCACGCTGGACTATCGCAAATTTCTGTCGGTCAATGAGTTCCTTACAATGAGGATTGCCGTAAACATATATGGGCTCCGCACAGCAGAAACACTGCTGTGCAAAGACAGCGCTGGGCAGTATGTACTTGCGGTCAAACGTTTTGACGTCTTGCCGGACGGCAGCAAAAAGCCTCAGGAAGATTTCGCGTCGGTGCTCGCCCGCTCAGAGACAGGTTCCGGAAGCAACTTCAAATATTCCGGATCTTATTCAGACATCGCCGGCGGAATACGCAGATACATCGCCGCCTGGCCTCCTGCCATGGAAGAGTTCTTCCGGCTGATTGTATTTAATTACATCTTTGCCAACGGCGACGCCCACATAAAGAACTTTTCAATCCTGAGGGAAGATGAGGAATATATCCTTGCACCTGCCTATGACCTGCTGAACACGGAGCTGCATATCAAGGGCGCCGACTTTGCGCTCGACGGAGGCCTGGCTCCTGGACTCGTTCCGTCTGACAGCTACGCCACATCCGGACATCCGTGCAGTTCCGACTTCGAGCAGTTCGGAAGCATCATAGGGCTCAAGCTTTCCCGCATCGAACGGATTATAAAGCAGTTCAGGAGCCTCCCGGCTGAAGTAGAAGCGCTGATTGCTTCCTCTCCCCTGCCCGCTAAGCTTCAGCGGACATACATCAGAATTGTAAAGGAGCGGATTGCGAGGTTCAACAGGTAACCTGTCCGCTCTCAATCTTATTCTTCAAACGGCTTTGAGTTTTATAATCATTGTATTTTGTTACAAATACAAATAATGAATCGGCAACAATTCGAATATTGCCGATTTATTATTTTAAGGTCGCTTTGAGAGACAAATTCAGAAAACGAATATACTTAATTCATGAATTCTAAATCAGCAATAGCACATCTATCAGCTTTTGTCCTGCAGATTCGATTTCGTTCTCTTTAAAGGAAGAGAAACGATAATATGATTTCCGTTTTTTGTACTCAGGCAATAGACGAACAATACTGTTTGCTTGCTCTCCTAATTGTTCCTCAATATTGCCCCCCTTCACAACTGCTATCTCACAATAAAGTGGAATATACGAAGGTTGACGCTTAATTTGCTTCCCTAAACCATTCTTGCCAATAAATGCGTAGCACTCCACGTCATTTATTATAACCTTATATCCAATAAGAATGGTACGTCCCTTCCACTGATTATGCCTCGGGCTCCATACTTGAATTCCAGGAAATAATTCTCTAATTTTTGATCCGATAGTTTGAATGTCCATACTAATTGATTATTAACATGTTAAACATAATGAATATGCTACCAGTCTTCCTCACCGGTGCCTTCACCACCGCCTGACTGGGGTGCAGTTGTTATGATGGTCTCAGCGGGGATGTAATCCGCATTACGGTCAATGGTAATATGATGGATAGACTGACCTTCGGAAACATAGAGGGTCTGAAGGTAATTCTTGCCGTCCGGGCGGTTCTGCTGCACGCAGGAGAGTCCCCTCAAGAGACGATTGTTCGATACGTTCAGGGCACTAATTTTATTGCCTCGGCAATCAAAGTCCCAGAGTTCTGTATTTTTAGTTATGTCAATGGATGTAAAGCCGTCTCCGTTAATATAAAGCCTCTGCAGTTTGGTATTTTGCCGTAGATCGAGGTGGGTTAGGCCTGGAATATTTCCGCAGCCAATCAGAGTTAACTCCTTGTTATTTGATACGTCTATATCGGTGATTTGCGTTCCCGAGAAACCAAGAGCACGAAGCTCCGTATTATGACTTACATCGAGAATCGTCAATGGATTATCGTCACAGTAGAATTCTCTTAATGACGTAAGGGAGCTTAAATCTATAGTGGAAATTGAGTTATAATTAGCATTCAAATACTCGAGTTTATTGTTATTTAAAAGATTCAATGAAGACAAGTGGTTCCCATCTGCATATAAGACTTTTAACTCAGGCAAACCAGAAGTATCAAGGGAAGACAACCCGCAATATCCTACACCAAGCGTTTCCAAGAGAGGGAGAGCACTTAAGTCCATGGCTCCGAGATTACAGTGAGGGCAATGAAATACACGTAATTGCGAATTGAGCGAAAGATCAGAAAGGCTCAGGGCGGCGGCGCTTACTGTGAGCTCCATCAATAAAGGGTTATGAGATACATCCACATCAAATATAGGCCCAATTTGTCTCCCGCTCTCATCGACAGGGTATTCAATGTTAAGGCGCAGCAGATTCGGCATCTTTGAAAAGTCCGGAAGAGGTAAAGGACGACAAGCACCAACAGTATATTCTTCCAGGCATACAAGACCAGAACAATCGGGATACTCCAACATGGTATTGCCAATACTCAGCACTTTAAGTCTGAGATTGTGCGAAATATCCAGCTTTTTTTGGAACACTCCCAACCCTGGATTACCGCCAACCCACAATAACTCAAGTTTCGGATTACAGGAAACGTCAATATGACGCAATGTGCCTATCGGCCCAAAATCCAATTCTGTATTGTACAATGGTGACTCTTTAAAACTATATGGAGAATTATATGCTTCACTGTCCTTATCATTTGCATCATACCAGTCACCTACACAATTGATTGCTGTCAAATTAGGCATAAACTCTATGCCTTGCAGCGATTGAATATTCAGGCGATTTGTCTGGAGGAAACCTATGCTATTTATCCGCTCCGCTTCCTGATAGCTAATTTCGCCATTCCCATCCACATCATAGTTCTGGATAAGATAGTTTTTGAACGCCGGATCCTCAATAGGGATACCTCCCGTCACTGTGCGGATAACTGTTTGGGCTGGGATATGGTTGCTGCTGCGATTCTCAGTAACATACGGTATTGTCTGGTTCGGAGTGATGAATAGTGTTGAAAGAACATTATTGCCTTGCTCATCGTTCATTGGAGCACAGCTAAGGCCGTTATCATGGTCTTCAGATGTGGACCGTGTGCCCAGTTTTGTATTATGTGACACGTCGAGAATCTTTATCTGGTTCCCCCAGCAGCGGAGCCATGTCAGTTCCGGATTATTGGATAAATCCAGGGTTGTCAGGCCACAGTTCCAGCAAGCAAATTCTTCCAACAATG
>CAMKQN010000092.1:0-7337 GCA_946414935.1 uncultured Bacteroidales bacterium
GGAGCACGCAGCCAGCATTGCCACGGCGGCACATAAAATAAGAATCTTCTTCATAATTAATTACTTGTCATAAGAATACTGAGCTCCGCAACCTTTATAGGCGCCAAAGAGCTTGAAGGCCTCCTGGAAAGGATACTTGTTACCGTACATTGAAACGCGGACAGTCTCGGTTCCCTGCATGTTCATACCCAGGGCGGAGCGGAAGGTGTTCAGCGCGGAATTCGGGTCATGGCTCTCTGATTTAAATACATCAATGCTGGTGAAGCCCTTGAGGTAGGGCTGGTTGATATTGGCGAAATAGGCCTGATCGTTCAGGATCACATTGTTCTCCACCACATCCAGGTCCTCTACATCCTCGAACTGGTCGCATCGGATGAAAAGCCACATATATGATGCGGAAGGCAGGAGGATATCGCTCTTGTTCATAAAGAACTTGTTATCCACTACCGCCACTTTGCGCATAGCCTCGATATCCTTCTCGGGAGCCTTGTGGGTGTACTCCAGGGCGCCATAATTATTGCAGCCGAAGATATTGTCGTGAACGTCGGCATCGACCCTGGACATAAAGCGGAAGCCGAATCCCATATCCTCCATAAGCTTTGTGCGGCACCAGGAGAAGAGCACAGTATTGTGGTGGAAGTCCACATAGGTGAGGCCGCCTTTATTGGTGAAGTCGTCTATCTGGCAGGCGGCGTAGCTGTTGGCCACGAACACATTGTTGTAAATCTCCCAGCGGGAACCCATATTCATCATCTGGATTCCATAGTAGCCGCCGTTGGCAAAGACACAGTTGCGGATAATCACGCGCCCCTTGACTACTCCGTGGACCAGCTGGTGGCTCAAAGTCTTTCCGCCTATGGTACCGTCGGCTCCGAGGCCCTCGCCTACAGCCTGGATACGTCCGGAGATACATCCTTCGGGGCAACCGTTACGATCCGACTTGGGGTCGGGGGCGGCATAAAGATTCTCTTCTCCCATATCGAAGGCTATACCGTCGAGCAGGAAAAGGCCGTTCTCGGTTTTACGGATATCAAGCTCCAGCAGAGCTTTGGAGCCGTTGGTGGAAACGTTGGCTTCGGACGGACGTATCATAGTGACGTTCTTGAAAGGGTCGCGGTCCGAAAAATCCTCATTGTAGCCACCCACAAGTGACAAATACTTATCCTTAACTTCGATGTAGCCTACGTCCAGAGTTCCCAGATAATTGCCGGCGGCAATCTTTATGACGGCATTCTCGGGAGCCAGGTCGATAGCCTTCTGGAGGTTCTTCAACGCCGTCTGTGCGGTCAGGCCGTCATTACGGTTGGAGCCTTTGGGAGAAACGTACAAAACATCCTTCCCTTCGAAAGACACAGGGGTAACAGGCCCCTTGCGTTCCTCTTCGGCCTTTGCAGCTTCACGGTCTTTAGCATTCTGGGCCGCGTTCTGCACGCCTTGACGAGCCGCATTCCGGGCAGCGCCGCTCACTTTGTTCCCAATGGAACGGCCGATAGAGCCAAGTCCCTGAGCATTCGCATCCTGAAAGGATAAAACGGCAATAAATGCCGCAAGAACTAATGCAATCTTTTTCATGTCGGTAAATAGTATTAGTTGGTTATTCAAGTTCTACGCCAAAGCCGTAATCCCCGGAGCCCAATGAACGCACTTCCCCGTCGGGACAATGGACTTCAGCTCTCGTACCGGCAGGAATGCTTACGTTGACAGAGCGGATCACGTCTCCATCTGCTTCCCAACGCACCTTTATGAGGCCGTAGGGCGTACGGGTAGAGGCCTCCATGAATTTGAAGCCCCCGCCGGGGTGTGGATCCACGACGAAGGTCTTGTACGCCGGAGCCGTCTCCCTGATGCCGGCGGCATAACGGTAGAGCCAGTCGCCTATGGCGCCGTAAGAATAGTGGTTGAAGGAGTTCATACCTCCAACTATACTGCCGTCCGGCCTTATGCTGTTCCAGCGCTCCCATATAGTAGTGGCGCCCATTTTGACAGGATAAATCCAGCTGGGGCAAGTATCCTGGAGCAACAGCCGGTACGCCACGTCGGAGTATCCGTAGTCTGTCAGAATCTCACATATATGCGGAGTGCCGAGGAATCCGGTAGTAATATGGTACTTATACTGCTTTACGTTAGCCGCGAGCCGGTCCGCCGCCTGCTGGCGAAGCGACTCGGGCAGGAGGTCAAAATACAAGGCCAGCACGTAAGCCGTCTGGGTATCGGAACTTACAAGGCCTCCCGGAGTAACATACTCCCGGTTGTAAGCTGCTTTCACTTTAGCCAGCTCTCCGGAGTAGAAGGCGGCGTCATCTGCATAGCCGAGGATAGCGGCGGTCCGGGCCACAATATCCACGGATCCGGCCATGAAAGACTGGGCTATAAGATGCCTGGAGGTCACGGCAGATTTGCCCGACCTGTCGTTGTCTTCGCTCCAGAAGAGCCAGTCGCCGAATGGTTGGGCGAGGGTATTCAGCAGATAATTGTTGCAGTGTCCGAGCTGGAAATCTACCCAGGCCTTCATGGTGGGATACTGGTCGCGCAGCACTTCCTGGTCGCCGTATGCCTGATAATGTTGCCAGGGTATAATTGTGGCGGCATCTGCCCATCCAGCCGCGAAGCCAGCCCCTTTTCCGAAAAAGATATCCGGCACTACGCGGGGAATGCCACCGTCGGCAAATTGGTCGTCGGACATGCTTCGGAGCCATTTGCGGAAGAAATTATCCACCTTTCCGTTGAATGTAGCAGTGCGGAAAAAGACCTCGGCATCACCTGTCCAGCCCATGCGTTCGTCGCGCTGGGGGCAGTCGGTAGGAATATCCACGAAATTCCCCCGGAATCCCCAGAATATGTTGGACTGCAGCTGGTTGACAAGTTCGTTGGAACAGTTGAAAGAGCCCACTGTCTCAAAACCGGAATCCACGACTACAGCCTCGAATGCATCCGGATCTGGTTCCCCGTCCAGACCTTCCACTTTGATATAGCGGAAACCGTAGAAAGTATGACAAGGCTCGAAGAAATCCTCGCCGCCGCTCAGCACGTAAGTACTGAGGGCTTTTGCTTGACGCAAAGTGGCGTCGAAAAAGTTGCCGTCCTTATCGAGCACCTCTCCGTGCTTCACAGTCACGACCTGTCCCTTGCGGCCCTTTATACGGAGGGTCTCCCAGCCCACAAGGTTCTGGCCGAAGTCCAGCACCAGCTCGTTCTTGGGAGTTACGAAGCAACGCTGAGGCTTCACTTTGGTGCGGACGCGCACGGGCTCCGAAACACTTGCCACAATTTTCCCTTTATGGATGCCGGGCATTACGCCTGCAGGCTGCCAGACAAAAGGAGCACAAGGATCGATAGTTTCACCGTCATATATAGTCGCAGCCCGCACCGGACCTTCGAGAGACATCTCCCAACTGCCGTCGGAGCAGATTAATTCGTGCTTTCCGTCTGCATACTCGATATCCATCTGGAAAAGCAGGGCGAGATCTGTGCCGTAACGGTTGCGCTTTTCGGGTTCTCCCCAGCCGAGACCGGATGCATACCAGCCAGGACACACGAGGGCCATCAGTTCGTTGTCGCCCTGCTTCAGCGCAGAAGTCACGTCATAGGCCTGATACTGAAGCGTATTGTGGTAAGAAGTCCAGCCTGGCGTAAGGAAATCCTGCCCTTGCTTTACGCCGTTGATTATCAGCTCATAAATACCATGGGCGCTAAGATAGGCTACCGCTCTCTTTACTTTTCCCCTTGGCTTGACCGCCTTGCGGAAGTAAACCGGGGCATGCGTGGATTTGGGGTCATCCCAGCTTATGCCTATCCATTGAGCTTTCCAGCCTCCGGCAGCCAGGCCTGTGGAGAAATATGCCACAGCGGGTTTTGAGACCTGTCCATGATTGTCCCAGACCTTTACAGACCACGAGTATGCCGAACATGGAAGAAGCTCTGTATCCACGGGTACAAGAATGGAATTGTCCGACTCCACTCTTCCCGATTTCCATACCGTACGGGTTCCGGCTTTCAAAACCAGTTCGTATGCCTGCTGCACGGTATCATGCTTGGGTGTACTAAGAATCCAGCTGAGCCTGAGAGGCTTGGAGGGGTCTATCCCGGAAGGGGTATCCATGCCTGCGGTACGGAGAGTCGTTACAGACAACTGTGCCAAAGCGGGCAAGGTGGCCACAAGCAGAAATAGTGTGCAAATCAGACGTTTCATCTTGGTCACAAATGAAGTGTTCAATCTCACAAAAGTACCAATTTCCACAATAATTTGCAAGTGTTTACGGGCACGGTATTTGTGGCAACCGATAAATGTTAATAATAACCACAAACCATGACAAATTATACATTCTCCCCTGTTGCCCTGCCCTATGCGCAGGACGCCCTGTCCCCTGTCATAAGCCCCGAAACCGTAGCCTTCCATTACGGAAAGCATCTTCAGGCTTATATCAACAACCTGAATGCAGCGTTGCCCGGAAGCGGTTTTGAAGGCAAGACTCTCGAAGAAATCGTACGGGAGGCTGAAGGAGGCATTTTCAACAATGCCGGCCAGGTACTTAACCATACTCTCTATTTCACCCAGTTCAAGCCCGCAGGCTCCCCTGCCGAACCGTCCGGCGCACTGGCAGATGCCATCAAGAGAGATTTCGGCGGATTCGAGGAATTCAAAGCGGAATTCCAGAAGAAGGGTGCCGGTCTTTTCGGCTCCGGATGGGTATGGCTGGCTTCTGACGATGAAGGAAAACTCCAAATCACCCAGGAGGCGAACGCGGGCAATCCGGTCAGGCGTGGCCTCAAGCCGCTTCTTACCTTCGACGTGTGGGAGCATGCATATTATCTGGACTACCAGAACCGTCGTCCCGATCATCTGGCCGCGTTATGGCAGATCGTAGATTGGGACGTAGTGGCCAAGCGCTACGGAAAGTAATTCGCGCGTGGTGGGGGGCTATCCCCTGCATGGACTATAGATGTGCATTTTCGTCAGCCCTGACGGAAATGCACATCCAGTTGAGGGAAGGGGAATTTGAATCCTGCCTCAGGCAATTGCTTGTAAATCGCCTCGTTTACTGCGAAATATGTATCCCAGTAGTCGGCGTTTTTCACCCAGCCGCGCAGAACGAAAGTGACGGCACTGTCATCCATGGAAAACACTGCGGCCATAGGTGCAGGAGCGATTCCGGTCTTGCCGTCCAGGATTCTGGAATCCGCCTGAGCTATCTCCAGCAGCTTAGCCACGCAGGAATCACTATCCGTCCCATATTCCAGAGACACCTTCCATTCCAGCCGGCGGAGCGGGTTCTTCGAGTAATTGTTTATGTTCCCGTTCGCAAGCGTGCCGTGAGGAATAGTAACGCTACGGTTGTCCGGAAGATTTATACGGGTACTCACGATAGACATTTCCGCCACTGTACCGGCATACCCCTGGGCCTCGATGAAGTCCCCTACCTTGAACGGCTTGAAAGCAAGCAAAAGCAAGCCTCCGGAAAAATTCTGGAGAGTGCCGCTCATAGCCATACCTATAGCTACGCCACCGCCTGCGAGCAGGGCGGCAAGAGAAGTGGTATTGACACCCAATGTGCTGATAGTTATAACGATAAGCACAAGCGTGAGGACCACTGAGGTAAAGCTGGACACGAAAGATGCAACCGTCTTGTCCGTATTGCGGGCTGCGAACAAACGCACCAAAGCTTTCTTCACCAGCTTTATCACCCATGCCCCTATAATGTAAATAATAATCGCCAGCAGCACTTTCAGGCCAAAATGAATAGCGTCAACTCCCAACTGACGGAGAGCGGATGCCGGGTCTGCAGCCAAAGCCTCGGCGAAACCGCTTGCTGCCATCTTGGCAGAATCCACGCGGCTAGTAATCTGTTCCGGAGTGGGAGCTCCGGGAAGTTTCTGTAACAGTATCATAGATACAAAGGTAATCATTTTTCCTTACGCAGCATACTTGTTTTTTTCAATCGAATTCTATACCTTTACACAACAAGAAAAGACAAGAGCCGCCATGGGCCTGCTTGATACCATTTTGAAGAAAAAAGCCGGCGAATCCCGGAAGGAACAGCCGGATGAATTATACATCAAGCGTAAGGAACTGTTTGAGGCCGCAGAAGCTATCAGCGAGCGAAAACTGTTCCTGAAAGATATCTATGACAGGCTGCAAGAGCTATATTCAATGCCTGCCGGTCCTGAGAAAGACAAACGTATGGACGCCGTCCTGACCACCCTGGGCGGGAGGATGAGTTTCTACCGTGAGATACGCGACTTTTACTCCCGCAGCGAGGTTTTATTCAACGATTACCTGGTACAGCTCTCCGACAGGTTCCCGGAGCTCACTGAATCCGAGCGCAAACTTGCCCTTCTGCTCCATCAAGGTTTTTCCGGAAAGCAGATTGCCGCCCTCATGGACATTACTCCCAAAAGCGTAGAGATAAGCAGATACAGACTGCGTACAAGGCTTGGGCTCAAACGCGAAGACAATTTATTACAATTCCTAAAATCCATTTAATAACCAATTGATTATGCGTAAAATTCTATTCTCTCTGGCAGTCCTGCTGATGGCAGCATCGGCAGCCAACGCACAAGGTGTCAAGTACAATCAGTACGGCGTCGCAGTAGAGTCGGATGTGCTTGATGCAGAGTCCCAGGACGGCTTCCTGGTAATCGAATCGCCCAAATCGGATTACAAGATATGGTTCGACAACCGTATCCAGTTCGATGCCGGGGCATTCTTCGGCGCCCCTAAGGAGTATGCCGATCCCATAGGCAACGGCGTGAGCATCCGCCGTGCCCGGTTCGCCATCAAAGCCCAGGTTGACAAGAACTGGTACGGCGAGTTCGACATGGACCTTGCCGACGGTCTTGTAGAGCTCAAGGACGCCATTGTCCGCTACACCGGTATTCCAAACCTGGAACTGCAGGTGGGCAACTTCAAGGAGAATTTCTCCATCCAGCGGAACTCCTCCTCCCGTTACCTGATGTTCATGGAGCGTCCTATGGTCTGTTCCGCTCTCGCTCCTTCACGCCATCTGGGATTCAACGCCAAGTACGACAATCCCTGGATATGGGCATCCCTCGGCATCTTCGCCCAGGAAGGGGCCGGAGCTGAAGAAATCACCAACGTCCAGGACAACAACAAGGACTTCGGCCGCGGC
The DNA here is from genome assembly GCA_946414935.1 of uncultured Bacteroidales bacterium. Lineage (GTDB taxonomy): Bacteria > Bacteroidota > Bacteroidia > Bacteroidales > UBA932 > Cryptobacteroides. The sequence continues at coordinate 7,128 of CAMKQN010000092.1, forward strand.
ATCAGCATTCTCGACAAGACCGGCTTCTCCGTTACCAACAAAATCGTCTTCCGTCCCCTCTGCAAGCTGGACAATGCCAGCCTGCACATAGGCCTTGCCCACTCTTTCCGCACCACCAAGGGCAGCATGGCGACAAGCGAATGGGGCACCTACCGTGCCAGCGCCCGCAACTCCACCAGCATCAACCGCAAGAAGTATCTGGACACCAAC
>CAMKQN010000093.1:0-7304 GCA_946414935.1 uncultured Bacteroidales bacterium
GGTGTCCTTATTGGACTTCCCGTACTTCGCGAAAATCTCTTGCTTTTTCTCTGGCATTAAATATTCAGCCATCGTGCAAAAAATTTTTAATTGGTTAATTGCCATCTGGCCACCGTGGCCAAAAAGCCTGCAAATATAAGCATAATTATTTATTATTTAAATAAAAATTGTACCTTTGACTAAGCAAATAACACAAAACGATGAAAAAGATAATCATTTCCTTACTGCTTGCAAGCACTGTCTGCCTTAACCTTAATGCATGGGGAGGACTCGGTCACAAAACCGTAATCGCCATCGCCCAGCGCCATCTTACAGCAAAAACCAAAGCCAATATAGCCCAATATTTCGACTACGACCTCAAGAAAGACGCCACCTGGATGGACAGCCATCGCCGCGACAAGCCCATTGCATACACTACGGCATGGCATGTTTTCAACGTAGACGAGAGCCACCGCTACGATCCTAACCCGCGCCTGAGCAAGGGAGATTGCATTCACGCACTCCAGATTGTCGATTACAACCTCAGCCATTACAAGGAACTGAGCGATTCGGCTGTAGTAATGAATGTAAGGATGCTGATCCATTTCGTCGGTGACATGCACTGCCCCGTACACGCCTATCTCCCAGGCCCGAAGCTTTCGTGGCCCTGCAAGCTGAACGGAGAAGCTGTAGGCACGTTCCACAGCTTCTATGACAGCATGCCCAACCGCTTGTGGCCTGATGCAAAACCCGATGAGCTTGCCGCCGAGCTGGACAACTGCAACAAGTGCCAGCAACGCAAGATAGCCTCCGGCACCCTGTACGACTGGGCCAAAGCCTGCGGCGACCGAAGTTCCAGGATATTCGAAATCAACGCCCCGTTGACCGAGGAACTCGATCCGGACAGCGTTGAAAAGTCTCGCGAAATAGTGTCGCTCCAGCTGAGGGATGCCGGCTACCGGCTTGCCCGTCTGCTGAACGAATACTTCGGGAAATAGTTATTCTATCTCAAGCCTGAACTTGTCCGCGTTTTCCAGCACGGGAAAGTTCTCGCTGTATTTCCGCAAGAATACCAGATCCAGGTCTGCACTAGCCCAGCCCTCCTGGTTATCGGGCACCGAAGCTATAATCTCACCGTACGGGTTGATTATCCTTGTGTATCCGGCATATTCGCACGCAGGGTCTTCGCCGACTCTGTTGCAGCCGAGCACATAGCACTGATTCTCGATGGCCCGTGCCTGAAGCAGTGTCTTCCACGCCAGGGCCCGTGCATCCGGCCAATTTGCCACCACAAGAATTGCATCATAATCGTCCCGGTTTCGAATCCATACGGGGAAACGGAGGTCATAGCAGACAAGCAGCAGGAAGCGGACTCCGCGGTAACTTACTATAACCCTCTCCCGACCGGGGATAAACCTTGTACCCTCGCCACCGTAGTAGAACAAATGCCGCTTGTCGTAATGGCATACCGTTCCGTCAGGAGTAACGAACAACAGACGGTTGACACATTTCTCCCCTGTCTTAAGGGCGACGCTGCCAGCTATTGCCGCGTTCTTCTGCTGCGCAATGCATTTCATCCACTCCAGAATTGCGGAATCGTTCTCTTCCACGGCAACGCCTTCAATCGTTGCAAAACCGGTGGTAAACATCTCCGGGAGTACGAACAAGTCTGCCTCCCCTGCCGCATCAAGCTGTTCTTTAAGCCGCGTGCGGTTTCCCTCCGGGTCGCCCCAGAGTATATTCTGCTGAAATAACTTGACTTTCATCCCTCTCTTTCGAACAAGCCGGCCGTAATCCGCCAGTGCGGCACGGTCGTCAGGCCGCGTGGAGCTTTACCAGCGGTTCCAGTGGATCTTTTCCGGTTTCCATTTGTCCTTAGGCTGCTCGTCCGGATTGGCAGGATGCCCGATTGGGACCACGCAAAGCGGCTTCACGGTGCCGGTAATTCCAAGGGTCTCGCAGACTATGGCAGAGCGCTCGGGATCGGAAGCGGCAGTCCATACGGCACCGAGTCCAAGAGCCTCCGCCGCAAGAAGAAGGTTTTCTGTAGCAGCGGATGCATCATGCTCCCAGAACATATTCTCCACCACACTTCCGTCTTTCAGGGTCAACATGGTCTCCGCACATACAACTATAGCCAGAGGTGCCTGCGACAGCATTTTTGCATAACGGAGCTTGCTCGCAAGCAGGTCCAGGGAATCCCGGTCTTTCACCACGATGAAAGCCCATGGCTGGCGGTTCATAGCGGAAGGGGCAGCCATAGCAGCTCTCAATAAAGTCTCTATATCGGCGTCGCTCACCGGCTCGGCGGTATAGGACCTCACGCTTTTACGGTTGGCGATGTTCTCCAGCACGGCCTGGCGTGCCGCGTCTTTAGGGTCGCTGGAATTGCAGCAAGAAGCAACAGTCATAATAAGGGCAACGAATGCAAATACTAACCTTTTCATATTCTTTCAATTGTAGGAAGATTACGGATTTTCAGCAACACATTATAGCGGTCCAGCGCCTCGCCCACACAATCTTCCCAAGAACGGACAATGGTCTTTGAGGCCTGTATCCCTATTCTGTGGACACGTTCCGGATCGGCAATAAGTTCCCTCAGCCTGGCCTCCATGTCGGCAGGGTCGTTCTGGATCAGGAAGCCGTTTTCCCCGTCGGTCAAAATGGTGGAAGCGGTTGAACCGGCCGCCATCATGGCAGGAGTATGCAGGGCGGCAGCCTCACGCACCACGAGAGGAGCATTGTCATACAACGAAGGGAAGAGGAACAAGTCCGCAGCAGCATAATATAATGTAATACGAGACCGGTCGGTTATATTGCCCACGAACGTTACTTTATCGTCCAGCCCTTTCTCAGTCACCAGAGCCTTCATCTCTTCGGCCGCATAGCCGGTGCCCACGAAGAACATACGGAAAGGCACGTCGCCCATTCGGGCCAGGGTCTCGATTATCAGCCTGGGATTCTTTTCCCAAATATGCTGGCCGACAAATAGGAGCACGAACTCTTCAGGCTTGATACCCAGTTCGTTACGGGCATCTACAAAAAACTTTTCAGGATAATCCGCCACAAGGTCGGAGCCATTGTCCATCACTTCCACAGGTCCTTTGTAGCCATACTCGCGTATCACCTCTATAACCGACTCCTGAGGCACCCACACCAAGTCTGCTTTCTCGTAAAAATTGATGATATATTTTACGATTCCGTCCACTATTGGCGAAGGCAGCACGCGGGCGAAATCGTCCCGGTACTTGGAGTGAAAAGTCGCCACGCAAGGAATCCCTTGCAGCTTAGCTATACGCTGCGCAGCCATACCGCTTGCAAAAGGGGAATGTGCGTGAACGATCTTGAAGCGCATCTTAACTATCTTGGCCATGAAGCGAGGGTCTATTTCGGCTATTCCGGTCACATAGGGATGACGCTTGGGAACAGGTACGCTCATGTAGTCAAGTACCTGATAATCAAGTTTGCCATAGTCTGCACCAGGTACATTGGGCGTAATGACCTTCACCTGGCCTGCCAATTTTTGCAACCACTTGGCATAGTTCTCCATGCACACTGCAACGCCATCCATTACAGGAGGGAAACAGTCACAGAAGAGGCCAATGTTGGCCTCTTCTTTCTTAGGTAACAGATTCTCAAAAATATCCATTATTCAGCTTGTATTTCTTCCGAGGCTTCTGCCGATGCAGGAGCTTCTTCCACTACTTCTACCGTCTCTTCTGCAGCTTTTTCCTTATGGAAAGGAAGACCTATACATTTCAGGTTATCAGTAAAGAAAAGTACGCCGAATGCAATGACCAGCAATGCGATACACCAGCACAGTATCTTCCGCCAAAGAGGTACCCGAGGCTTGTAAGGGTCTTCCAGTTTGAGTTTCGGGTACTTGGCTACGCTAGTAAGGGTACGTCCGAAGGGGATGTTCACCTTGGCTCCGGAGTTGATTGCCCAGCCGTTTGCATTGAGTACAGGTCCCAGGTTGCGGCGGCGGAGCTTGCCCCAGGCAATGAAGCAGGAAGGGCCTGATATAAGCAGCATTATGCCCAAAATGATGAGCAGGATGCCCCACCAGGGTGTCTTGGCCAAGCCTCCGATAATGGCGGCAAGAGCAGCGGCTATCACACCAAGGGCCATACCTACAGCTGCAAAAATACCGGCAAAACGGGCAATATCGAAAGGCTGCTTCTTGGCGGCTGCATCGGCAGGAGCTGCTGACGCTCCGGTCTGAAGGTCGGTAACAGCCTTGGCATCCTTCTCGGCAGCGGACTTGTTGACAAGCCCTGTGATGAAGTTCCACAATTTGACATAAGGAGCAAAGAAAGCCTGTTTTACGCTGAGAGGATTCTCCACTACTTTAACCACCTTGGCATCCCAGTCCAGACCGTCTCTGTCATAGAAAACACCATTCAGGCCCGGACGAAGGTTGCGGGTGCCGCCGTCGGTCATCGCCGCCACTATATTCATAGTCTGGCCGCTTGTGCGGGAAGTGCATGTACAGTAAAGAAGGAACATTCCGCTAAGACCGGCCATGTCCGAATGCTGGGACATATCGGCAACTTTGATACATACCCTGCAGCAGCGCTGGTCGATGAATAGACGCCCAGCCTCGAAAATTGCGGGCTCATTCAGGTTTGGCGAATAGAAGTCCCTGAAAATCACATAGTTGTTCAGCAGTTTGAAGAAGTCTCTGTAGAGATGGGTAAGCTTGTTTACCTCATCTATGGAGTTGGCCTCTTCTTCCAGAGCCTTATCGGCATCCACCAAAGCGATAAGTGCAGCCTTGTCGTCGTCCTTGAGCAAAGCGTTCACTTTTTCCAGCCCGAGAGGCTCTACTATGTCACCTTTCTTGGCCCCCTTCCAGGCAATGTAGGGAGCGAATTTGCCGAGCAGGTCGTTCCACTCTGCCTCGGACACGCTGTCCTTGGCTTCGAATCCTACCAGGGCGCGAAGAGCGTCCATCCTGGCCTTCCAGGCGGGATTGATGGCGTCAAGAGGCAGCAAGCCTTCTTTGTTGGGACGGGCAAGAGGGTAAGAAGATATTTCAGTCTCGCGGGTGTTAAGGTCATCCCCGGCTATCTCTCCTATACGCTCAGCCGACACGTCGACGGCAGGGGCTGCTGCATCCGTGAAGGCTATGAGCTTGCAGCGCATGAAGAAATCCGACACCTTATCCTTTACCGCCTCGCATGCGTCCAGTGCCGCTTGGGTATTATCTTCGAAAGGGAAAATATCTTTCGTTGCGGCAGCCTGCCAGGCGGAATAATCGGCAAGTGCTGCATAGAAAGCTTCGATATGGTCGGCTGTAACACCTTGCACCCCGCTACGGTCCATGGCAGAGCCGGCGGTTTCTACGATGTTGCGGATAATCTCCTTAAGTTTCTCATTCTCTGTGGAGGCCTCAGTAATGACGCCGTCACCGTTAGCTCCGGTTTCTGCAAAAATAGCCACGGTGTCGGAAGTATCGGCAACTGAAATCTCATCTTTTTCGAGTTTGAGATTGGACAGAATCTGAAGGGCGGAGCTGTGCAGCTTGCGGCCGGCTTCGTTATCCGTATTGATTTGATTCAGAGGAAGTACCGAATTTCCCTTCAAGATGAGGTCTTTGTCTTTGATGACAGTGGTCAGCCACTCGGCAGCGGCTACGATTTCCTTGACGCGGATTTTCCCGTCGCCGTCGGTATCTATCATCCTGAGAGTACTTTCATCGAATTCCAGACCCTGAACAGGGCAACTGAGAACTGTCCAGAGTTTCTGGTCCAGCTCTCCCAGGTGAGCGATATCCTCTCCGCTCTGCACGTTTACACGTACGGTCCCGCCGAGGGAGCAAAAGCTCCATTCATATTTGCCGTCTTTTTTTGCTTTCTTGGACATAATAGAGAATGTTTTGGTGTATCACGCAAACTTACAAAAAAAATCGTGAGATTCCTTGCCGGCAACAGTTTTTTGCTATCTTTGTTGCAAGCGTGCGTTATCCGATGAAAGATATTGCAATAATAGGAGCAGGTGCCGCCGGATGTTTTTGCGCAGCAGAGCTTAGCCGCATGCGTCCTGATTTCAAGATCACCGTTCTGGAGGCTCAAGGGCGTCCTATGGCAAAATTAGCCGTAACCGGAGGAGGCAGGTGCAATATCACCAACAGCTTCCGGGATGTGCGAGACCTCCGCTCCGTTTATCCACGCGGCTACAACTTGATGAAACGGCTATTGCCGAATTTCGGCCCGGCAGACATCTGCTCGTGGTTTGAGAGGGAAGGGGTACGCTTTGTCGTTCAGGACGACCAGTGCATTTTCCCGGAAAGCCAGGACGCAATGCAGATAGTCAAAGTTCTAGAGCGCAGGATGCATTCAGGAGCTGTTTCCCTTAAATGCGGCAGCAAAGTATCTGCCGTCCATCCAGACCTTAGGGTTGAATGGAACGGGGGCTGTTTAATGAAAGCCGACACAGTGGTAGTATGCTCCGGAGGTGCTGCGGCCGGTATTCTGGAACCCTGTTCTCTGGAGGTGGAGCCTTATTTACCATCGTTGTTCACGCTAAAGCTCAGTGAATCTGGCCTGAAAGAGTTGATGGGCACGGTGGTGGACAATGTGGTGCTGGGGCTCGCCGGCACAAAACACCGTTCGACCGGGACTCTTCTGCTAACAGACTGGGGCATAAGCGGACCGGCTACACTCAAGCTATCCTCGTACGCCGCAAGGGATTTGGCAGCGAAAGGGTATAAAGGCCAGCTTCTGGTCAACTGGCTTGGTATCTGCGAAGCCGAGTGCAAGGAGATACTCGGAAACTTGTCAGAGTGGAACGGCAGAATGGTCTCAAAATCTCACCCCCAAGAGTTAACTGACAGGCTGTGGCGATATTTAGTGGGAAGGGCGCAGATACGGGAGAACTGCCGCTGGGGCGAACTTGGCAGCAAGGGCATGGCAAGACTTGTCAATACCTTGATTTCTGATTCATACGAAATATGCGGCAGGGCCCGCTTCAAAGAAGAATTCGTCACTTGCGGAGGAGTCAGCCTTAAAGAGATAGACAAGGCCACTATGGAATCCAGAAAGGTCCCCGGTCTTTATCTTGCCGGAGAAGTCCTGGACATAGACGCCGTCACCGGCGGCTTCAATCTCCAAGCCGCCTGGTCCACAGCCTGGACTGCGGCCCACGCTATCGCAAATAAACTATAACTACTCCATCCTCGCAAATGAAGAAAGCCCGGCTGATCTTGTCAGTCGGACTTTCCGAAAAGCGCCCCGCAGGGAAAATATTAATAACTGTAGCTGCCGCAAAAAAAAATGGCCCGGGTCCTTTAGGACTCGAGCCATTCGAAAAGCGCCCCGCAG
>CAMKQN010000094.1:0-7266 GCA_946414935.1 uncultured Bacteroidales bacterium
AGTTAGCTACCTGGCTCAAATACGGCCAGGCCCTTGTCAGCGCGTACGACGCTCCTGCCGGAAGCGGCTGGAGCGGAGCTAGCAAGAATGAGATACAGCTGGTTTCCAACAACGAGAAGCCGCTGCAGGTTGAGCAGGTACAGTTGAATGGCCAGACATGGGAGAAGGAAGTATATGCCACCAGGAATTACTACTATGACGGAGCCGGACAACTGGGTATCATAGAGGTTACCAAACCTATCTATGAAGATGCTCTGGATCAGGCGCTTGCCGCTTATCAGAAGGCTGCCGAGCTGGATGTCAAGCACTCCAAGACCAAGGATATCACCGGAGCTCTGCTCTCTATATCCGGAAAGTTTACCGAGGATGCATACACCGCTTACACCCTTGGCGACGTAAAGAAGGCTTCCAAACTGTTTGAATCTGCCGCCCTGGCCCGTGGTAGCGAGCCCCTCAGCCAGCTGGATTCCAACTCTATTTACAATGCCGGCTTTACCGCATGGCTTGACGGTGACATGGATCGCGCAGAAACTTTCTTCAAGCGCTCCTACGATATAGGATACTTCGGCGAGGGCGGAGAGACTTATGCAAAGCTTGCAGACATTGCTGAGAAGAAGGGCGAAGCCGAGAAGGGCAGGGACTACCTGGAGGAAGGATTCCAGAAATTCCCTCAGAGCCAGAGCATTCTGGTTGGTCTCATCAACTATTACATCAATAACAACGGCAGCACGGACCGTCTGTTCGAACTGCTGGACGAGGCCAAGAAGAACGAGCCCAACAACCCTTCTCTATACTACGTCGAGGGCAATATCTGCAACCAGCTGGGCAAGACAGACGAGGCTGTGGCGGCTTATGACCAGTGCGCCGTAATAGACCCTGCATACGCCTACGGTTTCATCGGCAAGGGCCAGATGTTCTACAACCAGGCTATCAAGTTCTCCGAGGAAGCCCAGAACGAGATGGATGACGCCAAGTACATGGCGCTGGTGGAGAAGTTTGAGAACAGCCTCAAGGCTTGCATCGATCCTTTCGAGAAAGCATACGAACTGCTTCAGGATCAGCAGACTAAAGTCGCTGTAGCGGAATACCTCAAGAATGCCTGCTTCCGCTTCCGCACCGTTGACGACAGCTATCAGCAGAAATACGACAAGTACGCTGCTGTAGTTGCAGAGCAGAAATAGCCTGCCAGTCTGGCGTCATTGAATGCCGGTAGATGATTGGACCCGTCCCAGGGTCTCCATCATATTATCATAATCTGAAGGAATGAGCCATTCGCTGCGGCGGGTGGCCCATTCTTTTACAAAGATGGTGGCATAGCTGTCGGTAAGACGTCCGGGCAGGGTGCACCACATCCAATGCAACTGAGGCTCAAGCATATACTTCAAGCCTCTGTTGCCGTCATTAACGAAACGGAGGGTGACTGCGAGTTCCAGGCGGGTGTTCTCCGCGCTCATATTGGAGACGGCGTTGCCTATGGAGTACATTACCGGCACGCCTTTTATGTGGGTGCTGTCCTGGGCCACATGGGGATGAGCGCCTACTATGACGCTGCACCCTTGGTCCACAAGCCACCGTGCCCACTCTTCCTGGCTTGCATTGTGCCGGAGCTTATACTCGGTACCCCAGTGCGGGAGGGCCACAATGAAGTCGGCTCCGGCCCTTCGAGCGCTGTCCAGGGCTTGGGATATGTCCTCTTTCTTCATGCGCAGGACGTCTGTTCCGCTTTCCGGAGCCTTCGCGTTGGTGCCGTATGTGAAGTTGACCAGTGCTATTGTTATTCCTCGCTTTTTCAGGATAAGAGGGGCGCATCCTACACCGGTATAGCGTATTCCCAGGGAGTCCGCCATCTTGTCATAGACCTGGATGGTGCGTTTGAGACCACGGACCTGCCTGTCGAGGATGTGGTTGTTGGCCGTAAGGAAAACGTTCGCCCCGCAGCGCTGAACATACTCGGCGTACCACTCCGGGGTAGAGAAGGCCGGGTAGCCGGTGTAAGGTGGCCCCCCGAGGGAAAACTCCATGTTGGCCACACAGAAGTCTGCTTTCTTCATCTGTGGAGAAATATGCTTCAAGAACTTGTCCGGGGTATAGTCAAGTTGTTTCTTGTGCATCATGACATCGCCTATGATGAACACGGTGGTAGTGTCCGATGGCAGGAATATTGCTTTAGGAGGGGCAAGCTTGTAAAGATACTGTGCGCATAAGCCGAACGGCCGGCACAGTACGAGGGCTAAGATTATTATCAATTTGCGCACTCGCAAATATAAGATTTTTATTTTATCTTTGTAGGTTATGAGTAAGGTCTCTGTTTTCATTGCATTAACGGTGCTGGCGCTGGCCGTCAGTTCCTGCGATTTCTTTCGCACCCTGGCCGGCCGTCCCGTATCCGCCGAGATTGCTGCCAAGCGGGCGCGCATAGAGAGCGCTGAGGCCCGGAAGGCAGCATACAGGGACTCTGTCATACAGGCCAGGCTGGATTCTGCAGCCCGCGCGGAGCGGTGTATCGCCGACTCTTTGTACGCTACCGATACGCTGTCTTCCAATGGTTTGCTGCGCAAGGCTTCTTCCATTAAAGGGGTTTCCCGCAAATCCCTGGACCATCGTTTCTACGTGGTAGCCGGGGCATTTTCCCAGCAGGCAAATGCCGAAAGGCTTGCTGCCAGGTATGCCGAGGCTGGAGTGCAGTCTATGGTAGTCAGTCGTTTCGGTCATCTGAATGCAGTGCTGCTTGCGCCTTGTGATAAAATAGCCGATGCGCTCGATGCGTACCGGAAAGTAAAGAGTCTTCCTTTTGCGTCCAGACAAAGCTGGATACTTGTGAATGAATAGCTTATGAGACACTTTATTGTTTTTTTTGCTGTTCTTCTGCCGTTTTGCGCAAGCGCCCAGTTCCGGACTCCTGCCTATGCAGATTTGAATGAGAGCGAGATGGTCCGTGCCATGAAGGCCGACGTTGGCTACCTTGCTTCCGCCGCCCTGGAAGGACGGGCCGCCGGTTCCGAAGGGGAACTGGAAGCCGCCCGCTATATAAGTTCCCGGCTGAAAGAAATGGACCTGGACTTGCTCTATGGGGACGAGGGTGATACATTCGGCATCAAACAGGAAAATGGAGATACGCTTCGTTCCAGGAACGTCGCGGCATTCATCCCAGGTTACGACAACAAACTGAAAGAGAATTACATAGTCCTGTGTGCGAGGCTGGATAACCTGGGTACGGCAAGCGTAAACGTGAACGGTACACCGCAGGAACGCATCTTTTACGGAGCGAACGGAAACGCATCCGGTCTGGCTATGCTGCTGCAGCTTGCCGGTAAACTGCAGACCAACCATGTGCTGCTTAAGCGTTCGGTGCTGATTCTTGCCCCCGGGGCATCATTGAAGGACGGCGCAGGCTCCTGGTATTTTCTTCACCGCTCTTTTTCCGATTCCAAGAAGATTGACGCTATGGTGGAATTGAACATGCTCGGGACGGCTTCATCCGGTTTTTATGCTTATACTGCGTCAAATGCAGACATGAACCGGAGCGTTACGGAATTGTCCAATACCCTTCAACCCGTTCTGCCCAAGCTGGTTCCGGCAGAGCCTTGCGCTTCTGACCACAGGATTTTCTACGACGCCGGGATTCCATCGGTAATGTTCACTACCGGGATGTATCCTGAGTATAACAGCGAAAAAGATACTCCTTCGATACTGGAGTACGACTGGATGGAGAGGGAGGTAGAATACTTGTACAACTACGTAGTCTCCCTGGCTGGAGGAGCCAAACCCGATTTCGATCCTTCCGAGGCTGCCCATGAGCTTTATCTTGAGGGCGGGAATGGCGTTTACCCTTACTATGATTGTGATATAAAGCCTTCGTTCCTGGGGAGCAGCGACCCTTCACTGTTCCTTAAGAAATGGGTCTATGTGTATCTGAAATACCCGCAGGAGGCAGTGCGCCAGGGTATTCAGGGACGTGTTCTCGTCGATTTCATCGTGGACGAGAAAGGCCACGTGGTCAATGTGCGGGCGGTAAAAAGTACCCATCCGCTGCTGGAACAGGAGGCCCTGAGGGTTATAAAGGCGTCTCCGGACTGGAAGCCCGGGCGCGTCAGGGGAAAGAAAGTTAAATCGGAAATCTCGCTTAACGTGGAGTTCCGTTTGGAGAAGAAAAAGTAATATGGAGTACGATTTCAAAGCGATTGAGAGCAAGTGGCAGGCCTGGTGGGCCTCGCACAAGACATTCAAGGCGGTGGAAGACCCTTCCCGCCCCAAGTATTATGTGCTGGATATGTTCCCTTATCCTTCGGGAGCTGGTCTGCATGTAGGTCATCCCCTGGGTTATATTGCCAGTGATATCTACTCCCGCTACAAGAGGCTGAAAGGCTTCAATGTGCTGCATCCCATGGGCTACGACGCCTTCGGCCTGCCGGCGGAACAATACGCCATTCAGACTGGACAACATCCGGAAAAGACAACCACCGACAATATTGCCCGCTATCGCAGCCAGTTGGACCGTATAGGCTTTTCCTATGATTGGGACAGGGAAGTGCGTACTTGCGACCCGGAGTTCTACAAATGGACCCAGTGGGCTTTCATGAAGATGTTTGAAAGCTGGTACGATCCCGTTGCCGACAAGGCGCGTCCCATTTCGGAGTTGGTGAAAAAGTTTGAAACTGAGGGCTACGAAGATGTGACTCCGGCCGCATGGGTATCTGCATCCGAAAAGGAAAAATCCGATATCCTCATGCGCTATCGTATTGCATATCAGGGAGAGACCTCTGTCAACTGGTGCGAGGGACTTGGGACGGTACTTGCGAATGACGAGGTAAAGGACGGCCTGTCGGTGCGCGGCGGATTCCCCGTGGAGCAGAAGAAAATGACCCAATGGCAGCTGAGGGTCTCGGCTTATGCGTCCCGGCTGCTGGAGTCTCTCGACCGTCTGGACTGGAGCGATTCCCTTAAAGAAATGCAGCGCAACTGGATTGGCCGTTCCGATGGTACCGAGGTTGTATTCGAGACTTTGTGTGACGGACGCCGCAAGCCGGTGACTATTTTCACTACTCGCGTGGATACTATTTTCGGGGTCACTTTCATGGTGCTGGCTCCCGAGAGCGAGCTGGTTGACGAACTCACGTCTGCAGACCGCAGGGAAGCCGTGGCCGAGTATATCAAGGAGGTGAAGAAAAAGACTGAACGCGAGCGCATTGCAGAGACCAAGAGTGTCACCGGAGTATTTGCCGGCTCATACGGTATCAACCCGCTTACAGGAGAGCAGATACCCATCTGGATTTCCGAGTATGTGCTGGCCGGATACGGGACCGGCGCCATCATGGCGGTGCCTGCCCACGACAGCAGGGACTATGCGTTTGCCCGGAAGTTCGACCTTCCCATAGTGCCTATTATCGAGGGTTGCGATGTTAGCGAAGCTTCCTTCGACGCCAAAGAAGGGAAGATGTGCAATTCCGGCTTCCTGGACGGTATGGACGTGAAAGACGCCATCGAGGCTGCAAAGGATTATGTGGAACAAAAGGGGCTCGGACGCAGGAAGACAAATTTCCGTCTGAGGGATGCTATTTTCTCCCGCCAGCGCTACTGGGGTGAGCCCTTCCCCATTTATTACAAAGACGGCATTCCATGCCCGGTGGCGGAGAAAGACTTGCCGCTGAGGCTTCCCGAGATTGATTCTTTCAAACCTACGGGGGAGGCTCCGCTGGCACGGGCAAAAGACTGGACCTACAATGGCTATCCTTTGGAGACATCTACGATGCCCGGTTTCGCCGGTTCCAGCGCCTATTATCTCCGTTATATGGATCCTCATGACAATCAGGAACTTGTGTCTCGTGATGCCAATGAATACTGGCGTTCCGTCGATTTGTACGTGGGCGGTACCGAGCATGCTACAGGCCACCTCATCTACTCCCGTTTCTGGAACAAGTTCCTCTATGACCTGGGCTATGTGTGCGAAGATGAACCTTTCCGCAAGCTGGTGAACCAGGGGATGATCCAGGGACGCTCCAATTTCGTATACCGTATAGTAGGCACCAATACCTTCGTCTCCGAAGGCCTTCGCAAGAATTACGAAACCACCGAAATTCACGTAGATGTGAATATAGTACATACCGACAAGCTGGACATCGATGCTTTCCGTGCCTGGAGGCCGGAATTCGCAGATGCCGAGTTTATCCTGGAAGATGGCGAGTACCGTTGCGGCTGGGCCATCGAGAAGATGAGCAAGTCTATGTTCAACGTGGTGAATCCGGATCTTGTGTGCGATACTTATGGCGCTGATACTCTGCGGCTTTACGAGATGTTCCTGGGACCTGTAGAGCAAAGCAAGCCATGGGACACCAAGGGCATCGACGGCGTAAACCGCTTCCTCAAGAAGTTCTGGCGTCTCTTCTTCAACAAGAGCGAATGGCTGGTGAATGACGAGAAGGCAAGCCCCGAGGAGCTTAAGGTGCTCCATAAGCTGATCGGCAAAGAGCAGGAAGATATTGAAGCCTTCTCTTACAACACCACTATAAGTGCTTTCATGATTGCCGTAAATGACCTTACGGCCCTGAAATGCAGCAAGAAAGAGATACTTGAGCCTATGGTGGTGCTGCTCAGTCCTTTTGCCCCCCATATCGCGGAAGAGCTTTGGGAACGTCTCGGCCATTCCGAAACAGTTGCCGATGCCTGTTTCCCGGTGTTCAATCCAGCCCTTGCCGCAGAAGACAATGTGACTTACCCTGTGCAGTTTAACGGAAAAATGCGATTTACCGTGGATCTGCCCAGAAGTGCGAGTCCTGCGGAAGTCGAAGCTGCGGTGCGCGCGGACGCATCCACTCCTAAATATGTAGGCGGGCAGCAGATTGTAAAAGTGATTGTGGTCCCCGGCCGAATAGTGAATATCGTCGTGAAATGAGCAAGAACGTAGCCAAAACTATATGGGAGTATCTGGCTCTCACGGTAGCTTGTTTTATTTTCGCTTTTTCCTGGGAGGGCTTTATGATTCCCAACGGGATGTCTGCAGGCGGAATGATGGGTCTGTGTACAGTGGTACAGTATGCCACCGGAGGTCTTATTCCGGCGCAGTACTCTTACATTGCATTGAATGCGGTGCTGATTATCGTAGCCGTATTGGCTATGGGCATCGGTTTCGGATTCAAAACGATATGGTGTATCGTAATGTCCACGGTGGCCATGGAACTGGTCTCCAAATTTGCTTTTATGCACAGTGTCCCCGGCGAGTTTTTCTATGTTCAGGAAAAAAATTAGCGGCTTTACGCTCGTTGAGCTGTT
>CAMKQN010000095.1:0-6925 GCA_946414935.1 uncultured Bacteroidales bacterium
CATCCACCAGTGAGCGGTGCCGCAATGGTTGGTCACAATGTCCATTATTACCTTGAGCCCTTTCTCGTGCGACAGCTCCACATATCTCTTGTAGAGGGCGTTGTCTCCGAAACGAGGGTCGATGTGGTAGTAGTCGGCGCAGGCGTAACCGTGGTAGGATTCGAATTCCTGGTTGTCAAGCAGCAGAGGGGTGTTCCATACTGCAGTGGCACCGAGCCCGGCTACGTAGTCGAGATGGTCTATCATGCCCTGGAGGTCGCCTCCGTGGCGGGCAACGGGGTCCTTACGGTCCACTATGTCGGGCGTCTGCGGCACATTCCAGTTGAGCGCGGAGCCGTCTTTGTACTTGCCTCCGGGCCAGCCTCCGTCATTTGCGCTGTCGGCCGAGGCGAAGCGGTCAGGCATGATAAGGTATATCATATCCTCCGTAGTGAAGCTGGTGCGTGAGGCGCTTCCTTCCCTGCGTTCCCTCAGGAGGTATGGGTACTTGAAGCATACGTCATCCTTGCTGAACACCAGCCAGCAGATGCCCGGTTCGGCATTGGAAGCAATCTGCACGTCAACAAAAAGGAAATCGGGGCTGTCGCCTTTGCTGGTACCTGACACCTGTACTCCGGTACGGCCTTCCGCGCGTACTTCGTATTCGGAGATACCGGAGCCCTGAACGAGCAGCTGCAGAGGCATTTTCATGCCTGTCCACCAGCTCAGCGGCTCTACGCGGGCTATTTGCTGCGGAGTGGCGTCATCTATGCCTGAAGGGTCGAACGATTGCTTGCATCCTATGCATGCGGCCACGGTAACCAGGGCGGCCAGGAAGAGTTTTCTCATTGCTTATCAGTGTTTGAATGCGTTCATTATGCTGGACGGCCGGCCGTCGGACGTGAATGCCCCCATGTCGTACGGACCCCATCCCAAAGTATTGTAAACGGCTGGTTTCCACCCGCCGTAAACTTCCGGTTCCCAGTAGAATACCCCTTTGCAGACCGAAAGATTCCGGACTTCGTCCATGAAGGCCTGCAGTACGGCTGCGGAACTGCTCTCCTGACCGGCTTTTACTCCCACTTCGGCTATTATTACAGGAAGGCCGGCCAGTGTGGGCTCAACCATCATTTTCTTGATGCTGGTGATAGCTTCTGAATTCACCTGCACGGGAGTTTTGCCGGCTTCCGTCTGTGGATAATGCGACAAAGCCATAGCGTCGAATTTGCCGCCTCTCTGCTTCAGCTCCTTGAACCACCATGCGCGGTCCTGGAAGGCGTTGTTGAGGTGGGGCATTACAAGAGCGCCGGGGAATAATTCCTTAGCGCTTTCGTAGCCCGCATTGTACAGCTTTACGAAATTGTCCCATGGCGCGGAACTGTTCCAGTCTATCTTTCCGAGAGGCCAGAGGAATCCGTTGATGGTCTCGTTGCCTATCTGTATCCACGCGGGAGAGACTCCGGCTTCTTTCAGGGCGCCAAGAACATCGGCGGTGTGTGTGCGAATGCGCCCCGCAGTTTTATCTACATCGGTCTTGTCCGCGCTCCATCCGGAAGGAAAATCCTGCCGGCTCGGATCCGCGAAGAAGTCACTGTAGTGGAAATCTATCATCAGCGCCATTCCGGCCTTGGAAGCCCTTACGGCAAGTGCAACCACGTCTTCCTTGCCGCTCCATCCTCCTGTGGGCTGTACCCAGACGCGCAGGCGTATGGAGTTCACCCCCACATCCTTAAGCACATCGAAGATGTCGGCAGTGCTGCCGTCCTGCTTCTTGAAAACCTTGCCGCCGGCCTCCATCTCGGAGGTCCAGCTTATATCCGCCCCGTATGCGAATCCGGGCGTCTGTACTGCTGCAGGCGGGTTTTCTTCCGGTTCCTGAGTGTCTTTGCCGGGGTCTTGCGAGTTTTTTCCGCACGCCGCAAGCAGCAGCGCCGCGGCCATCAATGCGCTTATCTTTTTCATAGTTGTCACGTTCTTTTTACTGAAGGTAAACTGCGGAGGCGTAAGGGCCCATAGTCACAGAGTTTCCGTTGACGGAACAGTTGCCGTTGGATACTATGCTGTTGGAGAGCTTGTAGCCGGTCATATTCACAAGTACGGTAGCTCCGCTGAAATTGTGGAGCACCAGCACGGTCTGGCCTTCGCCCGACATAGTCCATGCGGCGATGGCGTCATTGCCGGATTGAACTTCGCTCATCTCGCCTCGGGCCAGGGACTTGTAGCTGTTGCGGGCTTTGGCGAATGCGCGGTACACGTTCAGCAGTGAGTTTTCCGTGGAGGCCTGCGCTTCCACCGAGATGTCTGCCGAAAGCATGGCATTGTCTACTTTTCCGTTCAGTGAGGCGGTGGGGACAGAAGCGCTGCGGGTCCATTTGATTGGGGAGCGGACGTATTCGTCACCGCCGGACTTGTTGCCCCAGTAACCCAGCTCTTCGCCCTGGTAGATGAAGGGCTTGCCGGGAGATGTGAGCAGCACGGCTCCGGCGAGCTTTTCCTTGGAGACATTCCTGCCGAGGTCGTTTGCGGCGCGGTCCTCATCGTGGTTGGTTAATTTGATGGCGTCGATGAAGCCGGGACGCTGGGTCTTGAAGAGATTGCGCATATACAGGATAGTATTTGCGAAATCGCTGCCTTTGCCTTTTGCTATGCGGTCTTTGAGCGTATACCAGTAGTAGAAATTGAAATTGGAAGGCAGACCTTTGTAGTACGGCGCCATCTTTTCCGCATTGTCGCACCAGGCTTCGCCCACCATGTAGATGTCCCCTTCGCCGCCGCGTGCCTTGTAGGTGCTGTTGCAGCGGTCGTACCATTGCTTTAGGAAGCTGGCATTGGCGGCAGTCTGGTTCTGGTATATCCATATCACTGCATCAAGGCGCAGTCCGTTCACGCCCATGTTTATCCACTTGTCGGCGCTTTCGGCAAGGGCCTTGAACGCGGGAGATGAGGACGCACTGGCATAGGGCCCGTAGTTAAGGTCGGGCATGGATTTGTCGAAGCTGGCGAAGTACCAGATGCTGGTGCCGCCGAAGGTGATGTCGGCCGCAGTGCTGCTGTTGATGGGATAGGGCACGCCGAAACTGAGGCTGGTGCCGTTGCCGCCCCATTTCGTGCCGTTGTCCCAGCTGGTGCTGGAGGAACGGATGAGGAACCCCCAGTCGGTGTCCACGTCAATGGTGATTTCATGCGTGTCGCTGCCGGACTGGTAGAGCCCCACGAGGCCTGCGCTGCCTATCCAGAGCCACTTGTTCGCGGAAGGGTTGGGCTGTTGTGCGGCGGCCGTCGTCTCTGTAACGGTGATGGTCTTCTTGGCCCAGTCGAGCTTGAAGTGCAGGCGGCCTTTGTAGCCTATGTTGCCGCCGGCTGCGGTGTACCAGTTGCCCATTCCGGGATTCTTGGCGCCTCCGTAGTTGTCCACCTTGCCGGCCGCTACGTCCGCCGTGGGATTGCCGGACAGCACATAGAAACTGCGGTAGGGACTGTTTTCATCGGCTATGGCGCTGTTGAACCATTCTCCGCGTCCGGAATGGTTGAGCACATAGTCCATATAGATGTCTATGCCTTTTTCCTTCGCTTTGGTTATCAGCTCCTTGAAGTCGGCTTCGGTGCCGAGCTTGGGGTTGATGGAGTTGTAATCCAGCACGTCGTAGCCATGGTAGGAGGCGGAAGTCTGGATTGGAGACAGCCAGAGGGCCGTGGCGCCGAGTTCGTCCAGGTAATCGAGATGCTGGACAATACCCTTGATATCGCCCCAGCCGTCACCGTTGGAATCGGCGAAGCTATATACGTTCAGCTGGTATGTGATGCCGGAGAGTTTCCCTTCAGTCTGTTCAGGCGGATTGTTGTTATTGTTA
Organism: uncultured Bacteroidales bacterium; assembly: GCA_946414935.1. GTDB lineage: Bacteria > Bacteroidota > Bacteroidia > Bacteroidales > UBA932 > Cryptobacteroides. Next base: position 3,831 of record CAMKQN010000095.1, read on the forward strand.
TTATTGTTATTGTTCTGTCCTTCATCGTCCGGTTTTACGGGGTTGCATGCAAGGGCGAGCGACAGCATCGCTACGAAGAATATGTGGAATCGTTTCATAATGCGGTTATCTACAACTCACAATATTAATAAATCCTCCGCTGAAATCCAAAAAAAGGCCGGCGCGATGGAGCGCCGGCCTTTCAATCAAATTGTATCCCTATTCTAATTGCCGAAAACTACATTGAAGGTGTGGACACCTTCGGTGTAATTCTTAGCATTATGAATGAGAGTCATAAAGTTCTCGGCTGTTGCTGCAGTACCGTTCACGGAGCCTGCCACAGTCACGGGGCTTTCGCTTGTGCCGATGGTGACCGCTTGAGTGTTGCCGTTGAGGTGTCCCACGATAAGACCGCACTGTTCAGTACCACCGCCGATGATGGTAGCGTTCACCTTGCAACCTTCGCAAATGGTATTCTTGGCATTGCCGATTCCGCCGCACAGACCGCCCAAGCCGCTGACTGCAAGCTTGGCCTCAAGGGTACCTTTTGCTACGCAGTTCTTGAGGGTGTGGGTCTGGGTGTGGAATCCGTTGATAAGGCCGAATACGGAAGTATTGTCTCCACCGTTAACCGCGATGTTGCCGGTGTTCTCGCAATTCTCTATGTTATTGGTACCGCCCGCGATACCGCCTGCGCGGATCTTGAGCAGACCGTTGATTGTGAGGTTGCCGGAGTTCTTGCAGTCCTTTATTACGGTCACGGAAGCCTTTTCAACACCAGGCCATGCTGATATACCGCCGGCAGTATTGTTGGAAGCGGTATTGTCGGAATCCACGTAGATGTTGCCGGAGTTGGTGCAGTTGTACAAGGATGTCTCGTTCTGGTCCTCGCTTGCCTTGATCTTCTTTACGAAGTAGTCGGCTCCCTGGACGCCTGCCGCATGGAGAATGATGTTCTTGGCGCTGTATGCCTTGCTGCGGTCTGCAGCGTGCATAGTGGCGTAGATGTCACCCTTGTTGTGGCAATTGGTGATGTCGCCGCCGGAGTTGGCAACGATACCGCATACCGGAGAACGGCTCACTGCGGAACTCTGGTCGTTGAGGTTGTCGTAAGTGAAGCTTATCTTTCCGGTGTTCTCGCAATCGGTAACGGTCACTGTATGGTCGGCATCGCTGACAGCATAGGTGACGATACCTGCAGCGGAGCACACGGGGTGGTATTTCATTGAGACCTCGGTCAGGCCCTTGGTACGTCCGAGAGGGGAACCTGCCATGAGGGAGACTTCTCCGGAGTTGTTGCACTTCTCAACCGCCGCACCGGCTACACCGATGACGCCGGATGCAATTATGGTCCAGGTGTCTTTTCCGGCAGCATCAGCAACGATTTTGCCCTCGTTGGAACAGTTCTTCACCGGGCCGTAAGCTTCGCCCACCACGCCGGCTGCAATAGCGCCGGCAGTATCGTCGGTAGCACCCAGTCCTGCAGGGCCGTTCAAGCTGACGCTTGCCTTGTTGATGACTCCGTCAAGGGTGCCGTAGCTCTTGCCTATAGGAGCAAGAACGATCTTCTCGGCGCCCGGAGTGGCTGCGAAGGAACCTGCGAAGGTAATGTTTTTCACATCACCCTTTGCTACGAGGATGACGGGGGTTGCGGCGTTCTTTACGGTGATGGTCTTGCCATTGCCGTCCAGGTTGCCGGTCATCTCGGCTGCAGGAGTGAAGCTGTCGAGAGTGATGTCTCCGTCAAGGGTGTAGTCCTTGGTAGGATCTGCAAGCCATGCCTTGAAGGCATCTGCGTTTCCTCCGGCGGGAGCGCCTTCGTCGCCGAAGAGCTCGGTGCGGAAGATGGTCTCGGCAGGAATGGCGTCGGCCTTGTCGAGCTGGTTCTCAAGCATGTACTTGAAGAAGAAGGCGTAGGTCAGCAGGGCGCGCTTGGAGCAGAAGCATCCATAGTAGCCGGAAAGCTGGCCGCCGGAATAGCCGCAGAGGTTGGTGATGGTTTGTCCGTGCTGGAAGTTCAGGGAACGCATGGCCCAGTTGTCGAGGGCGTCGAGCATGATCTTGCAATGCTCGTTGTTGTCCTTGGTACCCATGACGAAGTGGCCGCCGTTGCCGGGAGTCTCGTTGTACGGGCTTGCACCCCAGTAATATCCGTGTGTTTCAGGCACGGCGGTAGTACTCATCGCAACAGCGCCTCCGTCAAGTGCGGGAATGCTGCCCTTGCCGTACTTCTCGGTCTCGAGGCCGTTGTAGCCGCGGACAAGGAGGTAGCTGCGGAGGGCAGTCTCGAACATGTCGGCGGTGTTGTAGCTCTTGCCGCCTACTGTTATGGTGGTGGCATCCGGGACATAGTGGGCGTTCGCCACATTCCATTCGCCGCCGCTGTAGTTTTCACCCTTGAGCATGTCGATGGTGCCGGTGGTGTTCTCCCACACGTCGAGAATCTTCACGTACTCCTTGGCGAAGTCGGCGATGGTAGCCTGTGCCGCGGGAGCGCCGCCCTCAATGAGGATGGTCTTGGCAGCATAGTCGAAAGTGACGTTGTAGGTGCCTGCAACGGCGATGCGGATATTGAGTCCGCCGGTTGCGAATGCAGTGCCGATAGTGGGCCTGAACACCTTGTAGGGGTTGCCCGCGGGATCGATTCCGCTGTCTTCATTCTCCTCAGGGCCGCCCACGCTGGTACCCCAGTCGTGGTTTGCACGGATCTTGAATTCATCGGTATCGGTCACGGTGAGGCCTTCGTACTTCCAGATGTCGCCCTCGGTGTTGGTGAGGTCGAAGTCCTTGCCCCAGCTGGAGCCTTCGATGGTGCCGACGATGGACCATGCAGTAGGTTTCTCGGGGGTAGGAGGTTCGGGAGTTACTGCCCCGGAGGGATCGTTGCCTTCTCCCATCACGTAGAGTTTCTCTTCGGCAGCGTTGTAGTAGATGTCGTACTTGCCGGCAACGTTGACTCCGAGATTCTTTCCGTTAGGAGTGGCCTCCACTACGGAACCGGCGTCAACCTTGAAGGGCTCCACGTCGCCGGGAGCGCCGCGGTTGACATCCCATCCGCTGCTGTAGCGGATCTTGAACTGGCTGTCTTCCTTCAGTTCGATGCCCTTGACGGCATA
>CAMKQN010000096.1:0-6887 GCA_946414935.1 uncultured Bacteroidales bacterium
GCAGCAGTTCTTATTCCCGCAGTTCCGACTATTCGCCCAGGACTTCCAGCTACTCAGGCAGTTCTTCCAGCAGCCATTCGAGCTATTCCGGAAGTTCTTCCAGCAGCCGTTCCAGCTACTCAGGCAGTTCTTCCAGCAGCCATTCGAGCTATTCCGGCGGCGGACATTCCAGCTACTCCGGCGGCGGCAGCAGTCATTCCAGCGGCGGTGGCGGCGGTGGCGGACGCCGGTAACGCTCATTGAATAGTATAAGTTAACCTTTATGCTTTCGCTATATGAAACGGACAATTATCATACTCGCAACACTCGGCCTCACGCTTTCGGCGTGGGCTCAGGATACATACTACGCTGAAATGCTCAGCCGAAACAACTACTACGGAACAGCCCGCTCCGTAGGCCTGGGGAACGCAGTCACCGCTTTGGGAGGCGACCTTGGCACCATCGGTATCAATCCTGCCGGTGCTGCGGTCAACAGTTTCTCCCAGTTTACCCTCACCCCTGCTTTGCTCATCCAGAACACGGGCGCAGGCTGGTCGGCTGACGGTTCGGCAAACTACTCTTCTCCCCACAACACCAGTCACGTGAAACCCAATCTGCCCAACTGCGGCTTGAACCTGGTGTTTTACACCGGAGAGCTTGAGGGGCTTAAGTATTTCACTGCAGGATTCGTGGTCAATACCGTGAATACCTTCCTGAACTACACTACGGCCTACGGTACCAACGACAAGACCTCGTTCCTGGGGAACTTGGCGGCATGGGCCGGCGGCCTGAAGCCCTCGGAGTTCGGCAATGACTTGTATTCCGCCTACGCGGCCAATCAATTCGGGGAATTCGGCAGGGAAGGCTCCCTTATGTATTCCGGAGCCAACCAGATGATAGATCCCACCGACAACTACGCTTACGTTCCCGGTACTTTGAACCAGACGTCGTACAACAATACCTACGGCACCAAGTCGGATGTTCTCCTGAACCTGGGATTCAACGTGTCGGACAAAGTTTACTTCGGTTTCAACCTCGGGTTGCCGTCCACGAGGTACCGCCGGGAAGACGGTTTCCTGGAGAAGGCCGAGAATATGGAATCTTTCCCTGTCAACTTCGTGGATAAAGACGGAAACCATCTGGGGAGAGAAGGGGAGCCTACTACCTATTATACCAGCTCCGAAAACGTGTTCAAGCTTAATACTGAGGCCAACGGCGTGTACGCTAAGGCGGGTGTTATCGTCCTTCCCGTCGAAGGGCTCAGAATTGGCGCCGCTTTCCAGACTCCTACTCACATGGTGGTGTCCGAGGAGTGGCAGTACAGTGCCAAAACCAAGTACAATGACAGTAAGTTCAACGGCTCGAGCACTTCCGCCAGGTCAAGCAATTCCTACAGTCTTCGCACTCCTTATGTCGTGGATGCTGGTATCGCCTGGACCTTCGGCGCCGGCGGGCTCGTCAGCGTTGACTATGAACTTACCGATTACAGCGTGATGAAATACGGGGAAGAGAACTCCGATATATTCAATTCCGGCGCCTGGGATTTCACTAATGAATGCAATCGGCTTTTCTGCGGAGTCTCCCACTCGGTACGTGCCGGACTTGAGTTCAAGCCCATTCCGGAACTTGCTCTCCGCGGAGGCTACAGCATCATCACCGATCCTGAGCGTTATGCTTTGGACGATAGCGGCAACATGATTACTGCAGACAACTGGGAAGGTCCCGGCGAGCCGCTGTCGAACTTCAAGTACTTCGTGAACAACACTCACGCATTCTCGCTTGGGATTGGCTATGCTTCCAGAGGCTCTTTCTTCGCCGATGCTGCTGTCCGCCTTACCAAGTATCCCTCTACTTACCTGAAGCCTTACTATTTCGGAGAGTATTGGGTGGTGGATAAGAATGACAATCCCATAGATATTGCCATGCCGGAGATCAAGCTGGACCGCAAGGTGGTTGACGTTCTTCTCACTATAGGCTGGAGGTTCTGATATGGAGATTAGCGCCAGGGACCTTGCATCCGCGCTGGGGGGCATTGTAGAAGGCAACCCGGAAACGAAAGTCAGTTCAATAGGAAAGATAGAGCACGGCAAACCAGGCCAGGTTTGCTTCTTCGCAAATCCGAAATACGAACAGTACGTTTACACCAGCAAGGCTTCCGTCTTGCTGGTTAATAATGATTTCCAGCCGAAGCAGCCGGTAGGGCCCGTCTTGATACGGGTCCCGGATTCGTACGCCGCCATGGCCGGGCTCCTTAAACTTATGTCCGGCAAGAGCGGGGTCAAACGCCGGCACAGGGGGCGCTGCCGCATTGCGCCAGGCGCGAAACTTGGCAAAAAGGTATGGGTCGGAGATTTCGTCACTATAGGCAAAAACTGCAGGATAGGGGACTGTACCGAGATTCACGACAATGTCACGATAGGAGCCGGCACTACGATAGGCAAAGACTGCATAATCTATCCCGGAGTCCACATCTTCCCGGGTATGATAATCGGCGACAGGGTAATCCTGCATGCCGGTTGCATAATAGGTGACGACGGCTTCGGCAACTCCCTTCAGCCTGACGGCAGCTGGCAGAAAATAGAGCATCTTGGCAACGTGATCATCGGGAACGACGTCGAAATAGGTTCCAATACTACAGTTGACAGGGCTCCGATAGAATCCACTGTTATAGAAGACGGTGTCCGTATCGACAACCTATGCCAGATTGCGCACAATGTGGTGGTAGGTAAAAACACTGCCATGGCAGCCCAAACCGGCATTGCCGGTTCAGCCAAAATAGGAGAAGGCTCTTTGTTTGGCGGGCAGGTAGGCATTGTGGGACACATAAATATAGCCCCGCATACTACCGTTTTTGCAAAGTCTCTAATTATAGGCAATATACGTAAGGAGGGGGAGACATATTTCGGTATTCCTGCCATCTTGCGAAATACCTACCTGAAGGCGTATGCCAAGTTTAAACGCTCTGCGGAAGAGGATTAGCCAATGGAAACGACAGATAATCAAGCTGCAAGAATTGACGCTCTGGTAAATGCACAGAGATGCTTCTTTGCCGGAGGAACTACAAGGCGGACGTCTTACCGCAGGGAAGCCCTGCTCAAATTGCGCTCGGCCCTGGGAAAATGGGAGACAGCCCTGTACGACGCCTTGCGCAAGGATTTGCACAAATCGTACGAGGAAGCTTTCATGACAGAAATCGGCTTGGTTTACGGAGAGATTTCAGATGCCCTGAAGCACCTCGGGCGCTGGACCCGCCGCCGCAGATATCCCACTCCTGTTACCGGCATACCTTCTTCAAGTTACGTAATCCGCGAACCGCTCGGCTGTACGCTGATTGTATCTCCCTGGAATTACCCTGTCCAACTGCTCCTCAGTCCTCTTGTGGGGGCCATTGCTGCCGGTTGTACCGCAATACTCAAGCCGTCGCCTTACGTCCCTTCCGTGTCTGCTGCCCTCCAGCAGATGATAGATGAAACTTTTCCGGAAGAGTATATCGCCGTAGTCCAGGGCAACAGGGACGTGAACGCAGAGTTGTTCTCCAGGCGCTTCGACATGGTGTTTTTCACCGGCAGCCCTGCACTTGGCAAAGTGGTAATGGCAGCCCAGGCCAAGTACCTCACTCCGTTGGTGCTGGAACTTGGAGGCAAGAGTCCGTGCATAGTGGACAAAGATGCCGACCTGCGCATTGCGGCCCGCCGTATAGTCTGGGGCAAATGCCTCAACAGCGGCCAGACTTGTATTGCTCCGGATTATCTCTTCCTTCATGAGAGCATCAAGGATGCCTTTGTGGACGCTTTCAAGCAGGAACTGGCATCCTTGTACCCGGACGGGACTCGCGACTCCGATTACTTCGTGCACATAGTATCCGACAAAGCTTTCCGCCGGCTGAACAGCTATCTGGCCGACGGAAAAGTGATTGCCGGTGGACATAACGACCCTGTCACCCGCTGGTTCGAACCTACCCTGCTGGATGAAGTCAATCCCGACGCTCCGGTTATGCAGGAGGAGATTTTCGGCCCCATTTTCCCTATCCTCACTTTCCGGGAGCGGGATGAAGTTGTGGAATTCGTCACTACCAGAGAGAAACCGCTGGCGTTTTACTACTTCGGCAAGGAGGCGGATGCGTGGGACATTCTGGCCCGGACTACTTCCGGAGGCGCTTGTATCAATGACACTATAATGCATGTGGCGAACAGCAAGATACCCTTCGGAGGCGTGGGGAATTCCGGCATGGGAAGCTATCACAGCGAGCGCAGTTTCCTGGCTTTCTCCCATGAACGAGCAGTTCTCAGGACGCCCACATGGGTGGACTTGAAATTCCGCTACATGCCGTACACAATGTTCAAATTGGTGAAGAAGATGCTTCTGAAGTAGGGTAATCCGGAATTATTCCGTACCTTTGCAGCGCTTATGAACCAGCAGACACTGAAGAATCAATATAGTTTCGAGGGGCATGGATTACATACCGGTAAGCCGGTGCACATACGTTTGTGTCCCGCTCCAGCGGATACCGGCATCGTTTTCGTCCGCACAGACAAGGGGGGCGCGAAGGTTCCGGCCGTTGCATCCAACGTGCACTCCACATTGCGCAGCACTCAACTCTCATGCGATGGCGTTAAAGTAGGTACGGTAGAGCATTTGCTTTCGGCGCTCACCGGTCTGGGAATAGACAATGCAATCGTGGAAACGGACAATGCGGAGATGCCCATCCTGGACGGCAGCGCACTACGGTACGTTGAGGCTATCGCTCCCGATGGATCTTTGGACCAGGGCGTCCCCCGCAGATGGGTTACAGTGAAAAAGGAGATTATTGTACGCAACGAACGCTCCGGAGCGTGGATCAAACTGTCTCCATCGTCAGAACCTTATATTGAGCTTACCGTCGATTTCAACTCCAAAGTCTTAGGGGAGCAGCGCATCGCTTTTTCCCGAAACGACAGTTACATCACTTCCATAGCGCCTTGCCGTACCTTTTGCTTCCTGCACGAAGTCATGCCTCAGCTGATGCTTGGCCTTATAAAAGGCGGAGATCTCAGCAATGCTGTGGTAGTAGTGGAAAAACCGGCATCTAAATGGAAGATGCGCTATATTTCCCGTGTTACGGGCAAGAACCTGCCGGGAATAGATACTACCGGCTATCTGGCCGAAGGAGGTCTTCGTTTTCCGGACGAATGTGGGCGGCACAAACTCCTCGACCTCATCGGCGACCTTCGTCTCTGCGGCGGGATGCCCTGCTTCAAGGTAGAGGCATACAAGCCGGGGCATGCGCTTAACACCGCAGCTATGCGGGAATTGCTTAAAACCAAAAACTAATGGCAAACATTCATCCTTTGGCAACAGTTCATCCCGGTGCCAGGCTGGCAGACAGCGTGGAAGTGGGACCTTATGCTTTTATTGACGATAATGTCGAATTGGGAGAGGGCTGTAAAGTTCTCCCTCACGCCACCATTTTCTCGTATGTGAAGATGGGGCGTGATTGCAGCGTGTTCCCCGGGGCCGTAGTAGGCGCCGTTCCCCAGGACCTTAAGTTCGACGGAGAAGTATCCTGGGTGGAGATAGGGGACCGCGTGACCATACGCGAGTGCGCTACCGTGAACCGCGGTACCAAGGCCAGCGGCAAGTGCGTCACACGTATCGGAAGCGATACTTTGGTGATGTCTTACGTTCATGTGGCTCACGACTGCAACGTCGGCAGCCACTGTATCCTGGTGAGTTATGTGGGCCTTGCCGGAGAGTCGGACATAGATGACTGGGCCATACTTGGAGGCGGCGTTAAAGTGCACCAGTTCAGCAAAGTAGGCAAGCATGCCATGGTGGGCGCCGGATGTGTGGTGCTGAAGGACGTGCCCCCGTTCTCCCTTTGCGGCCGCCAACCGATTTGTTTTGCCGGAATCAATCTGGTAGGCCTTAGGCGCAGGGGCTTCGACTCCGATACGATACGCACCATAAAAGACATCTATGATGTGCTTTACTATCAGGGCTATAATTTTTCCGACGCCATCGCCCGCATCGAGCAGGGTTTCCCTCCGTCTGAAGAGCGCGATGCCATCATCAATTTCGTGTCCCGTTCCAAGCGGGGTATAGCACGTGCTGGCGATCCCCGGGAAAAAAGTTACGAATAACTGTGACCCTTTCCACAGCCTGGTTTCCGCCCGTGGAGTTCTTCGCCTTGCTGGCGGAGAGCCCGGTGGTATATCTCGAAGCGTGCGAGAGCTACCGGAAGCAGAGTTGGCGTAACCGTTGCCGCATTCTTACCGCCAACGGCCCTATGGATATGCGGGTGCCGGTTATCCATGACGGAGCGCGCTTGATAACGGAAATCAAAGTAGACTGGAGCCGGGACTGGCTGCGTCAGTGCGAGTATGCCATAGACAGCGCCTACTACAGTTCTCCGTTCTTTATTTATTACAGGGACGAACTATTCGGCCTGCTGGACAGCAAATCCGGCACGCTTTGGGAGATGAATCTTGGCATTATCGGTTTTTTCTGCAGCAAAATCGGAATAGCCCCCCGGATACTGCCCACATCAGATTATGTCCGGGACCTGCAGGAAGACTGGCGGGAGAAGCTGGACCCCAAGCGTCCTTGCGAATTAAGCATAAGGCCTTATTGGCAGGTGTTCAGGGAACGCTTCGGCTTCGTGCCAGGCCTTTCCGTTATGGACCTGCTCTTCAACGAAGGTCCTGAGAGTCTTTGCTATCTGGAGAGACTTTAGCTTTTGACTGCCGGGGCGGTATTCTCTCCTGCGCGGCTGAGGCGCAGCCAGTTCCGCAAACCGTTGAGGGAATTGAGGAGGTAGAAACTGTACTTGATAATGTAAATGAGAGCATAGGAGGAACCAGGGTCGTCGTGGAGGGTTACGCTCCACATGGTGATGGAGAATACGTTCACCCCTATCCAGAAAATCCATT
>CAMKQN010000097.1:0-6676 GCA_946414935.1 uncultured Bacteroidales bacterium
TACCCATTCTGGCAGGAGCGGCGGAAGCTCTCGGAATAGGCTTGGTGCTGCGTTACGGAGGCAGTACCGGCGGTACGGATATCGTGGCGTTGATGATAAACAAGTATTGGCCGGTGTCGTTGAGCACTGCTTTTCTGGTATCCGACCTTATAGTTATCTCCCTGCTGCTCTTCTTGCCTGACAAGTCTTTTTCCGATGCCTGCTATGGCCTTGTAGAAGTTGTAACTTTCTCTCTTATAATAGATTTTGTGGTGGGAGGAAAAAAGTCTTCCTATCAGCTTATGGTTTTCTCCCAAAAGCACCGGGAGATTGCCGATTATATCACGGACGTTATGTCCCGGGGTGTCACTGTGCTAAAGGCCCAGGGGTGGTATACCAAGCAAGACAAGGATGTGCTTCTGATCCTTATCAGCCAAAAGGAGTTCCCCCAGCTCTCGCGTGTTATCAAGGATATTGACCCCAAAGCGTTCATGTCCGTTTCTCCTACCAACAATGTATATGGCGAAGGCTTTGACGAAATCAAGGCAGGAATAAGTAAAAACAAGAATAACAATGCCGCTCAATAAGAAATCCGCATTCACTTTTATAAAAGAATATGCCCTGATAACCCTGGGCATCTTGTTGTACGTTACCGGTTGGAACCTGTTCCTTGTGCCCAACAATCTTGTAGGCGGGGGAGTGTCAGGTATTGCTGCCATAGTTCAGTATGCAACGCAGGGCTTCATTAAAATCGGTACTACTTATTTTGTGGTCAATGCCGTGCTGCTTATAATAGCGATGTTTATTCTGGGCAAGAGCTTCGGAGGCAAAACAGTATATGCTGTCATCATAGCCTCTGTAGGTCTGAATGCCCTGCAGGGATTTATTCCTGCGGAGATTACACAGACACTGGCTGTGGATAACGGAAAACTCATGAGTACCATCATGGGCGGCATACTTGTGGGAGTGGGAATAGGCATGACCATGTCCCAGGGCGGCAGTACCGGAGGTACCGACATCATAGCTCTCATCGTTAACAAGTACCGTAATGTATCACCTGGACGGATGATTCTTTGGATGGATGTGGTGATTATCCTGTCTTCTTTGCTTGTTCCTTCCTATTCGCCTGAAGGCCAGCTGCTTCCATGGACAGAGAAGGTAACCACAGTGGTATATGGTTTCATTCTCGTAGTTGTAAACAGTACGGTCCTCGACCTGTATCTGTCCGGCTCCCGCCAGTCTGTTCAACTGTTTATCCTCTCAAAGAAATATGCTGAAATAGCTGATCTTATAACCCATGAATTGCATCGGGGTGTTACCGTGCTGGACGGCAAGGGCTGGTACACAAAGGCCCAGACCGAGGTGCTGATGGTGTTGACCCGTAAGTCCGACCTCAGCCTGCTGTTGCGAGTAGTAAAAACCGTAGATCCCGACGCATTTCTCTCCGTGTCGTCCGTTACCGGTGTCTATGGTAAGGGATTTGACCGGATAAAAGAGAAAGTCAAGGGGCAGAAGGAGATTCTTTCGAAAGAATCGTAAGCCTTTTTATATTCCCCGTTCTCGTCTCCCTAAATATCGGAGCCATTGAATACCTTTGGCTCCGATATGAAACATAAACTACCTGTTCACAAACTTTTGCGCATAGCTGCATTGTCAATGATGCCGCTGTTGACGCTTTGCGATTTTTTAGCAGACGGAATACCTCATCCGTCAATGTTGTGTGTTAATCTGTGGTATGCTCTGCAATTGCTGATATTGTACCCTCTGCCACATGAAGAGACGCTTCCTGGGGCCGCAGCTTGTGTATCGGCGGCGGGGATTGCCCTGTTGCTTAAACTGCTAGCGGCTCCACAGTGGCTGATGCTTATGGCAGGAGCTTTTTGGGTGTTTCTTTTCTCTGTCCACAGGAGCGTGCACCGTTTTTCGGACATTCCTCCGTTGTTTATGGTCTCTACCGTCTGGCCGGGGACTCTGGACTACCTGGAATTGTTCCATACCGCAGCTTATCAGTTCATGGCTCTCGGCATTCTTTCACTTACACCGTATGTCGCCGGGAGCTGGACAATGATGGGGCTGCTTGCATTGTTTTTCGGCCTGCACTATTATAGGATATATACTCGTAGTACGCTGTTTCTGGGCAGCCGGAAGGAAAAAACTATAAAGCAGGGCCAGAAAGGTTCCGGTTACAAACAACCGGTGCAGTACGTGGATTCCGAAAGCCGTTCGGCAATCCTTTTCAACGAGGTGGTTAAGATTATGGAAGTCAGGAAGCCTTATCTGCAGGAAGACTTTGTTCTGGAAGACCTTGCCAGGATGACGCGCACCAATCGTTTGTATTTATCCAAGTCCATTAACTTCCATTCCGGCCGCAACTTCAACCAGCTGGTCAATTATTACCGGGTAAAGTATGCAGTGGTGCTGATGAAGAAAGATCCCGGATTGAAAATGAGCGAGATTGCTTCTATGAGCGGTTTCCACACCACGGTCTCTTTCAATATGGCATTCAAGCTGAATGAGCACACTACCCCGAGCGAGTTTGTGCGCTCCCTCAAGAAACTGACTTAGAGAGGCCAGGATGCCGGCGGGGGAGCGCTTACAAGTATTTCTGTATGCTTTACTGGATGCTCCAGGCGAATGTGGCGGGCATGGAGGCAGATGCTTCCGTCCGGGTTAGACCGGGGTGCGCCGTATTTGAGGTCACCTTTGATCGGGCAGCCTATATGCCCCAGCTGGCAGCGTATCTGATGGTGTCTCCCCGTGAGCAGCTCCACTTCTACAAGGTGGTAATTGTCAGTGCTTTGGAGCCAGCGGTAGTTAAGCTTTGCCAGTTTGGCGCCAGGTTTTTCGCCGCAGATGTAGGACTTGTTTTTCGGCTCGTTTTTTATGAGCCAGTTTTCCAGATGGCCTTCCGCGGGCTCAGGTTTCTCGCAGCAAAGCGCCCAATAGGTCTTATGCGCGCCGCCGTCCCGGAATATTACGCCCAGTCGACCAAGAGCCTTGCTGGTCTTGGCAAGTACGCATATTCCGCTTACTGGACGGTCAAGTCTGTGAGGAATGCCCAGAAAAACCTGTCCGGGTTTGCTGTCACGCTTTGCAATGAAGGCTTTATAGGCATCGGCAATGCATTCGTCGCCGGTTTTGTCGCCTTGGGTGATTTCTCCCGGTAACTTGTTAACTATCAGCAAGTGATTGTCTTCATAAAGGATACGGGCCTCCAGGCTAGCGTACTCTTCAGAACTCAGGTTCCTGTAAAACATGGCGCAAATATACTAAAAAGGTGACAATTTGTCAGCAATTCCAGGCTGGCAAAACTTTTGATGATTGAGAATGCGGACTTCGGGATCAGCCCCGGGCCTATGGATAAGTAAAACAATAAAAATTTAAGAATATGGGAAAAATTATCGGAATTGACCTCGGCACCACAAATTCGTGCGTAGCCGTTATGGAAGGCAATCAGCCTACTGTTATAATAAATGATGAAGGCGCCCGCACTACGCCGTCCGTCGTGGCTTTCACCGACAACGGTGAGCGCAAAGTCGGCTCTCCGGCAAAGCGTCAGGCTATCACCAATCCTGGCAACACCATTTTCAGCATCAAGCGTTTCATGGGCGAAACCTACGACCAGGTGAGCAAAGAGGTTGCACGTGTCCCGTACAAGGTAAACCGCGGCGACAACAATACTCCTCGTGTAGATATCAACGGCCGCCTGTACAGCCCCCAGGAGATTTCCGCAATCATTCTTCAGAAGATGAAGAAGACTGCAGAGGATTACCTCCGCCAGCCTGTCACAGAGGCAGTTATCACCGTGCCTGCATATTTCTCCGACAGCCAGCGTCAAGCCACCAAGGAAGCGGGTAAGATTGCCGGACTGGATGTGAAACGTATCATCAATGAGCCTACCGCTGCAGCACTGGCTTACGGTCTGGATAAGAAGAATAAGAACATGAAGGTCGCCGTATATGACCTTGGCGGCGGTACTTTCGATATCTCCATCCTGGAATTGGGCGACGGCGTATTCGAAGTGCGTTCGACCAACGGCGACACCCACCTGGGCGGCGATGATTTCGACCAGGCTATCATTGACTGGCTTGCCTCCGAGTTCGCCTCCGAGAACGGCGGAATGGACCTCAAGAAGGACCCTATGGCCCTCCAGCGTCTGAAGGAAGCCGCAGAGAAGGCCAAGATTGAACTCTCCAACGCAGTGAACGCAGAAATCAACCTGCCTTACATCACCGCTGTCGACGGCATGCCTAAGCATTTGGTCAAGACCTTGAGCAGGGCCAAATTCGAGGCTCTTTGCGACGATCTTTTCCGCCGCAGCATCGAGCCTTGCCGCAAGGCGCTTGCCGATGCCAAGCTGAGCGCATCCCAGATTGACGAAGTGCTCCTCGTGGGCGGTTCCACCCGTATCCCCAAGGTGCAGCAGATGGTGAAGGAATTCTTCGGCAAGGAGCCCAACAAGAGCGTGAATCCAGACGAAGTGGTGGCTATCGGCGCTGCAATCCAGGGCGGTGTGCTTACCGGTGACGTAAAGGATGTTCTCCTGCTCGACGTTACTCCTCTGAGCCTCGGCATCGAGACCCTCGGCGGCGTGATGACCAAACTTATCGAGTCCAATACCACCATCCCTGCCAAGAAGAGCCAGGTGTTCAGCACGGCTGCCGACAACCAGCCTTCAGTGGAAATCAGGGTGCTTCAGGGTGAGCGTCCCATGGCCAAGGACAACAAGCAGATAGGCGTGTTCCATCTGGACGGTATCGCTCCCGCGCCCCGTGGCATACCTCAGATTGAAGTGAGCTTCGATATCGATGCGAACGGCATCCTGAGCGTATCCGCAAAGGATAAGGCCACCGGCAAGGAGCAGAGCATACGTATCGAGGCCAGCAGCGGCTTGTCCGACTCCGAAATCCAGCGTATGCGTGACGAGGCCAAGGCCAATGAGGAGGCCGACAAGGCAGAAAAGGAAAGGGTTGACAAGATCAACAATGCCGATGCCCTGACTTTCCAGGCCGAGAAGTTCCTGAAGGAGAACGGGGATAAGATTCCTGCCGATATCAAGGGTGAAGTTGAGAACAACTGCAATCTCCTTAAGGAGGCTGTCAAGTCTCAGAACCTTGCTGACATAGACCGCTACAGCGAGTCTCTGAACAAGGCGTTCGAGAAGATGTATCAGGCTGGCCAGCAAGCCGGCGGCCCTCAGGGAGGTCCCCAGGACGGCGGCTTCAATCCCGGCGGCTTCGGAGGCGGTCCTCAGGGAGGCCCTCAGAGCGGACCCGGACCTGACTACGGAAACAATAATCAACCTGACGAACAATAAAGAAAGCGGCTTCGGCCGCTTTTTTTATTGTAAATATGAATTGTGCAACTGCAGGCGGATTTTGCCGGGCAGCTTTACATCAGCCACTTGCTCATATCTTCTCCTCTGGCGAGACCTTCGCGTATCGTCGTGGATGAGATATTTATTATGGGCGCGTCGATTATCTCTATACGGTACAGGTGCTCGGCGTCTTCGAAACCGACCGTGCCCGGCGTGGTGTGCTCGGCAGATGCGTCCAGGGTATAAGGGGAGGGAAGAGTGAGCATCTTGCCGTACATGAACCTGCGTATTGCGTCCACGTCGAATCCGGTGCGGGGATAAACGGCCACTCCGTATTCGGTAAGTATGCGTGTGGCGTCCCTCCAGCCGAAGAAGTTTTCCAGGTTGTCGGCTCCTATCACCAGAGTGAATTCGTTCTCCGGCTCCCTGCGCCGGAGGGCGTCCAGAGTGCGTATGGTATAGTGAGGCGGCTCCATGCCCAGTTCTATGTTGTCCACCCACACGTGAAGCTCCGGATGCCGTCTTACCGCATCGATGGCCGCCCTGTACCTGCGTTCGCCCGAAAGGGCCTTCTGGGGATCTTTAAAGGGGTTTTGCGGTGATATTACCAGATAAACCCAGTCGAAGCCGCTGTCGCGCGTCAGGTACTCCATTATGGCCTGGTGCCCGATGTGCAGGGGATCGAAAGAACCGGAATAGACCGCTATTCTCATAAGCTGGTGCTGATTGAGTAATGCAAGGTAGTGGTTTTTTACTAATCATCCAAATCTTTTGTATCTTTGTAATCTATGAACATTGCCGTCCTGGGCGTGGGAAACCGCGCGCGCAAGTATCTCAGCAGCCTTCCTGAAGGAGTGAAGGTCTGCAGCCTTGTGGAGCCGGAGGAAATCCGTCTCAGGCAGGCTGCTGCGCGCTTTGGAGTGCCTTCGGAGGCTTGCTTCAGCTCGGCCGTGGACTTTTTTTCCGCTGCTCTTCCACACATCGATGCCGCCATTGTGGCGGCTCCCGACCGGCTGCATGTGCCTCTTGCTCTGCAGTGCGTACAGAGGGGCTGGCACGTCCTTCTTGAAAAGCCTGTAGCTGAAGACGAAAGCGGATATCGCCAGCTGATGAAAGCTGCGGACGAGGCGGGAGTGCATGTGGGTGTATGCCTCGAGATGCGCCTGCACCCATATTTTCAGCGTATCCGCGAGCTTTCGGCCCGTCTGGGACGCATCGTGAGCATAGACCATACAGAGCATATAGGCCCTGATAGGATGGCGCATACATTCGTGCGCGGACTGTGGTCGCAGAGCGAGGTGTCAGGCCCAATCTTCCTTTCGAAGTGCTGCCACGACGCCGATTTCCTGCTCTGGCTTACCGGAGCTAAAGAGGTCGGAG
>CAMKQN010000098.1:0-6402 GCA_946414935.1 uncultured Bacteroidales bacterium
AGTAGATCTGTACTGGTCCAACGTAATTAATGAATAAGATGCTGTTTGCAGAACTTGCAGTGCTTCTTGCACTCACCGCCCCGGCGGGATGCTCGAGCCACTTTGTAATACCGGACCCGCTCCCTTCCAGACAAGATAACGGAGTGGTGGTGAGCGACACGGAGTCTTTCCGTGCCGCTCTCCGGCATGCAAAGCCCGGGGACACCATCGTATGGGCTGACGGAGAATATGAAAACGTTGCCGTCAAGATGACCGCAAACGGAAGTGAAGGCTCCCCGGTCACGCTTCGGGCCCAGACGCCCGGAAAAGTGGTGTTCAAAGGGGTCTCCTCCATCCAGCTGAGCGGCAGCTGGCTGGTTGCCGAAGGATTCTCGTTCGACAAGCTGGACACCTCAGTAAAGGGGTCGGTACTTACTTTCGCCAAAGGCAGCAGCAATTGCCGCATTTCCGACTGCAAGATAGACGGACGCAGCAGCAAGGTGTCCGACGTGGATACAAAATGGGTTTCCATGTACGGCACCTGCAACGAGATTTCCCATTGCAGCTTCATCGACAAGAAGAATATGGGATGTCTGCTGGTGGTGTGGATGGAAGACGGCATAGTGCCAGGGCACCTTATAGCGGACAACTATTTCACCCGCCCCTACACCCACTACGACGACAAGGGCAAAGCCCGCAACGGCCAGGAATCCATCCGCATAGGTACCAGCGACTTCTCCATGTCCGATGCCGGCTGCACAGTACGCGGCAATCATTTCTACCGCTGCAACGGCGAGAGGGCCGAAATAATTTCCAACAAGAGTTGCCGCAACTTGTACGAAGGCAATCTGTTCGAAGAGGGTGAAGGTTCGCTCACGCTGCGTCATGGAAACGACTGCACTGTAAGGGGTAACTATTTCCTTTCCGGAGGCAAGACCGGAGTAGGCGGCGTCCGCATAATAGGAGAACGCCATCAGGTTGAGCGAAACTGCTTCTTCAATCTTACCGGAAGCGATTACAAGAGTGCACTCTGCGTAGTAAAAGGCGAATCCGGAGCTGCCTTGAACGGTTACTGGACCGCCAAGGACTGCGTGGTGCAGAACAACCTCTTCGTGGACTGCAGGAACGGAATCGTGGTGAACTACGGCGTACGGGACACCCAGGACAGCGCTCCGGTGAATCTGCTCATCAAAGAGAACACCATCATTTCCGGCAAGACTTATATGATTCCCGTCAACGTGTTGGACGGCACTCCCGGCGACGCCGTCCGCTGGGAAGACAACATCATCTTCGGGGGCTCCCAGAAGGGCGTTTCCCTCGGCACCGCCGGCAGCAAGCCGGCTTACGAAGACAGGTCTGAAATCATTGCCGGTATCCGTAACAACGCTGGAACGACTTGGAAATGAAAAAGCATAGCGTACACATCCTCCTGCTTGCACTGGCAATCTGCTCATGTGCCCCCCGCGCCCTCGGACTAGAGGACGTCGGCAAGGCACTGGAGTCGGCGGCTCCGGGAGATACCCTGCTAGTCCGTGATGGGGTCTGGAGCGACGTAAGCCTCCGCTGGTGCGGCAGGGCGGACGCCTCCAAGCCCGTCATCGTGATGGCTGAGAATCCCGGGCAGGTCATAATCGAAGGCAAATCCTCCCTTCACATCAGCGGCAAGGGCCTCGTAGTCAGCGGCGTGCTTTTCCGGAACTGCGTGGTGGACAAAGGCGCCGTAGTAGAGTTCAGGGACGGAGATGCCCTTGCGTCGGACTGCCGCCTGACCGAATGCGCCATGGACTCATGCAACCCGTCGAAGCGCGACATTTCATACAGTTATGTCCATCTGTACGGACGGCGGAACAGAGTAGACCATTGCACCTTTGCCGGCAAGCTGAACCTGGGCGTGACGCTTATAGTGATGCTCAATTACGACGGCTGCGATGAGAATTACCACAGCATAGACCACAACATTTTCGGCCCCAGGCCGGTGTACGGCTCAAACGGGGCGGAAACCATACGCGTAGGCACGTCCCAGCAATGTATGCAAAACTCCTGCAGCGTCATAAGCGACAACCTTTTCGACCGGTGTAACGGAGAGGTCGAGGTCGTCTCTATAAAGTCTTCGGAGAACGTGATTGAGCGCAATGTGTTCTACGAATGCCAGGGCGTACTTGCCCTCCGCCACGGAGACCGCAACAAGGCGCTGGACAACCTGTTCATAGGGCACGGTGTGCGCAACACCGGCGGAGTACGTATAGTGGGCGAGGATCAAGTCGTACGCGGAAACACCTTCCTGAGCCTTGCGGGAGAACGCTTTTTCTCCGCCCTTGCGCTTATGTACGGGGTGCCCAACTCCCTGCCGAACCGCTATATGCAGGTACGGAACACCATTGTGGATAGCAATGATTTCGAGGCCTGCCGCAGCATAGATTTCAGCACCGGAAAGGACTTCGAACGCACGCTTGCTCCTGTGGGAACGGTGTGGAAAGACAACAAGGTTTCCCCTGAGCAGACTACCGCAGAGCCGTCGTATGAAGAGTTGTCCGCGGGGCGCGGAGCCTCCTGGTTCACGCCGGCGCCTGCCAGCAACGGCGAAGTGGAGGAGATAGTACTGAAAGACAGCCTGTACGTGCTTGATGAAGGGTTCAGGATTACCTGTCCCACAGTTATCAGGGCCGAAGAAGGAGCTTCGCCTGAAGTTATATTCGCCGGCAAAAAGGGCCAGAATATGATTACCATTTGCGACGGAGCCGGTTCGCTCACGGTCCGAGGAGTGAAATTCAGCGGCCGCCTCACCCCGGGACGAAGCCTCGCAAAAGGTATTATCTCTACGGACGATACCATGATAGAGCCTTACAGTCTGCTGGTTGAGAACTGCAGCTTCTCCGATTGCGGAGAAAGCGGTTTCGTACCAATCCGCGGGCTCAAAGGCAGCTTCGCAGAGAGCGTCACCATACGTGGGTGCAGCTTCGAGGCCCTGTCAGGCGACGCCATCAATTTTGCCGCCGAGACCGAGGATAAAGGCAGGTACAATGCCGATGACATTATAATAGAGGACTGCCGCTTCAAACGCATCCTAGGCATACCTGTCCAGATCGCCAGAAACGGCAGCGACGAGTCCACCGCCGGCCCTTACGTGACCGTACGCGGATGCACCTTCGAAGATTGCTGCAACAAGGTACGCGGTTCGGTACTGAGGATTATCGGGGCACAGGTTCTGGAAATCTCCGGCAACGCCTTCAGCGGAAGCGGACGCGGCGGATATTCCATACGCCTCGACGACGCCCCGTGGGAGAAAGTCACCGTCCGCGGCAATTCCTTCCGCAACAGCGGTAAAATCTTATCTAACAGAGCTTTATGAGAAAATTAACAATACTACTTGCGCTGGTCCTTGGCGCCTGCAGCCAGGCCAACCAGAGCACCCACCCCAGTCTTCTGCTTACTGCGGACGGCGTAAAGGACATACGTGACCACAAAGGAAAGCTTCCCGTTTTCGATGCTTCCATGGACAAACTTATCCAGGAGGCCGACGAAGCCGTGGCGCGTGAAATATGCCTCCCTACGCCGAAGGACGGCGGAGGCGGCTACAGTCATGAGATGCATAAGCTCAATTACTACGACATGTACAACATGGGCATAGCCTGGCAACTTACGGGAGACAAGAAATATGCAGCCAAGGTGAAAGAAATCCTGCTTGCTTACGTTGATTTCTACCCGTCCCTGGACTTCCATCCCCTTGGACTGTCCGGTAATCCCGGCCGCATCTTCTGGCAGACCCTCAACGAGAGCGTTTTTCTGGTACATACGGCAGTGGCTTATGACTGTGTGTACGATTTCCTCAGCGCAGACGAACGGTCCCTCATAGAGAAGGAGTTTTTCTACCCCTACACAGACTTCATCATGACGGGGCTCCCCCACAACAGGGCTAATACCCAGATGTTCAACAACCTGAACAACTGGGCCACATGGGCCTGCGCTGGCGTCGGAATGATAGGTATAGCCATGGGAGACGACTCTCTGGTACAGAAGGCCCTTTACGGCAGCGACCTGAGCGGGAATGGCGGTTTCCTGAAGCAAATGGACGTACTCTTCTCCCCTGACGGATATTTCACGGAAGGAGCCTACTACCTCAGGTATGCAATCTGGCCGTTCGTCACTTTTGCCCAATGTCTGGACGTTTACAATCCCGGACTGGAAATATTCAAGTACCGCGACGGCATTCTGCTGAAGGCGGTGGACGCCCTGCTGCAGATGGCCTATGAAGGGGAATTCATGCATTTCAACGATGCCCTGGAAAAGGGATACAGCGCACAGGAGCTCATCTCCGCCGTAGATATTGCCTACAACGCCAACCCCGCCGACAAAAGCCTGCTTTCCGTGGTTCAAGACTATCAGCACAAAGTGCTCGTGTCCGACGCAGGTTTTGCCGTGGCCAAGGGCATAGCCGCCGGTGAGACCGAGCCGCTGAAGCTGCACAGCATGTGGCTGCGCGACGGCGGCGACGGCACTGAAGGAGCTTTCTGCATAATGCGTCCATCATCGGAAAAACTGAACAGCGCCCTCACCTTCAAGGCCACGTCCCACGGACTTAGCCACGGCCATTTCGACAAACTTACCTTCGCCTACTACGACGCCGGCAACGAAATCGTCACCGATTACGGAGCCGCCCGTTTTCTCAATATCGAAGCCAAGTACAACGGGCACTATACACACGAAAACGAGTCCTGGGCCAAGAGCTCCATAGCCCACAACACCCTTGTAGTTGACGGACTGAACATGTTCGGAGGAAAGTGGAGAGAGTCCCAGAAATACCATCCCACGGTGCTCTGGCACAGTTTCGAGGACGGTCTCCAGGGTGTCGCCGCCCGCGAGGAGAACGCCTACCCCGGCGTATCCTTCACCCGCTACCTCGTCTATGCCGACGTTCCTTTCCTGGAGTACCCGCTCATCATGGACGTCCTGAAAGCCGAAAGCGACGGCAGGCATCAGTACGACTATCCTGTACATTACAACGGACACATGATATCCCTTTCCGTTCCCTATGAGAGGGCGCTGAAATCAATGACTACGCTTGGAGAAGCAAACGGGTACCAGCACATCTGGACGGAAGCCCGGACGCACGGCGGAAACGGCTCTACTTCTTATACCTGGCTTACAGGATACAGGATGTACACCGTCACCACGGCCACTACTCCGGCGACTGATATTTTCCTTTGCCGCAGCGGAGCCTCGGATCCTGACTTCAACCTCAGGAACGAGCCCATGTACATCATCCGCGAGAAGAACGCGGGCAACCACGTCTTCGCCTCCTGCATTGAGACCCACGGAAAATATGACCTGCAAGTGGAGCAGTCGGCGAACCTGGTACATTCCTGCAAAGGTGTCACCGTCCTCTCCGACGATGAAAACGGCATCAAAGTCAGATACGACTTTATCGGCTCCCGCAGCGTAGTCCTCACGGTGAGTCCAACTGAGAAAGCAACAATAACTTATGAATGATATGAAAACAAGAAGCGAAACATTCCAAATCGGCAGGAAACTCCCTTGGGAGCCCGCCGGAGAAGGCGTAAAACGCCAGATTATGGGCTATGACGGACAATTGATGATCGTGAAGGTGCATTTCGAGAAGGGTGCAGTTGGCAATCTCCACGAGCATTTCCACAGCCAGGCCACTTATGTAGTGAGCGGCAAGTTCGAACTTACCATCGGCCGCAAGAAGAAGGTCCTCGTCGGCGGTGACGGCTATTACGTGGCTCCCGACGAGCTCCACGGCTGCGTCTGCCTGGAAGAGGGTGTGCTGATCGACGTATTTTCTCCCCACCGTGCCGACTTCCTCAAGAAATAAGATATGAAAGTAAAAGGAATGCGCTGGTGGGTGCTGGGACTCATCGTCCTGGTGACCATCATCAACTATCTGGACAGGAACACCCTCGGAATAATGTGGGCCAAGATTGTGGAAGACCTGGGCCTCATCAACACCGAAGGGATGTCGGAGGCCGAATTCAACGACCTTAGCAAGAAGATGTTCCGCGACATCAACATGGTGTTCATGATTGCCTACGGCCTGTCGCAGATGTTCTCCGGCAAGCTGTACGACAAGTTCGGCACGCGCCGCGGCTTCACTTTCTCCGCACTGCTGTGGGGTATTTCCGATATGCTTACCTCCATCGCCGGAGGTTTCAAGTCCATCGGTGCCTTCCGTGCCGGTCTCGGACTCGGAGTCGCAGGCCCCTGGCCCGGCGCCGTCAAGAGCAACGCCGAATGGTTCCCGCAGAAGGAAAGGGCAATGGCGCAGGGCTTCTTCAACGCCGGTGCGTCCATAGGTGCCATCCTCGCGCCCATTCTCATTGCGCTCATATATTCCGCCTTCGGCTGGAAACTGACCTTCGTGGCAATCGGTATCCTGGCGCCCCTGTGGATCATCCCCTGGCTCAT
>CAMKQN010000099.1:0-6378 GCA_946414935.1 uncultured Bacteroidales bacterium
GCCCGGCGTCTTTGAGCCAGGTGATGGCTACTTCAAAGTCTTTTGCCCTGCCACCCTTGATTTGCTTGAAAGCGTTCCAGGTCTGCCATTCGGCGGGGGGACCTGGAACGTTTTGGGGCATTTTCGTAGCAGGTCCTGCCATCGGGAAGCAGACCTGGAACGTTTCGAGGGGGGAGATGGAAAGATTCTTGGCTTTTCCCGGTTAACCGGGGTGTGGGAATAACCGGATAGAGCGGGGATGACCTTTGGACCGTGGTGCCTTTTTTCCGGGGAGGCATGCTACTGCTGCTTGAAACGGCGGCAATCCTCACGCGACGGGCGTAAAGACTGCGCAGCGATGGCCAAGGTGAAAGTTGATGCCGCTTCTACTCCCGGTGAAAGTTGATGCCGCTTCTATTCCTTGTGCGTCATGATGTCGAGGACCATTTTGTCGGTTTCGCGCATGCCGAGGGAGCCGAGGCGGGTCATGTTGTGGATGCAGCGGTCTACGTCGTCTTCTATGAGGCCTTCGTAAGAGGATACGGAGTGGTTCTGGATGGCAAGCATGGCGCTGAGGACGGCGGTGGAGACGCCGCTGCTGACTTTCAGGGCGCAGCTGGGCTTGGCTCCGTCACACACCATGCCGGCGAGGTTTGCAATCATGTTCTTTACGCTTGCCGCCACTTGCTCGAAGCCGCCTCCCATAAGGTAAGTGATGCCGCAGCTGCTTCCGGTAGATGCCACTACGCAGCCGCACAGGGCACTCAGGCGGCCCAGGCTCTGCTTTATGTAGATAGCGGTCAAGTGGCTGAGTACCAGCGCCCTGGTGAGCTCTTCTTCGGTGTTGTGATTCTCCTGGGCAAACACCACCACGGGCATGGTGGCAGCAATGCCCTGGTTGCCGCTGCCGGAATTGCTCATCACCGGAATCATGGCTCCGGCCATACGGGCGTCGCATGCATTGGAGGTTGCACAAAGGATATGGCTGAAAATAGTATCACCGAAAATACCCTTGCCCAGGGGCCTGGAGAGGGTTTTGCCCAGTTCGTGTCCGTAATTGCCCTTCAAGGCTTCGCACGACGCGGCTTCGTTCAGCCTGCGGGCCTCGTTGATGAACTCTATGTCCTCCAGCGGAACGCTGACCGCAAAATCGTACACCTGGCGCAAAGTCAGTTCTTCCACTTTTTCTTCGGCATCTTCCGCCGTAAGGGATGAGCGGATATCCAGGGCCTGCCCGCAGCATGGGCCGTCCAGGAATACCAGGCCGGTATGCTCACGCGCTATTATCGCCCGGGACTCCTGCCCGCCGGCGGCACAACGCACATCAATGTACAACAACTCATCGGATTCATCCGTAAGCCCAATCTTTATGCGGTCTTCCGACAGGTACTTTTTGGCCTTGGCGAGAGCTTCCGGATTGCAGTCTTTCAGGACCTCCAGCTTGTAACTGCTCTTCCCTGTCAACGCCCCCAGAGCCACGGCGATAGGCAATCCGGTCATTCCGGTGCCGGGTATTCCCACCCCCATAGCGTTCTTGAGAATATTGGCACTCAGCTTGATGTCAATGGTTTCGGGTATTCTTCCAAGAGCCTCTTTTGCGTACGCGGTACAAAGGGCCACAGCCACCGGCTCGGTACATCCCACAGCGGGAACAACTTCTTTCTTGATAAGCTCGATTATCCGTGAATTGTCCATAGCTCCAAAGATAGTGATTCTTTAATGAAAAATATCTATATTTGTGAGTTAAAGTATTACTACCTTACCTATAAAAATGGAAAAATTATTAAACAAGACCTGCTCCAAGTACACTCTTGCAGAGGAAGTCAAAGCAAAGGGTATTTATCCCTATTACAGACCCATTTCCTCCGGGCAGGATCCTCTGGTCACAATGGCGGACGGAAGCAAGGTCCTCATGTTCGGATCCAATTCCTACCTCGGCCTTTCCGATGACCCCAGACTCAAGGAAGCGGCAATAGCTGCCGTTAAAAAATATGGCACCAGCTGCTCCGGAAGCCGTTTCCTGAACGGCACGCTGGACATTCATGAAGAACTCGAAGAGAAGCTTGCAAAATTCGTCGGCAAAGAAGAGGCCGTCACATACAGCACCGGATTCCAGGTGAACCTCGGCGTGGTGGGATGCCTCGGATTCCGTGGCGGATTCATCTTCCTGGACGCTCTGGACCACGCCTGTATCATAGACGGCAGCCGCCTGAGCTTCAGCGAGGTACGCAAGTTCCGCCACAACGATATGTCCGACCTTGAGAAGAAACTCTGGCTCACTCCCAGGGGTGCCAACAAACTCATCGTGGTGGACGGCGTTTACTCCATGGAAGGAGACCTCGCGCCCATTCCCCAGCTGGTTGAACTTTGCGAGAAATACAACGCCTCCCTCATGATAGACGACGCCCACGGCCTCGGAGTTGTGGGCGAAAACGGCTCCGGCACCGCCAGCCACTTCGGCCTCACGGACAAGGTGGACCTTATAATGGGAACCTTCTCCAAGAGCTTCGGTTCCCTGGGAGGCTTCATAGCCGGCGACAGGACCGTCATCGAGTACCTCAAGCACAACTCACGCACCCTCATTTTCAGCGCGTCAATGACTCCCGCAGCCGTGGCCGCAGCCAGCAAGGCTCTGGATATCATGATAGAAGAGCCGGAGCGCCGCGAGCACCTCTGGGAAGTGACCCGCCACGCCCAGAAGGCATTCAAGGACGCCGGATTCGATACCGGACACACCCAGTCCCCGATCATCCCGCTGTTCGTGCGAGACACTTTCAAGGCCATGACGATAGTGAAACTGGCCTACGAGGCCGGAGTGTTCATCACCCCCGTCATAGCCCCGGCGGTCCCCGAAAAGGACGTGCTCATACGCTTCGCTCTTATGGCCACCCATACGGTGGAACAGGTAGATGAGGCCGTAGAAAAGCTCACGAAGATATTCAAATCCCTCGATATCATATGATTATCCTCATCACGGGCATCAGCTCCGGCTTCGGCAGGGCAATGGCCACCCGGCTCCGGGCCGACGGTCACACGGTATATGGCACTCACCGCAAAGAAGTGGAGCCCATCCCCGGAGTCAAGTACATCAAGGCTGACGTCCGCAACGAGGAGGACTGCAAAAACGCAGTACAGACAGTTCTGGACGAGCAGGGACGGATAGATGTATTCATCAACAACGCCGGCATGGGCATTGGAGGCCCGCTGGAATTCAGCACCCTGGAGCAAGCTCAAACCCAGATGGACGTGAACTGGATGGGTATGGTGCGTTGCCTGCACTTCGTACTGCCCGCCATGCGCAAGCAGAAAAGCGGACGCATCATCTGCTTCAGCTCCATCGGCGGTCTTATGGGCCTTCCGTTCCAGGGGCTATACTCCGCCAGCAAATTTGCCATTGAAGGCTACTGCGAAGCCCTCCGCATGGAGGTACGTGCCCACGGCATCAAGGTGGTGGTGATTGAACCTGGCGACTTTGCCACTTCTTTCACCGCCAGCCGCGACTCCATAGGGGGCAGCGAAGCCCACGAGGCTTATCCCGCCTACGCCCGCTCTCTTGCCAGCATAGAGCACGACGAGACTTCCGGACTCAAGCCGGAGTTCCTGGCAGAGCGCATAAGCAAGATAGTGAAGGCCCGCAATCCCAGGTACAGTTACATCATTTCTACTCTTGAACAGCGCCTTTCCGTGCTGCTCAAGGCCATACTCCCAGCGAGCTGGTTCGAAGCAATACTCAGAAGTTATTACAAATTATAGTGAAAACCACATTTAACATACACTACCGCACGCAATGGGGCGAGAGCCTCTGCGTAGTGCTGCAAGACACAAAGTATCCTATGAAATGGAACGAGGGCGCCATCTGGAGCGTCTCCGTGAACGTGCCTGCAGCCGCCCTTAAAGATTACTGGTACGTAGTAATGAGAGACGGCGTGATCGCCCGCAGCGAGTGGGAGCACCACAGCGCCAAGTCCGCCGCCGTCATAGATGACAGTTGGAACGACTGCCCTACAGAAGGATGTCCCTTCGTGCGCAAGCATACGGCGGAGCTCTTCGACCGGCCTGGATTCCGCGGCGCCGGCACCGCAGTACCGGTGTTCTCCCTCCGCAGCAAAGACGACTTCGGCATAGGCGATTTCCGCGACCTGCACGCCCTTACCGACTGGGCCGCCGCCACCGGGCAGTGCATAGTGCAGCTGCTTCCCGTGAACGACACCACCCGCAAGGGACAATGGAAAGATTCCTACCCCTACAGCCCCATATCTTCATTTGCGCTGCACCCGTTGTACCTGCGCCTGCAAGAGATTGGTGTAAAAGCAGATGCGGCCTTCCTGAAGGAGCAGAAAGCGCTCAACGGACTGCCCGAAATAGACTATCCGCGCGTCTTCAAGGCCAAGATGGCCCATGTGCGCAAGGCCTGGGAAGCCTGCAAGGAAAAGGAGCTCAAGGCCTCCGCTTTCAAGCGTTTCTGCAAGGACAACGCCTACTGGCTCGACGAGTACGCCGAATTCTGCGCCAAGCGCGACGGCAACGAAGCGGATTACTGGCGCTGGATACAGTGGCACCTGGAGCGGCAGTTCGCGGATGAGGTGAAGTATGCCCGTTCCAAAGGCGTACACTTCAAGGGCGACCTCCCCATAGGCGTGAGCGCCGACAGCGCCGATGCCCATTTCCACCCTCAGCTCTTCAACCTGGATTCAAGCGCCGGGGCACCGCCGGATTTCTTCAGCGCAGAGGGCCAGAACTGGGGTTTCCCCACCTACAACTGGGAAGAGATGGCCAAAGACGGCTACGCCTGGTGGAAATCGCGCCTCCGCAAGATGAGCGAATTCTTCGACGCCTTCCGCATCGACCACATACTTGGATTCTTCCGTATCTGGGAAATTCCCTCCCAGTACAAGAGCGGTTCTATGGGCCATTTCAACCCGGCCATACCTTATGCCGAGGACGAAATCCGCATGATGGGACTGCCGCTGGAAGGGCTGTTCCTGCCCGATCCCCGCAACCCCGGCTGCGTGCAGCCCCGCATTCTTCCGGAATCCGACAAGCTTCCGCAAGCACAGAAAGAGCAGTTCGGAGCCCTCTACAACGACTTCTTCTTCCACCGCAACGACAGCCTGTGGCGCTACAACGCCGAGCGAAAGCTGCCGGAACTGCTGGATGCCACCGGAATGCTGGCTTGCGGTGAGGACCTGGGTATGGTGCCCGACTGCGTGAGCGGCGTCATGGCGAAGGAAACCATTCTGTCCCTGGAAATGGCTAATATGGACAAGGGGCGCCCTTGGCCCTACCTTGCCGTGTGCGCTTCATCTTCCCACGATATGGCCACGCTGCGTATGCAGTACGCCGAGGAAAACGGCCGCGACATGGAGCCCTGGGAGGTGCGCCGCGCCCTTTGGGGACATCTGGAATCGGCCCCCATGCTCGCCATTTTCCCGCTTCAGGACTGGCTTGCCCTGGACGGCAAACTCCGCCGCCCGGATTACGAAAACGAGCGCATCAACCAGCCCGCCGACCCGAATCACCACTGGCGTTTCCGCCTTCACATCAATGTAGAAGAACTCCCGAAGGCCGGTCCGCTCAATGTGGAAATCATCGGAATGCTTAAAGATTCAAACCGTTACAATCAATAGAAAATGACACAGGACGAATTATTCAAGGTACTCGTTGCACATTGCAAGGAATACGGGTTCATTTTCCCGTCAAGTGAAATCTACGACGGCCTGGCCGCTGTATATGACTATGGCCAGATGGGCGTCGAGCTCAAGAACAACATAAAGCAGTATTGGTGGAATGCGATGACCCGCCTCAATGAGAACATAGTGGGCATCGACTCCTGCATCTTCATGCATCCCCGCATCTGGGAGGCATCCGGCCACGTAGGAGCTTTCAACGACCCCCTTATCGACAACAAGGACTCCAAGAAACGCTACCGCGCCGACGTGCTCATCGAGGATTTCCTCGGGAAGATAGAGGAAAAGGTCAACAAGGAAGTGGAAAAGGGCCGCAAGCGCTTCGGCGAGGCCTTCGACGAGGCCCAGTTCCGCGCCACCAACCCCAACGTGCTGCGCGAGCAGGCCAAGTACGACGAGGTCCACAACCGGTACAAGAAAGCCGAGGACGCCAACGACCTGGCCGAATACCGCCAGATCATCATTGACAACAATATAGTCTGCCCCATCAGCGGCACTTGCAACTGGACCGACGTGCGCCAGTTCAACCTGATGTTCAGCACCTCCATGGGCAGCACCGCGGAGGGCGCAAACACCATTTACCTGCGCCCGGAGACCGCCCAGGGCATCTTCGTGAACTACCTCAACGTGCAGAAGACAGGCCGCATGAAGATTCCTTTCGGCATCGCCCAGATAGGCAAGGCCTTCCGCAACGAGATTGTGGCCCGCCAGT
>CAMKQN010000100.1:0-6351 GCA_946414935.1 uncultured Bacteroidales bacterium
CGGAGCCAGAGGTTCTTATGTATTAGTGGAGGCTTAAGAGTATGGAACTTGCAGTTTTGAAAATAGACGGTACCCAGTCCGGCAAGAGTGTAACTCTCGATGAGAAGGTCTTCGGCGTAACTCCGAACGATCACGCCATCTATCTGGACGTTGTTCAGTACCTTGCAAACCAGCGTCATGGCAACGCCAAGACCAAGGACCGCAGTGAAATCGCTCACAGCACCAAGAAGCTCGGACGCCAGAAGGGCGGCGGCGGCGCACGCCACGGTTCCCTCAAGGCTGGTATTTTCGTAGGCGGCGGCCGCGTATTCGGCCCGGTTCCCCGTTTCTACCACAACAAGCTCAACAAGAAGGTCAAGAAGCTTGCCCGCTTCTCCGCACTCAGCTACAAGGCCCAGGAGAACGCAATCATCATGCTCGAGCCCTTCAAGATGGAAGCCCCCAAGACCAAGGAACTCCTCGGCATCGTCAAGGCTATCAAGGCCGGCGACCGCAAGGTGCTCATCGTGCTTCCCCAGAACTCCGACAATATCTTTCTTTCATCCCGCAATCTCCAGCAGGTCAAGGTCATCACGGTTGACGAGATCAACACCTACGCTATCATGAACGCCAATTCCCTGGTACTCATAGACGGCGTACAGGATATCCTCGCAGAGAGAGCATAAAAGCACAAGAAGATGGGAATCATTATTAAGCCAATCGTAACAGAGAAGTTGACGGCTCAGGGCGAAAAGTTGAACCGTTACGGCTTTATCGTTGATCGTAAAGCCAACAAGCTTCAGATCAAGGACGCCGTGGAGAAGATGTACAACGTCTCCGTGGCCGATGTCAATACGGTGAACTATCACGGCAAGCGCAAGAGCCGCTACACCAAGGCGGGTCTGCTCCGCGGCCGGATGAATCACTTCAAGAAGGCGTACATCACCCTCGCCGGTGATGACAAGATTGATTTCTACGCTAACATTTAAGGGAGGGACAGACAATGGCAGTAAGAAAATTCAAACCGGTTACCCCCGGTCAGCGTAACAAAGTGATCAGCGCTTTCAGCGAGATCACCGCAAAGAAGCCTCAGAAATCATTGCTTCAGCCTCTCAAGAGCACGGGCGGCCGTAACAATACCGGCCAGATGACCGTTCGCTACATCGGCGGCGGCCACAAGAGAATGTACCGTATCATCGACTTCCTCCGCGACAAGGACGGATGCACCGCTACTGTTCTGACCATCGAGTATGACCCGAACCGCAGCGCACGTATCGCCCTGGTGCAGTACGAGGATGGCGAGAAGAGGTACATCATAGCCCCCGACGGAATCAAGGTCGGCCAGGTTATCGCTTCCGGAAGCGGTGTCGCTCCCGAAGTCGGCAACTGCCTCCCCCTGAGTGAAATCCCCGTCGGTACACTGGTACACAACATCGAGCTCCGTCCCGGTCAGGGTGCCGCAATGGCCCGCAGCGCCGGAACTTCCGCACAGCTCGCCGCCCGCGAGGGCAACATGGCCATCCTGCGCCTGCCTTCCGGCGAGACCCGCATGGTCCTCGTGAGCTGCCGCGCCACCATCGGTGTGGTGTCCAACACAGACCACAATCTTGAATCTCACGGAAAGGCTGGCCGCCGCCGCTGGCTCGGCAAGCGTCCCCACAACCGTGGTGTCGTTATGAACCCTGTCGATCACCCGATGGGTGGTGGCGAAGGACGTGCCTCCGGTGGACATCCGCGTTCCCGCAAGGGTCTGCCTGCAAAGGGCTACAAGACCCGCAATCCGAAGGCATCTTCCAACAAGTTCATCATTGAAAGAAGAAAGAAATAACGGAATAAAACTAGTTTGAGATTATGAGTCGTTCTTTAAGAAAAGGTCCCTACATCCAGGAAGCCCTGGAGAAGAGAGTTCTTGCTATGAATGATGGTAGCAAGAAGAAAGAGGTGGTCAAGACCTGGTCTCGTGCCAGCATGATCTCCCCGGACTTCATCGGCCACACAATCGCCGTTCATAATGGAAACAAGTTTATTCCTGTTTACGTTACTGAGCAGATGGTAGGTCACAAGCTCGGAGAGTTTGCCCCCACCCGCACATTCAAAGGTCATTCAGGTAACAATAAGAAGTAATCACTATGGGAAAGCGTAAAAGACTTATGGCCGAAAGCCTCAAGGAGGCTAAGAAGGTTACAGCTGTTGCCAAGCTGAATGACGTCCCCACTTCCCCCCGCAAGATGCGTCTGGTAGCAGACACTATCCGCGGCAAGGAAGTCAACCATGCACTCGACCTGCTGAAATTCAGCAAGAGAGAGGCATCCATCCGTCTGGAGAAACTTCTCCGCAGCGCCATTGCCAACTGGGAAGCAAAGAACCAGGACAAGGCAAAGGAGCTGGACAACGGCAATGTCTATGTGAAGACCATTATGGTCGGTGAAGGACGTACGCTGAAGCGTATCCGCCCGTGCCCTCAGGGCCGTGCAGGACGCATCCGCAAGCGCTCCAACCACGTGACCATAGTCCTCGATGTCAAACCTACAACAGCAGAGTAATATGGGACAGAAAACTAATCCTATCAGCAACAGAATCGGTATCACCCGTGGTTGGGACTCTAACTGGTGTGGTGGTAACTATGCAGAGAAAATCGCAGAGGATTACAAGATCCGCGAGTATCTCGGCAACCGTCTTGCAAAGGCCAGCCTCAGCAAGATCGTCATCGAGCGTACGCTGAAGCTCATCACCGTCACCATCTATGCCGCACGTCCGGGCGTTATCATCGGAAAGGGCGGCCAGGAGGTCGACAAACTCAAGGAAGAGCTCAAGAAGGTCACCAACAAGGACATCCAGATCAATATCTTCGAGGTAAAGCGTCCCGAGGTTGATGCCCACATCGTGGCTGATTCCATCGCCCGCCAGATCGAAGGCCGCGTGAGCTATCGCCGCGCCATCAAGATGGCCATCGCCAACACCATGCGCGTTGGTGCAGAAGGCATCAAAATTCAGATTGCAGGCCGCGTAGGCGGTGCTGAAATGGCTCGCAGCGAAATGTTCAAAGAGGGTCGTACTCCTCTGCACACTTTCCGTGCAGACATCGACTACGCCCTTGCAGTGGCAAACACCAAGGTCGGAACCCTGGGCATCAAGGTTTGGATCTGCAACGGTGAGAAGTACGGCCGTCAGGACCTTACTCCCGCCGCTCTCGCAGCCGCCAATTCCCAGGCAGCCGGCGCCCCTCGCGGTGACCGTCGCGGTGACCGTCGTGGCGATCGCCGTGAACGCCGTGGTCCCCGTCGCGAAGAGAGGAAATAATTTCTCTTGACGATATGCTAAATCCCGGTCTGAATCGACAGACCGGGATTTTTTTCTTTCAGGCAAAAATGCTTAACTTTACCAGCCATTATAAATAAGCTGCAATGAAAAAGTCATTCTTCCTGTCATGTCTAGGTGCCGCAATGCTGTTCTGCGCCTGCGGCAATCAAAATGAAGTAAAGCTTCAAATCACCCGTACATTCGACTGTGACGTGCTGGTAATCGGCGGCGGACCGGCAGGCATAGGCTCAGCCGTGTGCTCAGCCAGGCACGGGGCGAAGACCATTTTGGCCGAGCGCGGGGGGTACCTCGGAGGCATGGCCACCAACGGTCTGGTTGCGCCTTTCATGTCCAGCACCACTCCAGACGGCAAGACTATGCTCATACGCGGCTTCTACGAGGAGCTGGTTAAGCGCATGGAGGCCCAGGGCGGCGCCATACACCCGCTCAAGGCAGAAATAGGCTCCTTCTCCGCATACCGCGACAAAGGCCACCACGGCCTCACCACCTTCGATTTCGAGTGCCTCAAGCGCACCACAGAAGAAATGTGTACGGAGGCAGGAGTCCAGCTGCTCTACCACACCCTCTTCATCAAAGCCGACACCCGTAACGGGAAGATTACCGCAACCTATTTCGCGACCAAGGACGGAATCTGGAAGATTACGGCCAAGAATTACATAGACTGCACCGGTGACGGCGACCTTGCTTTCCAGGCCGGAGCACCGTATATTTACGGTGACGGCGAAGGAGGAGTGCAGGCCACATCCCTCTTCATAGTGCTCCGCAACATTGATTGGAAGGCCATGGACGCCCACAACGAAGCCTGCAAGAAAGCCGGCGACTTCGAAGGACAATTCTATATGCGTGAGATTCTCGCAGCCCGTGAGGCCGGGGAGTTCCCTATGTGGCGCCAGAAGATAGCCCTGTTCCAGAATCTTGACGGCACGGCTACTGTCAACATGACCCAGACCGACGACGTGAACGGACTCGACCCGGAGCAAGTAACGCAGGCGGAGATTACCGGCCGCCAGCAGGCAGATTACGTGGTTAAGTTCCTGCGCAAGTACGTAAAGGGATGCGAGCACTGCGAGCTGGCTCAATCGGCTGAAAATCTGGGCGTTCGGGAGACTCGCCGCATCGTGGGCGAATATACCGTCACCACCGAAGATGCAAAGAACTCCGTAAGATATCCAGATCCAGTGTTCTGCTGCGCCAACCACATGGACATACACCGCAAAGGCTACGTTGAATATGTGGCCCGCAACACCAACGACCCCTATTACTTCCCTTACCGCAGCCTGCTGCCCCGGAAAGTGGACAATCTGCTCTGCGCCGGCCGCTGCGCCGCGGCTGAGCGCCCCGTAATGGCAGCGATCCGGGTCATTCCTCCATGCTTCGCCATGGGGCAGGCAGCCGGTACCGCCGCGGCGCTTTGCGTAAAAGAAGGGGTCGGCCCCAAGCAACTTGACGCCGACCTTCTGGTCTCCACCCTCAAGGAGGACGGAGTGTATATTCCCGACTAGACTATTTGTTCAGAGCCGGAAGGTTCATCATCAGGCCATTGCCCGAAGACATGACTTCGGGTAATTTCCCGTCCCACTTCTCTATCCAGTCTTCCTGGACTATCAGGGTGCTGAGGGATGCCGATATAGTGCGGTTATAGTAGGCTTCGGCATCGGCCTTTACCTTGGTGGCCTCTGCTTCGCCCTTGGCTTTGGCGATTGCAATCTGGGCATTAGCCTCGGCCTGCTTGACCAGGTTTTCGGCCTTCAGGGCTTCCTGGATAGCCTGGTTCTTTGCCTCGATTGCGGCGCTCAAGGATGCAGGAGGCGTGATGCGGGAAGTAAATTCCTGCACATTGAATCCCTCGGAACCCAACGACTGCACCAGCATCTGCTTCACCTCCATCTCGAACTTGGCCCGGTTGGCCATAAGCTCATCGGAGGTATAGTTGTTCGCCGAGATACGGTATGCGTCATAGATGCAGGTACGCATATACCCGCTCTCGATCTCCTTCAGATCCCGGCGATATTTGTTGAACACGTATGATGCCTTGTCCCTTTCCAGCTGGTAGGCAAGCATGGGGTCCATTGTAAACTCGGCCGCATCCTTGGTGGTCACGGTGAACGGCTTGTAATCTACTCTCTGTATAAATACAGGATAGGTGAACACCCTGGTAGTAATGGGGTTATAGAATATCAGGCCGGTAACTTCGGTAGCAATCAGCTGACCCTGGTCGGTGAGGGAGAATTTTTTGAATTTGATACCGATTTCGGAGTTGTCCACCATTTTGGTGCAACTGATCAGCAGCAAGATCAAGGCAACGGCTGCCGCAATCACTATTGCAAGGGGTTTGTTCTTTTTCATATCTGATTAGCTTATGTTCTGTTCTGCTGCCAAGTTACACATTTTTATTCTCAAAATAATACTGTTGCGTTAGTTTGTTAATCTTCAAAATTGCGGAGGGGGTCAAGCGTGACGTTCCCGTTGACTCTATACTGTACTGCAAAATAAAGGCGGTGACTAAAAAGCACTGCTGCTGGTTCGAAGAGAAGT
Source organism: uncultured Bacteroidales bacterium (assembly GCA_946414935.1). Taxonomy (GTDB): domain Bacteria; phylum Bacteroidota; class Bacteroidia; order Bacteroidales; family UBA932; genus Cryptobacteroides. Next base: position 5,836 of record CAMKQN010000100.1, read on the forward strand.
AAAAAGTCGCTGAAAGCGACCGGCCGGAGGCCGAAATACCCCTGACAGGGGTCGACAGCGGCAGCTGGCGGGGGTTCAGAAGGTAAGTAACGGGCTGACTAAAAAGTCGCTATCGACTTTTTAGTCAGCCCGCTTTTATACTTCGAACTGAATACTAGTCCACGACGGCGCGGGCCATAGCGTCCTTGTAGTATTTCTGGTTGATGAAGACGTCCTCCTTGTAAGGATTGATATGACGCTTCCTGGACTGTGCGATGATGTAGCACAGGGCAACGCAGTTGGTTACGAGAGCCAGGGCGCTGATGATAATCATCATTGTAGGATTAGCAGCGACTACGGAAGGCTCCACGGTGGTGCCGACCACTGCGGCCTCTCCGCCTGCAGCCATATAAAGCTTCTCGATGGTAGCTACTCCCTCAGGATAAAGTACGGGGAGAGTGGCCCATGAGAACCACTGCTGACCGTTCTTGAAGGTCTCCTGGAAGAGAGGGAACACCTGGGCGAACATGCACCAGA
>CAMKQN010000101.1:0-6347 GCA_946414935.1 uncultured Bacteroidales bacterium
TGATATTGCGCTGGTGGAGGTTGCCGGCGCCGTCGCGGACCCATCCGCCGTGCCGCTGGCTGTCCGTGGTCTCGATCAGCTTGCCCTGCCGTGCCTTCATCGCCAGATCCAGCGGACCGGCGATCTTGAGCGCCTTGCCAAGCTCCCCGTATCCGGAATAATCCAGTATCTGCTCGAGCGCGCCGGTCCAGGAAACGTCGGCGCCCAGCTGGCCCATGACATTGTCGATGAATCCCTTGACGGCGGCATTGTCCGTTCCGGTCGCCTTGACGGGCTGTCCGGTCATCTGGCTTTCATAATCGGCCCAGACTTTCTCCCAGAACTTCGTCTCGGTGTCCAGGTCCATACCCAGCTGCCCGTCCACGAGACCTACACGGATTGTACCGGAGGGCAGGTTGATGTCGAAAGTGAAATCACTGAGGCCGCCGATTGCGTTTTTCGGAAATTCCTTTTCGTCGCGCGCGTCGAATATCTGCTGGTAATAATCGTTGGCAGCAGCATTGGCGTCCCGCCAGGCCTCGTTCTTGAGCTTTGCTTCCAGTTGGAGAATCCTCTGCCGGGTTTCGTAGAGACCTTGTCCTGCAAGTGCCTTGGAGAAGAAGGTACCGCTATACTCCCCGTAAATATCGGAAAGGGTACGGAACCAGAAATATTTGGCGACATTGGGATCCAGGCAATACAGGGAATACCTGGACACGTCCGCCCACCATTCGGCCAGGATGGGCCGCACCGTGCTGTTGTAGTAATCCATATAGTGGCCCTGCTCCTCAGAAGCCTGGGGCGCGGTGATATTGTCCAGCACTTCGAGCGGCTGAGTTACGCCGACAAGGAGATGTAACGGACGGAAAATCCTTCTTTCGGCCCTCGCCCACAGCGAATCGCTCGCATCCGGGTGCGCCTTAACCCAGGCATCCCACTCCTTCTCGCACTTCTTTCCTTGGGCTATGGCTGCAGCCTCGTGCCGTTTCTGCATGGAGAGGTACATATCATTATACTTCTTGCTGCTTGCTACGTCCGCAGATATCCATGTCTTCCAGCCAGAACAGAGCACGCCGTGGAAGGTATTCGTCTCCTCGTCGTACCCGCCGAACGTGTTTGTAATGGCATCCAGCCGGTATTTGTAGTAGCGTTCCAGCGCCCAGAGGCACCAGAATGCCCTGTCGTCCGGAATGTAGAAACCGTCCACGCCATACTTCATGCCAAGGGCGGCGGTGGTTTTTGCGTATCCGTTCTCGGTATATTTGCGCACGGCGGCCGGCAGTTTCAACTTGGCGGCAGCGGCCCTTCCGCGGGCATTCCCTTTCACGCTGGGGAGCTCCCGGGCCGTTTCATAGATCTTATCAGAATTCTCGGCCATTCCGTCGAGCCCCATGGCCATAATCAGGCCTATGGCCGGAGTTGCATCCATGGCCGCCTGGGATTTTCTCCAGGCGGACTCGCTCTTTCGGGTGTATTGCTCGTCGTAGTTATTGTTAAGTCCCCGGTTGCTCTCCAGACTTCCGGCCCCTGTAGCCGTGAAATCGCCTTTCTCGCTCTCGAATTTCTCCGTGCGGCTCCAGGTGATGCCCTTGCGGATGTTGTCCAGGTTCTCCTCGGTAAATACAGATTCCACCAGGTTCAGGAAGTCGCCGTCGCGCTCGGCCGCCGCCATCTCGGCCGCATCAAGCTCCGTTAGGAGAGAGCTGAGCATAAGGGCGGAGTTCTGGTCGAAGTAGCCATACGAGATGGACTTGAAGAGGTAATCGGCCGCCTTGAAGGGGCTGTCCTTCTTCTTCTCCAGCAGGGCCTTGTAGAGCCATGCGCGACCGTCCTGCAGGCCGTTCGGCGTCATCTCCAGGATCTTGGGGACGATCTTGCGGGCCTGTTCCTCGTTGCCCATATCGAGATGGCACTCGATCTGTCCGTACAGGGCTTCGGCGTAATTAGGCTGATATTCCGACGATTTCTCGAAATATTCGAGGGCATATTTGGGCTCGCCCAGCTCCAGGAGCATCGTGCCGGTGGTGTTCAGCATCGTCGGATGCGGATACACGCTGCAGCGGGCGATGGCGCTCTCGGCAAGTTCGCCGGTGATGGCGCCGGTGAAGAGAGCCCAGCCAAGGCTGTCGGCATATTGTATCACATTACGCTCAATCTGCTCTGCGGACTTGCCTTTGCATTGGGCGAGGAACCGCACCGTAGCGAGCTTTACGCCTTCCTGGGTAATCTCGCGGTCGATGCGCAGTTTCTTTTTGGGTGTTGCCTGTGGCAGGGAGGATGCCAACACGGGAGCGCTCACGCCCTGCCTGTCAGTAATGGAGATGCTTGCGAGGCTGACGCCGCAGGAAAGCTCGTCGGGTGTACCGCTGTCGGTCCAGGGCTTCGCGCATTTCGGCGGAGCGGGGAGAATGCTGGCCGGCGCGGCAGCGACACCGGAGCCGGCTCGGGCACCATCCTTACCGGCAGAGCCGCCCATAGCTCCAAGGGCCATATTGACCATATCGTCGATGCTCATCCCTTCCGGAAGCTTCTCTCCCTTCAGGCTCTCGCGTATCTGTGCTTCCAGCGCGGCCCGGTCCATTCCAGCCATGGCCAGCGCATCGTCCGCGCTTATACCGGCGGCTGCGCCCATCCCGCTGCCGGAGGGGCCTTCCTTCCAGTCATTGCCGATGCAGAAGTACATGTTTGATGGGATGAAGGTGCTGAACGACAGCAGGCTCATGGGGCCGAGGCCTTCTCCGGCAACCGTGCCCAGATCGACGATGGAGACCTTGTCTGAATTGTAGTAGAAGGTGATGGTCGTGCCGTCAGCGGCGTACTCGTCGAAGTACCAGCCGTCCTTGCCGTTCACGCGGCAGCGGCCCTGGCGCACGAACTTCAGGCCGCCGTATGACGTGCCGCCTCCGGGCTGCGCAGTCCAGGTCTTTGCGGCCTCGTCGAGTATGTAGGTGGCATTGTCCGTGGTCAGGGTGACAGCGTCCATCAACTGCATGTGGGTGCGACTCATCGAGACGCCGCCGCGGCTGGCAATCTCTATGGACATCTTTATCTTGTCTGTCTGAATGTCAGGATCGGAAACGGACTGCACGGAGCCGAGCTTCATGTAATACTTTCCGCTTTCCATCGCCTTTACGATCGGGCTGGAGACATAATTGCCCTGCGCAAAAGCCAAACATGCGCCCAGGGCCAGACACAGGGAAAGGAAGAATCTTTTCATCGAAAATGTGGTTATTCTGTATCGCAAGATACAAATATAATGATTTTTCCTTTGAAAAGAGTCACTGTTAAGCGCATGCACGGATAATCCATTGTTTTCGGCGGAATTATGCTTTAGATGCGGCTCTGTAGGCTGACGGCGACATGCCGTAGGCCTCCTGAAAGAGCCTGTGGAAGGTGGATCGTGAGCTGAAGCCGGCATCTTCTCCCACGGCAAGCACTGAAAGGTCGTCCCGGCCTGCAAGGGCTTCGGCAGACCAGCGCAGGCGGAAGTGGTTGATAAACGCATTGAGGGTCCCGCCAAAACACTGCTTGACGGCATTTGAAATGTAGGTGCGGTTTGTCCCCAGTCTGGCGCACAATATATCCCGGTTGAGGTCGGCATCCTTGAAAAGCTCCTCTTCCTGCATCAATCTGATAAGACTGGCATAGAGTTTCTCCTCGGCCGTTTGCCCGGCTTCCGGGGCATGCACGATTGCCTCTTCGGCCTCCTCTTCAGCCTTGATGTGCTCCTGCGTGGCGGAAAAGAGAATCCTGTTCTTGCGCCGTAACTGCCTGTTGTAGACGAATATCGCCACCAGCAGAACAGCCATGACTGCGACGATGAGACCGAGCATGGTGTTCCTCTGACGGGACGCTTCGTTTTCCATCCTGAGCTCATCGAGTTCGAACTTCTTAGTGAGTTCGTTGAGTTGCCGGTGAGTATCCTGTATCCGCGCAGAGTCGCTCTCGGCTGAGTATAGCCGGTAGTTGTCGACAGCCAGGTTCAAGTCCCCGTTCTCCCGCTGGAAGTCGGCCAGGGAGAGACGGAACCGGGAGGCGTTGTTGAAATTGCGCGCCCTGAGGTTTCTGGCAATAAGCGTATCCAAGCATGCGTAAGCCTCTTTTCTGTTGCCGACGGCCTGCTCGTACTGAGCGATGGCGGTGAGCATGATTTCGTCCTGGGAAGGGTCGTTGAGCACTGCGGCATAATGAAGGAGGGTGTCCTTCAGCGGGGCCGCCTCCTTCAGCCTGCCCGTCCTTTGCAGAAGTACGAAACGATACCTGGCCTGCTTGAAGTGATTGCCTGCATTGGCTCTGCCGGAGCGCGCTTCCATATCGGAAATGAGAATCGCCGTAGAGTCATTCATGGCAAGTCCGGCTTCCGGCTCCCCCAGATTCATTGCACAGGCCTGCAGGTTAAAGCCGGCCCTCAACGCCCGCCCGTTTTCACCTGCGGTTTTAAGCTCATTGAAGGCACGGCGGTAGTGGATTTCCGCCTCTGCAGGCTGCCTGGTATTGAGGTACAGCTGCCCGGTACAGAACTCGGCAACTGCGGTTCCAAGACGGCTGCGCCTTCCCTGGGCGACCTGAGACATTTCGTCGATGGTGGCAACGGCGTCGTCGTATCGGCCCCACATCTGCTGGCGGTCAAAGAGTGTAGCATAAGCGTCGAAGAGCTGTTTGTCGCTCCCATGCGTCTTGTGAAAATCCACGAGGTCACGCGCTGCCTGCAAAAAGCCGTCCTTGTCGTCAGCATAAAAGAGTTCCGCCATTTTTGCACGCCGCAGCGAGTCTTCCTGCCGTGGATTGGGCTGAGCGGCAGCAATAAGTGAAATAAGAAAAACAACCAGTAGACGCATACAAAAGGCAAAATTAATCATTTTTGTCAATTTGAGACATAGTTTTGCTGGGGTGGGACATCACTCCCGCTGTCTGTACTTACCTTTGCGCCGGAAACAAACGAACACGCTATATGAAAGAAAAGTACATGACGCCCGCAGTGGAAATTGAACAGCAGTGGATGGAAGAAGCCATCCTGCAGGCCTCCGGAGACTTTCTCCGGGATGATTATGGATATTGGATAACTGACGAATGGGGGAACTAGCCATGAGAAAGTATTGGATTCTTATTGCGGCACTTGCTGCAGTCGCATGTGCAAAGAACGAAGTAGAGACCGCACCGGAAGGGAAGACCTGGACGGTGGAAGTCGATGCCCTGAAATGGGCAGAAGCCACAACGAAGGCATTATTTGAACACGATGGCTGGGAAGGTGGCGGAATCGTTGCCGAAACAAAGGCCCTGGTCCTTGACAACGGTTATTTGTCGGCATACTGGAGCGGAACGGATAAGATAGAGGTGTATGACGTCAACGGGGACGGCCACCGTGGAACACTCACCACGCCCGGTGGCGGCAGCATTTGCCGGTTCAGGGGGACGATATCGGGAACGGTCAATACGGGAGACAGGTTCACACTTTTGTATCCGGAAAAACCTGCCGGTTCCCGGGAGATGTATGCCGGGCAGAAAGGGACGCTGGAAGATATTGCCAAGCGCTATGATTATGCGCTTGCGACCGTAGATGTGACGAGTGTCGATAATGCGAGTTCCAAGATCGTTCTTTCCGATGCCACTTTAGTCAGCCAGCAGAGCATCACCCTTTTCAGCTTCAACTACATTGGTTGCGAAACCAACAAGATTACAAGGCTCACGCTCACCTCCTGGAGCCTTGACAACCCAGTCACGGTGGTTCCTGACGCGCCCGGAACCGAGTTCTTCGTTGCCATTCCGGGGCAATACGGCGCCGATTTCGACCGCACCGGGAAGGTCAGGATTCCATACGATTTTGTGGCTGAAACGCAGGACGGAACGGTTTTTAGCGGCACCATGAAGGCGCTTCTTGCCGACGGCAGGTTTTACAAGGCTTCCAAGACTTTGAAAAAATACGAGTCCCTCAAGCAGCCATTTACCATCGAGGCTCTGCAAGACGGCATCGTGACTATCCAGAATCCTCTCGGACGCACTTTTTACTATGGTTTTGATGGCGTGAACAATAGCGCAATCAATTCCAATATCGCAAGCGGAGACCCAATCAAGATTGAGGTGAAGGCCGGTGATAAACTGCTTCTGGGCGGAAAGCTTGCTCCGGGGAATAGGTATTATGGAACGAGGACGGAGAAGTATAATTCGTCAACAAACACCTATAACGCATATGATGCATTCACCCACATAAACTGCGACGCCCCGTTTTATCTGTACGGCAATCTTATGAGCCTCATGGATTTTGAGTATTTCGGGTCTCCGGATTCGGGCTTAAAAACTGCGGAAGACTATGCCTTTTACGGCATGTTCGAGGATGTGGGCAATATGCTTAACCATCCGGAGAAGGATAT
>CAMKQN010000102.1:0-6192 GCA_946414935.1 uncultured Bacteroidales bacterium
ATGACCTCATCCTTACCAAGGATGCGCTCTACCCCTGAGCTACATCGGCTTTTTGGAGCGGGGTAGGAGAATCGAACTCCCATTTTCAGCTTGGAAGGCTGACATAATAGCCGTTATACGAACCCCGCTGGTGGGAAGATTCTCTTCCGCTGTGTGGGCAAGGATGGATTCGAACCACCGTAGGCGTGCGCCAGCAGATTTACAGTCTGCCCCATTTGGCCACTCTGGTACTTGCCCTTAAATCACTGCGATGAGCCGATGGAGGGAATCGAACCCACGACCTTGAGATTACAAATCACACGCTCTGGCCATCTGAGCTACATCGGCAGTTATGTCAATGCCCTTTATCAGGGGACTGCAAAGGTAGATATTTTTTTTAAATCTCCAAAAACTTTTCGAAGATTTTTTCCAAACCTTCTTTATCCAGATTCCACGCCGCACGTTGCTCGGCCTGGCTGGCGTGTGCCACGAATACATCCCCGATTCCCACAGGCTCCACCGGAATGCCGGGATGATGGCTCACCACATACTCGCTCACCGCCCCGAACAGCCCGCCCATGACCGAGCCATCCTCCACTGTAATTATACGGCGGTAATTGGATACAATATAGTCCAACATCTTGGTATCCAATGGTTTGATAAAGCGGAAATTGTACACGCCCACACGGCCGGAGAAGCTTTCCGCCGCCTCCATTGCCCGGTTCAGGGCCGGACCTGCGCCCACCACGGCAATATCGGATCCCTTGAGCATCTCTTCCGCCTTCCCCAGCGGCAGCTGAATGAACTCCGCTTCCTCCCACAGCGCGCCCTCGCCAATGCCGCGTGGATACCTTATTATAAAAGGCCCCGCATCCTGCCCGAGGCCGGTAAACATCAGCTGGCGAAGTTCCCACTCGTTCTTCGGGGCGCATATAACTGCTCCGGGGATACTCCGGTACGCGGCGATGTCGAACGCACCCTGATGCGTAGCTCCATCCTCCCCCACCAGGCCGGCACGGTCGAAGCAAAGCACCACCGGCAGACGCTGCAGCGCAACGTCGTGGATAATCTGGTCGTATGCCCTCTGCGAGAACGACGAGTAGATATTGCAGAACGGACGCATGCCTCCCGCGGCAAGGCCGGCGGAGAAAGTAACTGCGTGCTCTTCTTCTATGCCTACGTCATAGAAACGATCCGGGTATTTACGGGCGAAGACAGTCATTCCGCAGCCGCTGGCCATTGCCGGTGTGATACCCACAACCCTTTTATCCTTCTCCGCAAGTTCGCAGAGGACCTGTCCGAAGACATCCTGATAGCGGGCGACCGGCCTGGGCTGGGTCTTGCGTACACCCGTCTCCGGGTCGAATCTGCCAGGGGCGTGCCAGGTAACGGGGTCCGCCTCGGCGGGGGCGTAGCCTTTGCCCTTCAAGGTACAGCAGTGCAGTACGCGGGGGCCCGAGATGCTGCGGAGTTTCCGGAGATTGGTAACCACCGACACGATGTCGTTACCGTCGATGGGGCCGAAGTAGCGGAAGCCCAAAGCTTCGAAAAGGTCTCCCCCGCTCTTTCTGACGACCGAAGATTTGACGTTGCGCACCCAGCGCTGGAGGAGGGCTCTCAGGCGGCTGTCGCCCATTTTTCGCCACACCTTGTCTTTCAGCCGGTTATAGCTGCTGCTGGTGGTCACTTGGAGGAGATAGTTGTGCAGGCCTCCGATATTGGAATCGATGGACTGGTTGTTGTCGTTCAGGATGACGAGCAGGTCGGAGCGGCTGTTGCCGGCGTTGTTCAGGCCTTCGAAGGCCAGTCCCCCGGTCAGGGCGCCGTCGCCTATGAGCGCAACCACCTTGCCGGCACGCCCTTGCAGCTTGGCCGCTTCAGCCAGGCCGAGCGCCGCCGATACGGAGGTGGATGAATGGCCGGCGCCGAAGCAATCGTACTCGCTCTCCGCGCGGGAGGGGAAGCCGCTGAGGCCGTCTTTGGTGCGGTTGAAGCGGAACTGTTCCCGGCGGCCGGTGAGGATCTTGTGGGCGTAGGCCTGATGCCCCACGTCGAACACTATCTTGTCTTCCGGACTGTCGAACACATAATGAAAGCCGACTATCAGCTCCACCGCCCCCAGACTTGAAGCCAGGTGCCCGGGGTTAACGGCGCAACATTCGATTATAAATGTACGTATTTCAGTGCACAACTGGCCCAATTGCTCCAGAGGAAGCCCTCTGAGGTCGGCAGGAGAATCGATTTTGTCCAGCAGTTCGTACATACTCGGATGCAAAAGTAGTAAAAACTTTTCGAGTATCCCGAAAAAACTCTATCTTTGGAACTAATAAATATAGTATTGTTATGCCATCATTGAATAAAGTTTTGCTTATCGGTAACGTTGGCAGAGACCCGGAAGTACGTTACCTTGATCAGGGTTCCGCCCAGGCGGGCCAAAATACAAAAGTCGCAACCTTCACACTTGCAACGACCGACCGCTACCGCGACCGCAACGGAGAGCTCAGGGAGAATACCGAGTGGCACAATCTCGTGCTCTGGAGACAGCTTGCGGACCTGGCGGAAAAATTCATACGCAAGGGTAGCCAGATATATGTAGAAGGCCATATACGCACCCGCTCCTACAACGATCAGCAGGGGCAGAAAAAGTATATGACCGAAATAGTGGCCGACAATGTGCAGCTGCTCGGCCGCCGCGAAGGCGAGGGTATTCCCGCCCAGGGCGGATATCAGGCTCAGTCCGGTCCCTCCTACCAGGCTCCGGCACAGGGAGGCGGATACCAGGCCCCAGCATACCAGCCTCCGGTACAGAGCGGCGGATACCAGCGCCGTGACGCAGCCCCGGCTCCTGCACCTGCCCCTGCGCCACAGGATTTCGGCGCTCCTGCACCCGACGACGACCTGCCGTTCTAGCACTTGATGAGAAGTAATTGAATCTCGTCCACGAAATTGCCTCTTTCGTGGACGAGATTCAATTTTTCGGCAGCTCATCCATAAAAACGTCCATTTTCATGGACGGTCCCATTGTGAACACAAGAAAACCGGCCCCGGAACAACTCCGAGGCCGGTTCTTGCCGTCCTGCTGTCTGGGCGACGTCCCTTATCACGGCCTGCGCTACTTAGCCTTGACGGGGCGCACTGCCATACCGTAGAAACGTGGGAAGGTTTCCGGCACAACGGCTCCCTTGCGGATCCAGAAAGTATAAGCGCTTGTAGGATCGGATTTAACTATATCTGATGTCCAGTAAAAGCCGTGCACCCCGGCATCTTGCAGCGAGCTGCCGATAAATCCGCCGGAAGCTGGCAGGAAAATGCTTGTATTTCCATCCTCACTTGTAACCTTGAAGCCTTCACAATTGCCCTGCTTTGTCCACTGCCAGCTACACTTCTGCTTGAGCTCCAGCCACTCATCGGCCGTGGGCATACGCCACTTGCCGCCGAATTTCGAATAAGCCGCATCGTCACCGGACTCAAGCCTTACGAGGCCGTCATTCTTACCAAGCGTAGCATTGTTGTTGTACTTATTCAGCCCTCCGGCAGAGGGATTGCCCCACTTGTAGTTGTTCCAGACAAACTCGGTTTTTCCAATGGTCTCGCCCCATGCGAAATACGACCCGGAATCATCGGGACTGACAGCATTGATATTGCGGTCACACCATTCAACTGAAAGACCAAGGTCTATGGCAGCAATGCCGAGCTCTTCATCGGTTTTCTCCTTCCCGCCATTGTTGTCGCCGCCATTGTTGTCGCCGCCGTTGTCGCCTGGCGTTTCAGTGTCGTCCGGTTTGCCAGGCTGCTTATCAGGGTCAACAGGTCCGTTGCATGAAAACAGAATGATAGGCAAAACTGCAGTCAATACCAAAAAGAACTTTTTCATATCTATAACTATTGATGATTATCAGCCTGCTGCCGCCGTTGACGCACCGCCTCGAAAAGGAGTATGGCAGCGCTGACGGACACATTGAGGGAATCCAGCCGCCCGAGCATGGGAATACGGATGTGGAAACTTGCCGCTTCCCTCCAAATCTGAGAGAGCCCGGTACTCTCCGTACCCATGACTATGGCACTGCCCCGGACCATATCTGTCTCATAGTAGAGGGAAGAATCCTGCAACTGGGCTGTCAGAATACTTATCCCCTTGTCTTTGAGCCACTTGATGGCATCAGCGGAACTGCAGGCGACGCAAGGGACAGTAAAGACGGCTCCAATTGAAGCACGGACAAGATTGGGGTTGTACAAGTCAGTGAGGGGGTCGCAGATGAGCACCGCGTCCGCCCCTGCCGCATCGGCACTGCGGAGCACGGCCCCTAGGTTGCCCGGTTTCTCCACGCTCTCCAGCACGACAATCAGAGGCTCAGCAGGCAGACTCAAATCATCCAGCCGCAGATACTTTGCCCGAACTTCGGCTATCACCCCTTCAGTACCTTCACGGTACGCAATTTTTTCGTAAACCGCCCTGCTTATCTCGAACACTTTAGCACCCGAAGGAAGTTCAGGGACAGGACAAAGCTCAGGGCAGACGAAAAAGCTGTCTATATGAAAACCCGCATCGATGCAATGCTGTAGCTCCCGCCGTCCTTCCACCACGAAAAGACCCGTCTCCCGCCTGAGAGACGAATCTTTCTGCAAGGCCAGCAAACGCTTGACTTTGGGATTCTGGGTGGAGCTAAGCTGCTCTGTCATAGATTATTGCTCCTTGTCTTCCTTCTTCAGCGATTTTTCCGGACGCATCTGGGGGAAGAAGAGCACATCCTGAATCGTTGTCTGCCCTGTCATGAACATGGTAAGACGGTCAATACCCATACCAAGTCCGGAGGTAGGAGGCATACCGTATTCCAGGGCACGCACGAAGTCCATGTCGATATACATCGCTTCATCGTCTCCCTTGCTCTTCAGGGCAGCCTGCTCCTCGAAGCGTTCCAGCTGGTCGATAGGGTCGTTCAGCTCGGAATACGCATTCGCCAGCTCCTTGCCGCACACGAAAAGCTCGAAGCGCTCTGTGAGGGAAGGGTCGCTGCGGTGACGCTTGGTGAGCGGCGACATCTCCACTGGATAGTCGATGATGAAAGTAGGCTGGACGAGCTTCTCCTCGCAGTACGCGCCGAAAATGGCGTCAATCAGCTTACCCTTGCCCATGGAAGGCTCGATATCTACGTTCAGCTGCTTGCAGGTGGCGCGAAGTTCGTCTTCGGACATTCCTTTAACGTCCACTCCTGCGTACTCCTTGATTGCGTCAAGAATGGGGAGACGGCGGTACGCGCCACCGAAATCGACTTCGTTATCACCGATTTTCACGCGTGTTGTACCGTTCACTTCGATTGAAATCTTCTCCAGCATCTTCTCCACGAAGCGCATCATCCAGTTGTAATCCTTGTAGGCAACGTAGATTTCCATACAGGTGAACTCCGGGTTGTGGGTCTTGTCCATGCCTTCGTTACGGAAATCTTTGGCGAACTCATATACGCCGCTGTAACCGCCTACAATCAGCCTCTTGAGGTAAAGCTCGTTCGCAATACGCAGATACAGAGGGATATCCAGGGCGTTATGGTGGGTCACGAACGGGCGCGCGGTGGCTCCTCCGGGAATGCCCTGGAGAATAGGAGTCTCCACTTCCAGGCAGCCGGCGTTGTTGAAATACTCACGCATGGTGGAAATAATCTTCGCACGCTTTACGAAGACTTCCTTCACCTGAGGATTGATTATAAGGTCCACATAGCGCTGGCGGTAGCGCAGCTCAGGATCGGTAACGGCATCGAATACCTGTCCTTCGGCTTCCTTCACTATGGGAAGCACCCTCAGCGACTTGCTGAGCAAAGTGAGTTCCTTGGCATGCACGCTCAGCTGCCCCGTCTGGGTGATGAAGGCGAAGCCCTTGATACCTATGATGTCTCCGATGTCCAGGAGCCTCTTCCAGACTGTGTTGTACATAGTCTTGTCCTCTTCCGGACAGATTTCGTCGCGTTTTACATATATCTGGATGCGTCCGCTGTCGTCCTGCAGTTCACCGAAAGATGCCGCCCCCATGATGCGGCGGCTCATAAGACGGCCTGCAATGCAGACTTCGCTGAAGTTGCCTTTTTCCGGGTCATAGCCCTCGAGTATGTCTGCTGCAGTGGTGTTTACAGGGTATTCTGCTGCGGGGTAAGGCTCTATGCCTAATTCTCTGAGCTTCGCCAGCGATTCGCGGCGGATTTGCTCCTGTTCGCTAAGTTCAAT
>CAMKQN010000103.1:0-6145 GCA_946414935.1 uncultured Bacteroidales bacterium
TGACAAGGCGGAAAACTGCATCGCCGTGGCTCCCGGTTCCAACAACGACCTCAAACCTGAGGATGTGGATGCCCTCCGCGGACAGTTCGAAGATGCAGGCTACCTGCTCGTTCAGCTCGAGATTCCCATCCCTGCCGTGGAAAGGGCCATCCTGCTCGCCGATTCCCTCGGAGTCAGGACCGTGCTCAACCCTGCCCCGATGAATCCCTTCCCTCATGATCTTTTCAAGCACCTCTGGCTCATAACTCCCAACGAGACCGAGGCCGAAGTCCTCACGGGCATTGCCATTGGCAGTGAGGACGACGCAAAGGCTGCAGCTGCGAAGCTGTTTGGAATGGGAGTGAAGAATGTGATCATCACAATGGGCAGCAGGGGATCGCTGGTCTGCACGCCGGAATCCTCCGTGTTCGTGCCTTCCCGGAAAGTGCAGGCAGTTGACACGACCGGAGCCGGCGATGTCTATAACGGTGCGCTCGTGGCGGCCCTCTCCAAGGGCAGGAGCCTTATCGAGGCCGCAAAGACAGCCACGCTGGCGTCTTCCATCGCCGTGACACGCATGGGCGCCCAGACTTCCGCACCATACGCAAGTGAAATCGAAAACCTCTAAAATACAATAACTTATGTTCATCGTCAATAGCTATGCCCTCGCCGTCGTCCTCTGCTTTGTGACGATGCTTTGCTGGGGCTCCTGGGGCAACACCCAGAAACTTGCAGCCAAGAGCTGGCGCTACGAACTCTTCTACTGGGACTACGTGGTGGGTATGGTGCTTTTCGCCCTTCTCCTCGCCTTCACCGCAGGAAGCATCGGCTCCGAAGGCCGTCCTTTCCTGCAGGATCTCGGCCAGGCATCCTGGTCCAGCATACTCTGGATACTGGTGGGAGGCATAATCTTCAACGCTTCCAATATCCTCCTTTCCGCATCGACTTCCATCGCCGGCATGTCCGTAGCTTTCCCGCTGGGCGTCGGCCTGGCGCTGGTGCTCGGTGTCATCAACAACTACCGCGTGGCGGTGCAGCAGGGCTCCAAGACAGGAAATGTGGTGCTGCTCATCATAGGCGTGGCCCTCGTGGTCTGTGCAATAGTGTTCAACGGCATAGCTGCCGGGAAGAAGGGCGACAGCGGCGTCTCCAAGGCCGATCAGCGCAAGGGTATCATCCTGGCCCTCATCGCCGGCGTGGTTATGTCGTTCTTCTCTTCCTTCGTGATGCGCGCCATGGACACCGCCAACTTCGTGGCTCCCGCAGCAGGCAAGGTGACTCCCTACACCGCAATCGTGATCTTCACCCTCGGCGTCCTGCTCAGCAACTTCGTGTTCAACACCATAGTAATGAAGAAGCCCTTCGTGGGCGAGCCCGTCAGCTACGGGCAGTATTTCAAGGGGGACTTCAAGACTCACCTTGTGGGCATGCTCGGCGGCGCCATCTGGTGCCTGGGTACGTCCCTGAGCTACATCACCGCGGAAAAAGCCGGTCCCGCCGTATCCTACGCGCTCGGCCAGGGCGCTCCCATGATCGCAGCCATCTGGGGCGTGTTCATCTGGAAGGAATTCAAGGGCGCGAAGAAGGGCGTGTACGGCCTTCTTGCAGCAATGTTCTGCTTCTTCATTGCCGGACTCGCAACCATCGTAATTGCCGGAAACTGATATGCGTAAACAGTTGATTTCCATTATAGGCCTGGCCTTTGCCGTCTGCTCCTGCACCCAGAGTGAGCAGGCGGTGCAGGCCCCGCTGAAGATGATCATCGAGACCGACATGGGCAACGACATCGACGATGCCCTTGCCCTTGCCCTTGCCCTTCGTGCCGTCGACAACGGGGAAGCGGAGCTGCTTGCAGTGGGCTGCCACAAGAATTGTCCCACTGCCGCGGCATACACTGATGCCGTGTGCACGTTCTACGGCCATCCCGAAATCCCCGTGGCGATGAGCATCACTCCGGTGCAGGAATTTTCCAACTACACGGACTACAGCGCCACCGAGAAGGATTTCGTGAAATCCCGCACGGAGTATCCCGAGCCCGTGGCCCTCTACCGCAAGATTCTCGCTTCCCAGCCCGACGGGTCCGTGACTTTCGTGAGCCTGGGTTTTGGCACAACCATCGCCCAGCTGCTTGAGAGCGCCCCGGATGAGTATTCTCCTCTTGCCGGTGTGGATTTGATAGCCCGCAAGACCCGCGGCCTTTCAATTATGGCCGGCAGTTACGGGGAGAAGAAACGCTCCGAGTACAACGTCAGGAACGACATTCCCGCTATGCAGACGGTATTCGAGAAGTGGCCGACCGCCATCTGGCAGAATCCGTTCGAAATCGGCAAGCAGACCATGTATCCCGGAGCGCTGATCGGGCAGAACCTCGGTTACTACGAGCCGAATCCTGTCGTGGCCGGCTACGAGGCCTATCAGCAGATGCCTTACGACCGCCCCAGCTGGGACATACTCAGTGTGCTGTATCCGCTTCGCCCTGAGCTCTTTACCCATAGTGTGCCCGGCACCGTCACGGTGGATGATGCCGGCTACACCTGGTTCACCCCCGATCCGGAAGGAAAGCACATAGTGCTGAGCGCCACCCTCGACCAGCCGCAGGCCCTTATGAAGGCCGAGCAGGAGATGACCCTGCGCTACGGACAGTGGGCGGAAAAGAAGAAGCTCCTGTGCTTCGACCTGGACGCCACGCTGACCGCGCACCGCTGCCCGCTGGAGCCGGCTAACAAGGCCCTGCTGGACACTCTGCGGCAGAAGTACGACGTTATTATGGTCTGCGCAGGCAACTGCCCCAGGGTTTACGCCCAGATGAGGCAGTACCCTATAACCATACTTGGAAACTACGGTATGATGGAGAGCACCGTCGAGAACGGGGAGTTCAAGATAGTCCGCGAAGACGTGTTCCCGGCCGACACCGCTTTCTTCCGCAAGCAGAACGACTACCTGCGCGAGAAGTACGGATACACTAAATACTATGGCGAGCCGCTGGAATTCCATTCCACGGGTATGGTGACTATGGGTTTGCTCGGCAAGGACGCTCCCGTGGAGCTCAAGCACGAGTTCGATCCCGACAGGGCGAAGCGCCGCGTGATGTATCCCGAGGTCTGCGAGATTTTCAAGGACTACAGCGTCTATATCGGCGGCTCTTCCTCATTCGATTTCTCCGCCAAGCAATACAATAAGTACGACGCCGTGGTGCGCTACGCTACCGAACACGGCTACAGCCTGGAAGACGTTCTCTTCATAGGCGATGACTTCGACGACGGCGGCGGAGACTCTCACGTGCGTATAAAAGGTATGGACTACATACGCATTTTC
The DNA here is from genome assembly GCA_946414935.1 of uncultured Bacteroidales bacterium. GTDB lineage: Bacteria > Bacteroidota > Bacteroidia > Bacteroidales > UBA932 > Cryptobacteroides. The sequence goes on from CAMKQN010000103.1 coordinate 3,295, forward strand.
GATTACACAAAGGCAGCTGAGGTGTTGGGATTTTTGTATTGAATTATAATTGGATAACTATTTTATTATGAAGAATTTAGATTACAAGACGCCCTATTGTAGTATCCTGTGTATTACAATAGATGACAGGATTCTCTATGATTCCAGTAACCGTAACAGAGTTGTCATCGACTACGACGATGAAGAAATTGGGCTTTCTTAAATTATGTCGCTATGAAGAATAATTATCTTGTAATAGCAGTCCTTTGTACTGCCGCGTTAGCTTCCTGCAGCAAGAGTGAGCCTGTCCAGGAGCAGTCTATTTTTGGCGAAAAGCTGATTCATATTACCATTACAGCCCGTATGGGAGACGCTAAATCAGATATGTCTGGCACGACCTGGAGCTGGACTTCCGGTGACAAACTTGCAGTTTATGACGGTATTGCTAAGCGAGAGTTTACGCTTGACGAGTCAAGTGCCAGTTCTTCCGTAGCCAAATTCAGCGGGGAAGTGGCAGAAAATTTCACATCTCTCGCGGCCGTATTTCCATTTGATCTTGCAGCTGACACTTTTGGCACTCCTGCAGTACCTTCAGAGCAAACTGTGGAAAGCGGAAAGACTGCTGACGGTTCTGCTATGATTGCTACGGCCGAGGGTGAAAAGGTATCGGAGAATGATTATAATTTCTATTTTGCTAGTGGCGTGAGCTTCCTTCGTTTTACGGCTCCCGAAGGGGCGACCAGAGTGGTATTGCATCCTGTTGATGAAGCAGGTGCGCTTGCTGGCGACTCGCGTGCCGTGGCGGTAAATATTCCGTCAACAGGAGGCCAGTTCTGGGCTGCCGTGACTCCGGCCGTGTACCATGGCTTGAGGGTGTTCACCCGAACAGCATCTGGAGATTATATGAAGAGCACCACCGCTGACATTGATCTCAGCAGCCCCGGAAAGGCCAAGAATCTTGGGAGCCTTGACGGAGGTACTCAGGTTAGCGTTATCGAAACACCCGCCGAGCTCTCGGCTTATATGTCTGACCTGTCCTACGACGCCTATGTTTGTGCCGATATTAATATGGGTGGCGCTGAATGGACGCCCGTTGATTTCAATGCAGGCAAAACTTTTGATGGACAGTATCATAACATCAGCAATATCGTCGGGTTGCGCAAAGGCAATACAATTGGTTTCTTTGCAACAATCAAAGGTGCCAGCACTCTGAAAGACCTGAACCTTGGTACTTCAGACGGGTTGAATTACGACGGAACCAGCGTGTTTAATTACGCATATAATTATAATGCTGACACATGGATTTACATAGGGGGTGTCGCCGGTACCGTGGAAGGAACGTCAGTAGTTTCCAACGTGCACAATTACGCAACGGTCAAAGTCACTGCCGGTCAGGTCAAAACCCGCGTCGGTGGTTTGTTTGGGAAATGGAGCTCGACAGGTACCCTTACAGGCTCGGCCAACCATGGAGAGGTGTTCAATAACGCCGCTTCTACCTATGGCTCAAATAAAGATCATGCACTTGCAGGGTGCATAGGGTATGTGGAAACAACAACTAATACTTTAACTTGCGATAATTATGGCTATGTCCATTCTACTCTCCCTAACATAAGAGACTTTTCTGGAGTTATTGGAGATTGTTACAGTGCGGCACATATTTACAAATGCAACAATTATGCTGATATAATATATGAATCTACCGGAACCATGGCAACTCATTGTGTCGGCGGAATTGTTTCTCGAGATCGTAATGCCGGAGCCACTATCGAGGACTGCCATAACTACGGCACTGTAACCAATTCATGCGAGTCTTCGGGGCGTATAGATTTAGGTGGAGTCCTGGCATGTGCGGCTGTGGCCACAACAATTAAGAATTGCTCCAACGAGGCAGATATTAGCAATACGGCAGATGCAGCGGTGGGAGTTACTACCAGCCAGAATATACATGTTGCCGGCATTGTTGCCCGTCAGGATGCCACCGCAGCTACCATTACAGTCTCCGGATGTTCAAATTCTGGGACCCTTAGTAACAGCGGCAGTACAACCAATATCATAACGATTGGCGGTATCAACGGACATACGGATGTGGACAATGTGTCCACATTTGAGAACTGCGTCAATAAAGGGAAGGTTAATAACTCTGGGAGCAGTAAATACATCTACATGGGAGGCGTAATTGGTACTGACAACAGGTTGAACCATACTTATACAAACTGCAGGAATTATGCTGATGTTGTAAATTCCGGAACTGCTAGTAACAGCTCTTACATTGGGGCTTTAGCTGGCTTCCTGGGCAGGGGTAAGGTTTATTCGGCAAAGGTGTGCGATGCAGTAAAAGTTAATTCCGTTGCTTATAATTCGTCTTGGGGCGACAGTAGCGATAATGCCGAAGATGATCTGATCGGATGGCTCAGCCCCCGTCAGCTGGATAATAGCAATCCGGCAGCCGTTCTTGAATTTACCGTCGTTTCCCATTCAGCGAGTGAAGAATAACATTTAAGCAAGATGAGAACAAACAGACTTATTATCGTGTCAATGGCACTTGCCGTCCTCTCCCTGGCATCCTGTAGCAAGGATAATGCCCGGGAAGGGGCGGCCCCTGCAGGCGATACCGTCAGGATGTCTTTCACGGCCACTTCCGAGCAGACCAAAGCTTACCTGGACGGTGTCAGCTTCAACTGGGAAGCCACAGACGAAATCAGCGTGTTCGGCAAAGAGCTGGCCAATGCGCGTTTCACTGCTTCTTCCGTCAACGGCAACAGCGCGGTCTTTTCCGGTGATGTTTGTGCCGACGGCCCCTTCTATGCGGTATATCCATACGCTGCCGCAAATTCTTGTACCTCTGACGGAGCCATTACTGTAACTCTTGCAC
>CAMKQN010000104.1:0-6123 GCA_946414935.1 uncultured Bacteroidales bacterium
AGCGTGTTCACCCAGTCCCTTCCCGCCGAATACCGGGACAGCGTGACTGCCGACTACGACAGCCTCCGCGCCACCGTGAAAGGCTTCACCATAGGCGTACGCGTGGCCGAGCGCAGGCCATACAGCCTCATACGCCTGGAAGACGACGACGCCCCCTTCCATTTCAGCGTCATTGCACATTTCGACGCTGAGTCTTACAATTCCACCGATTTCTGGCTGGAGGTTGACGCCGACCTGAACCTGGTCATGAAGGCGATGCTCGGAGGCAAGATCAAAGACGCGCTCGACAAGGCGGTTGACGGCCTGGTCACCGTTTCCCAAGGCAAGACTCCGCAATTCCCGTCCGACCTCGGATAATGGAGGAGGCGTCCGTAGCCATACGCCTCAACCCCTTCAAAGGCTGCGAAGGCCCCGGCGGCACCCCTGTGCCATGGAGCCCGTACGGCCGTATTCTTGAAAGCCGTCCGGCATTCATTACCGACCCCTTGCTCCACGCCGGCTGCTACTATGTCCAGGATTCGTCCGCAATGTTCGTCGGGCACATTTTCCGGCGCGAACTGGAGCGTATGGGAGCTCCCGGAGGCCTGCGGGTATTGGACCTCTGTGCAGCCCCCGGCGGCAAGACCACAGACATTGCGGCCTCTCTCAGGCTCGCCTGCGGAGGTAATTTTTCGCTCGTCTCCAACGAAGTCATGAAAGCCCGGACGGGCGCCCTGTTGGACAATGTTGCACTTTGGGGCGACCCGGCGGTAAGCGTTACCAGCGTCGATCCGGCGGTCATCGGACGATGTCTGCCAGCTTGTTTCGACGTCATCGTGGCCGATGTCCCATGCAGCGGCGAGGGGATGTTCCGCAAAGACCCTCGCGCCCTGAAAGAATGGAGCCCTGCGGTAGTGGAACTTTGCGCTGCAAGGCAGAAGCGTATTCTGGCCGACGTGTGGCCGGCACTGCGGGAAGGAGGCGTACTTATCTATTCCACTTGCACTTACGAGGATGCGGAGAACGACGCCAATCTCCGCTGGGCCGCTTCAGAGTTGGGCGGAGAACTGCTGCCTCCGGAAGAAAGATTCGGAGAGTGGGGCGTACAGCTTACGGACTGCGGCAACCTGCTCAGGGCCGGAGTGGTACCCGGCGAAGGTCAGTGGGCCGGAGCGCTGCTGAAGACTTCCGGTCAGGGGCGTAAAAGTTGCTGCGATTTGTCGGTACTGCGTCCGCTTCGCAGCGGCATTCCCGGCCCCGTACGCAAAGGAAACGACCTGGTTCCCAACTCCGACATGGCCTTGAGCATAGAATTTGACAGGAATTCATATCCCTGTGTGGAAGTGGACCGGCAAACGGCCCTCCGCTTTCTCCACAAGGATGCCCTGGCACTGCCGGAAGCTCCTCTTGGATACATTGTTATTTGTTACGAAGGGCACCCTCTGGGATTCGTAAAGAATCTGGGGAAGCGCTGCAACAACCTCCTTCCCCATGGCAGGAGAATACTGAAAGACGTATGAAAAGGGTAGTTATAATCTTCGCCATGCTGGCCGCAGGTATTACGGCCAGGGCACAGGATGCTGATACGTTTAAGTCGAACTACGAGCGGCAGGTCCGCATGGTGGGCAATGCCGGAGTCGGGGTAGAAACCATTCTGGACCGCTGGGAGCAGGCTTTCCCGGACGACCCTCAGATGCACGAATCCCGCCACAAGTATTATCTTGCCAAGTCCGCAGGCTCATCGGTGGTGATTAAAGAGACCAAACGCTACCTCGGGAAAGAGCCCGTGCTGGCGCTCAAGGACAGCAGCGGTACGGAGCACTTCTACTTTGAAGTGACCGTGTTCGCAGACTCCCTTTTCGCTCTTGGCCAGCAGGCGATCGACAGGGCTATCCAGTTGTCCCCATCCGACCTCGGTTACAGGGTTGACAAGATCACAGCTCTGGTGCAGTACGAAAAAGACAGTCCCGACATGGCCACTCAGGAATTGCTCAAACTTATTGATTATCATAAAACGGCCAAGCCTTCGTGGGTTTATTTCGGATTGCCGGTGGATGAGTCCACCTTCAAGCAGGCGGTGCAGGAATACTGCTACAATTTCTTCCAGTTCGGCACGCCTGGCTCCTACGACGCATTCAAGACCGTTTCGGAAGCCATGCATAAGCTCTACCCCAAGGATACCGCTTACATTGACAATATCGGCTCCTACTGGCTGGTGCACATGAAAAACGACCGCAAGGCCCTGTCTTGGTACAACAAAGCGTTGAAAATCGATCCCAATGACTACATAGCTGCCAAGAACTGCGTAATCCTAGCCCGGAAAGAAAAGAACGTAAAACTGGAAAAGAAATATCTCCCCGCCCTTATGGCCTCCACCAGTTCTGAGTCGGAGCGCGCCGCCTGCAAGGCAAGGCTGGAAAGCTTGGGCAAGAAGCGCTGAGCTTGACCGTATTCCAAGTTTTTCCTATATTTGCCCGGACTAATGAAAAACTTATGGACCGGACAAACTATGAAACTGTCTGCGGCATTACCTTGAACCGGATCTTCGGATACGAGCCGGCGGCCGCGCGAAACCTTATTTCCCATTTCGGCTCCCCCGGAGCCGTGTTTTCCCAAGATACAGACGCACTGAATGCGGCTTTCGGCCCCTATAGCAAGTACAGGGACTTGATCAACGGACGCGAGCTGGAAGCATCTTGCCGGGAGCTGGAAGCACTGGACAATACCGGAGCCCGCTTCGTATTGTACGGAGAGCCCGGCTACCCTCCCCTCCTGGCGGAATGCCCGGACGCCCCTGTAGGCCTGTATATCCGCAGCCTTACCCCTCCGGAAGAACTCTTCAAAGACCGGGACTGCATCTCCATCGTCGGTACACGCGACATCTCTCCGTATGGCAAGGAATGGACGGAAAGAATAGTGGGGGAGATTTCCCGCTCCCCTTCCAAGCCAATGATAGTCAGCGGATTTGCCATAGGAGTCGATATCACCGCCCAACTTGCCGCCCTGGCTTTCGGCCTGCCTACGCTGGGCGTACTTCCGGTAGGCATAGACGATATCTACCCTCAAAGGCACCGCATCGTAGCTGAAAAACTGCTGGCCACACCAGGATGTGCGCTGATAACCGACTTCCCGCCCGGAACCAGCCCCGTGCCGTACAATTTCCTCCGGCGTAACCGTATCATCGCCGGAAGCTCCCGCGCCACCATACTCACCGAGTCCAAAGCCCGGGGCGGAGGCACCATGACAGCACGCCTCGCCGCAGGCTACGGAAGGGAGCTGTTCTGTCTTCCCGGCCGCATAGACGACGTCCGTTCGGCAGGATGCAACCTCCTCATACAGGAGAAGTTGGCGGAAACCTTGGCGAGCCCTTCCGGAATCGCCGCACAACTTGGGCTGGGGCTCTCCGCAAAGGGAGTCCCGGAACTTGAAACCATGCTACGGAGCTGCTACGGAACGACCCGCCCCGAACTGCTCGGGAAACTTACCGAAATCGCTCTCTTCATCAAGGGGCACAGGGGCGCCACCACCGAAGATATATGCCGTGCTCTCTGCCTCGGCTACGGAGAAGTCGCTGCTTTCGTGAGTTTGCTCGAAAGCGACGGCTTCGTCAGCGTAGATTTACTCCGACGCTGCTGCATTGACAATAAAAAAGCTTACCTTTGTGCTTGATGCAGTTCGTAGATACACATACCCATCTGGCCGACGAGGCTTTTGCAGGGGAAGAAAGCGCGGCGGTAGAACGGGCGGTCGCCGCCGGCGTGACCCGCATGCTCCAGGCGGACACCTGCCGCACCGAGCGCAGCGCCACATACGCCCTCTGCGAAAAGTATCCCGGTGTGCTTTTCCCCATGCTCGGCCTCTATCCGGGATACGTCGATGAGAACTGGCGGGATGAGCTGGACGCCCTCCTGCCCTGGTTCGGGAAACATCCGGTCGCCATCGGCGAAATAGGCCTTGACTACCACTACGGGGCGGAAACCGCCAGCCTGCAGAAGGAAGCTTTGAAGGCCCAGTTCGAGCTTGCCCGGGACAAGGGGCTGCCGGTCAACATCCACCTCAGGGATGCGACCGAAGATTTCTTCGAGGTAATGGAAGAATGCAGGGGAATGGGACTTAGAGGCAACCTTCACGCTTTCAGCGGCAGTGCGGAAGTCTTCGAAAGGATGCAAAAATACGGAGAGTGGTATGTGGGAATAGGAGGCGTGCTCACTTTCAAGAAAGCCCGCATTGCGGAAGACGTAAAGCGCATACCGCTGGAACGTATTCTGCTGGAGACCGACTCCCCATATCTTGCCCCCACCCCGCTCAGGGGCACCCGCAACGAGAGCGCCAACATCCCGCTGATAGCAGCCAGGCTCGCCGAGATTAAAGGCGTCAGCCTGGAAGAGATTGCAGCGGCAACAACCCGGAACGCAGAAACATTGTTCGCAATATGACAAAAGCCAAAGCTTCCGTGCTCCTGATCTATACGGGAGGCACGATAGGAATGAAGGAAGACCCCATAGATCAGACTCTGAAGCCGTTCGACTTCAGTAGCCTGATGGAAGAAGTGCCGGAGCTCCGCAAGTTCGCCATACAGATTGATTCATACACTTTCGACCCTCTCATAGACTCTTCCGACATCGAGCCTGCGATGTGGAAGAAACTGGCCGAACTGATTCGGGACAACTACGATTCTTACGACGGTTTCGTAGTGCTCCACGGCACCGATACCATGGCTTACAGCGCCGCCGCATTAAGTTTCATGCTGGACAACCTGGACAAACCGGTGATCTTCACCGGCAGCCAGCTGCCCATCGGACGCCCCCGCACCGACGGCAAGGAGAACCTGATTTCTTCCGTCGAGATTGCCGGCTCCCGGGAAAGCGACGGGCGTGCCACCGTTCCGGAAGTTTGTATCTTTTTCAACGACCTGCTGTTACGCGGCAACCGGAGCACCAAGGTGGATGCGAGCGGATTCGAAGCCTTCCGCTCCCCCAATTATCCCCCGCTCGCCGAAGCCGGTATAGACATACGCTTCAACCCCGACGCCATACGCCGCCCCGCAGGAGGAGCATTCAGGGTAAGCACCGGCCTGGACACCCGGGTATCCATCCTCAAGGTGCACCCGGGCATCACCGAGAAGGTAGTGGAAGACATCCTGCTGGGAAACGGTACACGGGCGGTTATCATCGAGACTTTCGGCTGCGGGAACGCTCCCTCCAGAGGCTGGTTCCTGGACATTGTCCGCAGGTCCTCCGCCAGCGGGAAGATTCTTTACAATGTGACGCAATGCCTCAGGGGAAGGGTGAATATGGACTTGTACGCCACAGGACGGGCTTTGAAAGATGCAGGAGTTCTGTCCGGAGGAGACATCACTACGGAAAGCGCACTGGGGAAACTATTCTTCCTGATGGGCAAGTCTGGTGATAATGAATATGTTAAAGCCCATCTGGAAGATGACCTGCGAGGCGAAATCTCAAAATAAGTATTGAATAATGAATTTTTTTTGCTAAATTGCACCGATTTCGTAGGAAATTTAATTTTAACTAATACATCACAACGAACAGTTTATGAAAAAGTTTTTCATGTTTTTGGCAGTCGCTGGCGTAATGGCCTTCGCTGCAAACACCGCATCCGCCCAGGAAGGGCAGGCAGCTCCTGCATCTGAGGAAGTCGCTGCTCCCGCTGAGATGACAGCAGCAGATCTTCTCGCCGGCACCGGTGAGGAAATCCCCCTCCACCAGGCTCTTAAGACCAAGTTCATCGAGGGTGGTGCAGGATTCATGTCCCTCATCATCATCTGCTTGATTATCGGTCTCGCTCTTGCTATCGAGCGTATTCTCTATCTCACATTCTCCAAGGGCAATTCCAAGAAGCTTCTTGAGAAAGTCGAGAAGGCACTTGCCGAGGGCGGCATTGAAGCCGCAAAGGATGTTTGCCGCGAAACCCGCGGACCTGTAGCCTCCATCTTCTACCAGGGTCTGCTCCGCTATGACCAGGGAGTCGATGTGGTCGAGAAGACCGTCGTTTCCTACGGTTCCGTGCAGATGAGCGAGATGGAGAACGGCCTCAGCTGGATTTCCCTCTTCATCGCCATCGCCCCGTCCCTCGGATTCCTCGGTACCGTTATCGGTATGATCAACGCTTTCGATGCTATCCAGG
>CAMKQN010000105.1:0-5809 GCA_946414935.1 uncultured Bacteroidales bacterium
TAACGTCCATTCCCTGCGCAAGTAAACTGGTACATATTTTTTTATGGCAAATATATCCATTATTTGCGATAATTCATTCACTTGCCTGCCCGCGGACAAGGTCCGCCCCCTCAATAAATGTAAGTTGTTTATATTCTGAGAGCTCAGAATATAAACAACCCCGGGACCAGTTTCCGACCCTTACTGCAAAACCCTAGAAAAACGCAGATTCAGATCTTCAACCAGTCCCGGGCTGTTCAGAACAAGCCACTTAGCAGCGGCCGGGAGGGAAAGTTAGTCGGCAACGGGACCCAGACCTTGTCATGGCCCGTGCCCCGTCATTATATAAATAACCGCTCTTCGGCCCTATGGAAGCGTGAAATCGCCTCCTCCCGGCCTATGAAACGCATTATATCAGCAATACCGAGCCCGCTGGACGAGCCCGTAAGGGCAAGGCGCACACAATTCATCACCTTACCCATCGGCCATTCTTTCGCACGTATATACTCCTCCATCTCCTCGGCGGAAGCAGACGCCTCCAGCGCCTCACGCGCCATGGCGACGTTTTCCGCCTTCCAGAATTTGGCCGCATCTTTCTCCGCATAGCTCTCAGGAGCTACGAACAGGTACCAGGCAATATCCCAGAAGTCGGCTACGAATGTAGCCCTCTCCTTGATAAGTGCCACAACTTCGCGAACGGTCTGCTCCGGAACTTCCACGCCGTGCTCCTTCAGCACAGGCATCCAGAGCCCGGCAAGCTCTTCTACCGGACGCATTCTCAAGTATTCTTTATTGAACCACTTGGCTTTGTCGGGATTGAATTTCGCTCCGGCTTTGCCAACTTTTTCGAGGGAGAAGGCCTGGATGAGCTCGGGCATGGAGAATATCTCCTGCTCGGTTCCGGGATTCCATCCCAGCATGGCCAGGAGGTTGACGAAAGCATCGGGAAAGTACCCGTCTTCGCGGTATCCGCGGGACACCGCCCCGTCGGGAGCCGTCCACTGCAGAGGGAATACCGGGAAGCCCATCTTGTCGCCGTCCCGCTTACTCAGTTTGCCGTTTCCAACCGGTTTGAGCAACAGGGGAAGGTGGGCGAACGCGGGCCGATCCCAACCGAAAGCACGGTACAGCAGGTAGTGCAGGGGCAGGGAGGGCAGCCATTCCTCGCCGCGGATAACGTCGCTTACTTCCATAAGGTGGTCGTCAACTATGTTGGCCAGGTGGTAAGTGGGCAACTCGTCGGCTCTTTTCCACAGCACTTTGTCGTCCAGCGTCGCCGTATTCACTTCTATGTGACCGCGGATTTCATCGTCCATCTGAACGATTTCGTCTTCCGGCATGCGGAAGCGTACTGTCCAGTCCGTGCGCTCCTCGAGCAGCCTGGAAACTTCTTCCGATGGCAGTGTGAGGGAATTGCGCAGCCGCCCACGGGTGGAGGCGTTGTATATGAAGGTCTGGCCGGCACTTTCAGCGGCGGCGCGCTCCTTCTCCAACTCTTCTGCCGTGTCGAAGGCATAATATGCGAATCCTCCTGCAACCAGCTGCTCGGCGTACTCACGGTATATTCCGCGGCGCTGGGACTGCCTGTACGGGGCGTGCGGGTTACGTTCATCGGCTACTTCCGCGATATGGCCTTCGGCGTCCAGGCCTTCGTCCGGAACGATTCCGCACCAACGGAGAGACTCGATTATGTATTCCTCGGCTCCCGGTACGAAACGGTGAGAGTCGGTATCTTCTATGCGGAGTATGAAATCTCCGCCGTTCTTCTTTGCTATCAGATAGTTGTAAAGTGCCGTGCGGACTCCTCCCATATGCAGGGGCCCGGTCGGTGAAGGGGCAAAACGTACTCTTGTCTTTCTCATATTCTTCTGATTGCGGGTATATTTTCAAGGTCTGCTAAAGGCTGGCCCACTTTTACCAGCAGCGTAGGCCGCTTCTCCGGATCGTAGCGGAAGGAGCGCAGATTGTCGCTGGAACTGTATCCTATACGGGAGCCTATGTTGTCTTCTATCAGGTTGATGCCGCGTGTGCTTGCGGCTTCGTTCTTGTCGTAGGTAAAGTTGCGGGTAATCATTATGTAGTTGCCCATATCCCTGCGGGAGCCTACTATGTCTATGAATCTCAGTCCGGTAACTATGGACGTGATGTGAATCTTGTCGCCCACTGCCGGGTCCTCGTCCCAGATGAGGCCGCGCTTGAAATTGTTGGCGCCTCCGGTGTATTCGTCAATGCGGCGGTTGATTTCGGACATGTCATCCATGGTGAGGCCTTGCTCATTTTTGCCGCCGGTGATGTTCACCAGTACGTTCTTGGCGGTCTTGAGGTCGAAGTCGTTGAGCAGGGGAGACTCGAAGGCCTGGCGCACTGCATCTTCTATACGCTTGGGGCCGCTGCCTTCGCCGTAGCCCATAAGCGCCATGCCGCTGTCTTTCATCATGGTCTTCACATCCTCGAAGTCCACGTTGATGTAGCCGGGCTTCTGAATAATCTCGATGATGCCCTTGACGGCGGTAGTAAGGACCTCGTCTGCTTTGGGGAAGGCGTCGTGGGTCAGTTTGTCGCCGAAGTGCTCGTACAGTTTCTCGTTGTTGATAATCAGCAGAGAATCCACGTTCTTCTCCAGTTCCTGGATACCGTCGATTGCGCGGGACATGGCCCTGTCGCCCTCGTTCTTAAACGGAAGGGTAACGACGGCGACGGTGAGTATGCCCTTTTCTTTCGCCATCTTGGCGATTATCGGAGTGGCTCCTGTGCCGGTGCCTCCGCCCATGCCTGCCGTGATGAACAGCATCTTGGTGCCGGTGTCAATTATCTTGCTCTCGATCTCGCTCTGGCTGTCGATTGCGGCGTTGCGGCCCTTGATAGGATTGGTGCCGGCTCCGAGGCCCGCTCCCATTTGTATCTTAACGGGTACCGGACTGCATTCCAGGGCCTGCGAGTCAGTGTTGCATACCACGAAACTGCAGCCTTCGATGCCCGTGCGGTACATATAGGACACTGCGTTGCAGCCGCCGCCACCCACACCTATCACCTTGATAATCTGGTCGGAGCGCTTCCAGTCGGTAGGGACTGTAGCTGTAAGGTCAATATTGATGTCGTCGAACATAAGCTATTTCTCCTCCTTTTCAGGGTTTCCCATATCGTCGTATAAATTGCCGAGCACGTCATCGAAACCGTCCGAGAGTACATTCCCGACTTTCGTCCATAGTACATGGAACAAACCGTCGCCTTTCGACTCTTTGCTGCGCTCTGGCTTAGGCTTCTTGTCTTTCTTGCGGGTTTTGGCAGGCTCCTTTACGATCTTGGTTTTCACTACCCGGTCAAAGTCATTCTCGTTGAACAGGGAACCTTGGCCCTGGTTGTCGGTCTCTACCGGCTTGTCGTCGGGATTCTCGATCTTTACGGTGTCCTCCTTCTTGTCCTCCGGCCGTACGGCTTCCTCTATGCAGTTGAGGTAGGGGTCGGCGGCGGCTTCCAGCACCATGCCCACGGATGCCGAGGCTTCGGCTTCACCTATGCCGGGGCAGCCGTCGGAACTGAACTTGCGTGCCAGGGGGAAACCTACGCGCACGTTGTACCCGGACATGTCTTTTATCATGTTGGTGAGGTTCGCCAGGTTGGCGCAACCGCCCGTGAGCACTATGCCGCAGCGTAGTCTGTCGGCGAAACTGCTTTCCTGAATCAGGTACAGTATGGCGGTCATTATCTCCTTGCAGCGGCTGGTGATAATCTCGGAAAGGTATTTCACGCTGAGGTGCTCGTAGGTGCCGTTTTCTTCGTCGTTAATCTGTATCACCTTGTCGCCCATGGTCTGGAGCTTGTCCGGCAGGCACGCTCCGAATGCCAGCTTCACGTTCTCGGCAAGCGCGTCGTCGAAGGCACACTCGAGCCGTATGTCGGTGGTGATGCTCTTGCCTCCGAAAGGAATGGAGGCGTAGTAGCGCATAATGCCGCCTTGATATATGGACAGGGAAGTTACTCCCGCACCCATTTCAATCAGGGCCACGCCGTTGGTCATTTCGTCGTTTTTCAGTACCGCTTCGCCTACGGCGGAAGGGACGAAGATGGCCTGTGCGAGGGCGACTCCGGCAAGATTCAGCATGATGTCCACGTTGCGTACGGCCCTCATGTCGCTCACGAAGATCTTGTAATTGCCGGCCAGGCTGTCGCTGCAGGTGCCCACGACGTCTTCTTCGCTGCCTATTACGTCTTCCGTGGAGAAAGACTGGGGGACTGCACCGTATATCAGCTCGTCCTTGCTGCCCAGCGGATAGGTATCCAGGGCGATGTTCTTGAGGGTGCTGATTTCCTCGTCTTCAATGAGGGCGGCAGGATCGCTCCGCTCGATAGTGGCGGATGCCGTTTCCTGGCGTACATGGAAGCGCGGAAGGCCGACCACGACCTGCAGAATCTTGATGTTGAGTTCTTCCTCAGCTTCGGCAATAGCCACCTTGAGCGGGCCCGCAGCCAGCTTGGGGTTGAACACGCGGTTGTAGCGTATGCCGCTCGAAGGCCGCTCCTTGTAGTAGATGATCTGGACGTTCTCGCCTATTATCTTTGCTACGCAGAGAGCGAGTTTCGAAGTGCCCAAATCTACTGTCGCTATATATCTTTCCTGCATATTATTTGTTTGTTATATTTCACGTTGACGCTCTTGTAGAAGCCCTCGCCCTTGGCGGGAAGTATATGTGAATAATACTTTCCGATGCGGGAAAACTTGGATTCCAGCTCATCCGGATAGCCCAGGATGAAGCGTTCTTTGCCGTCGTTGATCTTCAATTCTATGTCTCCGGCCTGGTTTACGCTGATTCCGGTGACCTGCGTGCTCCACTGTCTGGAGCCCTTGATGTACTCCACCAGGGCAATCACCCCGCGTGCCCACGCTCCGCCTTTCTCGCCTTTCAGCTCGGGTACGGAACCGTCTATCACAGGTACATCCGCAGTGTAACTCTTGTGCAGAGGGAACACCAGGCCTTCCCGGTCTATGTAGAACCCCTGCTCTCCGCGCTGGAAACGCAGTACGGGCTTGCGTTGCAGTATGCTGACGTGCAGGACTCCGTCCCTGGTAGTCCAGGCTTCGCTCTTCAAGACCACTTTCTTCTCTTCCAGCATCTTCTCTATTCTGTCCAGGTCCAGGCTGTCGAGGCGTACCCCTATATATACTCCGTAGTTCTTGTCCAGGAAGCCTGTTATGTCTTCTTTGGTCACGAACTCGTATTTGTCTTTGATCTGTACGTCCAGGGCGTTGCAGAGCACTTGAGAGCGCTCGCTGCAGGCACAGCTGCCCAGCATGCCGAAAGCGGCAAGCAACAGCGCCAGGACTGCGCAGAAGGCAATATTTTCGGGACGTATTCTCATTATCTATTGTTCAGCAATTCGCTTATAGGTTCAATAAAACGGTCTATGTTGCCGGCTCCGAAGGTCACCAGTACATCCAGCTCCTCCCGCTTCAGCACATCCATAAGCTCCTCTTTGCGTATCAGCATCTTGTCCGCGATGTCAACATCCTTGAATATGATTTCCGAACTGACCCCTGGGATGGGCTCCTCGCGGGCCGGGTAGATGTCCAGCAGGATGAGCTTGTCCAGTCCGCTCAGGGCACGGGCGAATTCGGGGGCGAAGTCCCGCGTGCGGGTGTACAGGTGCGGCTGGAAGATGCCGGTGATGCGGCGGCCCGGGAACACCTGGCGGATGGAGGAGATGGCGCTCTCCAGCTCGGCCGGGTGGTGGGCGTAGTCGTCGATGTAGGTCAGGGACGGGGTGTTGAGGTGCACGTCCAGGCGGCGGACGGCGCCTTCGAACGTGCCGATGGCACGGCGGACCTTCTGGG
>CAMKQN010000106.1:0-5703 GCA_946414935.1 uncultured Bacteroidales bacterium
TCTCCTTCGACAACCAGCCTTTCAGCTCTCAGGCACATAACATGCGCTGCCGCCGGCTGGTGACTGAGTAAACCATTGTGTAAGATTATACTTTTATTATGGATACTTTAAATTACATTCCACCCACCGCAAGGGTTATTTGCGTAGGCACGTCTAAGATGATGTGCGTCAGTTACAACAATACCGAGAGTATTGTTTATGGTGAAGAGGTTGATTTCTAAAGTTAGGAGGTAAGAATTATGAAAGTAAACTTTTTAATCAGCATTACTCTGCTTGCTTCCGCTTTCTGTGCATGCCAGAAAGAGCAGCCTGTCACAGACACTCCCGAAGGACCTGAAATGATGGAGGTCCGCGCTGTCTTTGCAGACAGTGAGCTTTCTTCCAAAGCCGATCTTGCAGATGGGGCAACCCAGTTCGCATGGCAGGCTTCAGATAAAGTCGTTGCCTGGAACGGCAGCGCTGCAACAACAAACTGCGGCATTACGAATATTGATGCCAAGGGAATTGCTACGTTCTCAATTCCTGTAGGCTCTGAGTGGGTTATTTATCCGTCGGCAACTTTGGCCGTAGATGGGAGTACTGCCACATGGACTCGTCCCGTGGATCAGGCTATATCCGAATCCGGCCAGATAGTCGGTCATGGAGCCAATCCGATGTTCGGAAAGGTTGACGGAGACGAGGTGGTATTCACCAACCTCTGCGGCTACATCCAGTTCAAGTTCACCGGGTCCAAGACACTGACCAAGTTTTCGTTCAAGAGCAACAATATGACTTCTCCGGCCTTAACCGGGAAAGGTACTATCGACGTTACCGCGGATAAACCGGTGTTGTCTTATCCAGTTTTAAGCCAGGTTGCAACCAGTGGTACCAGTCAGTACGGATACACCAATGTCAGCGGACTTAACCTTGCCCTGGATTCGGTTACTCCTACTTCGGTGATGGTGGTAGTTCCGCCTGCAACTTATGAAGCAGGGGAGATTATCCTTGAATTCAGCGACGGCACCGCCCTTGCTGTAATATCCAACAATGACCTTGTTGTAGAGCGCAATACCGTGCTTCAGGTCAGGACTATAGACGTTGATTCCCGTTTCCCGGCAAGTCCCGTCGCCCTTGATGCTGGCGGACGTTCCAACTGCTATATGGTAGAGGCCGGTTCAAGCGCACAGGCCTACAGTTTTGAGGCGGCAAGCATACTTGAAGGTACGACCTTCGACCTTGCCAAGACAGCCAATATCGTATGGTCCGAGGACAAGCGGCTCATCAATAACATTACCTACGATTCCACTACCCACAGGGTGACATTCCTTTATAACGGTGGCAACCGTGAGGGCAATGCCCTTATCGGCCTTGACCAGAACCTTCAAAATGCTGGTTCTACTCTTCTGTGGAACTACCATATCTGGGTTACCGACACGCCTGAAAATATCAAGTTGGACGGAACCAGTATGCCTCACGCAATACTGGACCGCAATGTAGGTGCAACCTGGGCTCCCAAGTCCGAATCCGAAATCACAGGCATGACCCAGGCACAGTGGCTGGAGACCGTTGGAACGTATTACCAATATGGCAACCACATCCCTTATCCCCGCCTGAAGGAGATCAGGAATTCCTCTGCAGCATGGGACAATTACAGGATGGGCGTTATGTACGGATTCAGCAACTACTGCCAACGCTTTGCGAACAGCGGATCTGTAAAAAGCTCTTTGGCCGAGCAGGAGCAGTTCCCGAACTACGCATATCACAAAAGCACTGGCACGACGATTGGCGGTGGCAGCGAAACTGTCTGGACCAGTGTCGTCCTCAAAGGCGGCTCCAAGGGCGATACCGGAAATAACATTTGGAATGTGAGCAATACCAATACTGCGAAAACCAACAACTACGATCCCTGCCCTCAGGGTTACTGCTTCATTACGGCCACATACACCTACCATGTGACTTATACCACTGAAGTCACAGACCACCTGCTCGCCGGGAATTTCGCCGGAAAGTGGAGGACTGACAGCAGTAGCCATATCATGTATTTCCCTGCTGCAGGATATATGGCTGCCGGTAAATATTCCTTGGTTGGTGGAGTTTCCGGTGATGGCGGACGCGTCGTTTATTGGTCATTTAATGGCAGTACCACCGACGATATGGACAAATTGTTCCGCAGGAACTATATGAACAAGGCCCAGGTGAAGTTCGCTTACGACAACCGGCCGTTTGGCTCCCAGGCGCACAACATGCGCTGCCGCGTGCTGGTTAACAACTAAGACATCGTTCCTATAACCATGAGAAAGAGGTCGCCGCGTGCGACCTCTTTCTCATAATATATGCATCAATACTACAAGTGTCGTTGATAGTCCATCTTCTCGTGAAGGACTCGAGACACCTAGTCGGACCCACTTTTTGCCGTATACTCCCAAATCCCATCAAGATCCTCCAGCGCTTTTCGGGAGATATGATACTTGCCCATTTAATCTTTCCTCCCGGCATTTAGCTCAGCCAGATGAGCCTCAAAATCAAAATCCTCGACATATCCACTCGCCTGGATAAATTCGTCAAAATGAGAACCTAATGCTACAGTTGTAGTTTTCATAAGAAATTCTATTACCTCGCAAACACAAGAAATATTCTTATGTAATCCAACTGCGGATAACTCTTTTTTTTATAACTCAAAGTCAACCAGTATGGGACGGTGGTCGGAAGGCATCCTGAAGGTATCCACATAGGGACTCGGTTCGCCCTTATAGTTCCATTGGTCGTTGAGGATGAGACCGTTGACCACTTTCCCCATCATGGAAGGAGATACATAGACATAGTCGATGCGGGAGGTGCCGAAGGTGCTGGAAACGAAGTTGTCCGGAGCCGGGTAGCGGGCGTTGATCACATCTATCATGTCGGTGTTGTTCAGGATTTCGTCCTGGGTGAGGAAGGCCGTGCTGGTTGCGGTATAGTTGTAGGTGCCGTTATCCACCCTTGACCGGGAGTTCATGTCTCCCAGAAGCACCCAGTTTTCTACATTCGCATACTCCTGGCTGTTAATCGTATGGGCAAGGATGTACTGCATTTCGAACTGGCGGTAATAGTCACCCTCATAGGCAGCTTTGCTGCGCTCCTGGTCGGATGCGGCTACGCCGAAGCCGTACGCCTGTGGCCACATGTGGCAGGTGACAAAATAGATATCCTGACCCTGTACGGTGATTTTTTGTATGGCGGCGCCATGGGCGACAGGTTTCCCGGATGTATCGGTATCCGTAATCTTGAGCACGTTGGTGATTGGATACTTGGACGTGATTTCCTGGGGATAGTTGTCACGCCAGCCGCCGGTGACCGCATAATTGTGGCCGTAGCGCTTGGACAGCGTCAGCCAGTTGCTGGGCAGGTAACGGCTGGAGCTGGACGCCGAAGTGCTGGTGTTGTTCTTGTAGATGGAGGACGCTTCGCACCAAACGCAGACGTCGGGATCGTACTTCTTCACGAAGGCAACGAACTCCTTGTAGTTGTTGGCCTGGTCGTACCACATTCCGTTCTGGATGTTCCAGTACAACAAGCGAAGGTTTCCCCTGCGGGATGTGCCGGGGATGGAGTGTACCGTGAGGTCGTCGAACCAGAAGCCGTGCTTGCCAGCGGAAGCACTGGCGCCCCTTACGTCGATCTGCGTTGCGTCTGTGGCGTTAGTGACCGTCAGTTCAAGGGTGTGCCATTCTTTGGCTACCGCAGCGGAAGCGGGTATCGTGACCGTGTTTTTGTTGAATTTGGCCTCGCAATGGTTGGACTTGATACCCTTCGACATCGGAGTCACTTCTGCGCCGTCAATTTTGCAAGAGCTTACGTATCCGGCATTTATGATATCTACAAGCAGGGCGTCGTTGAACCCGGTCTGCAGGCAAAAGCGGAACGAAATCACAAGGTCGGTAAGGCTCTCGATACTGTTGAGAAAAGGTGTGCGGAGCCAGCCGCTATAGGTGTTGCCGGTACCGACGGCAAGGTAGCCGGGGCACTCCTGGCAGCGGTACATGTAGGTCCAGTCGGAGATATTGCGGCTCGCCACATAGGAATCGCTGACCGAATGGGTTTCGCCGACCGTG
Organism: uncultured Bacteroidales bacterium; assembly: GCA_946414935.1. Taxonomy (GTDB): domain Bacteria; phylum Bacteroidota; class Bacteroidia; order Bacteroidales; family UBA932; genus Cryptobacteroides. The sequence continues at coordinate 4,071 of CAMKQN010000106.1, forward strand.
CTGTTTTCGACCAAGGACTTGGAATTGGGCTGGATGAAGCCTGTGCCGGGATTATTATATGATACTTTGGTCGCAGATGCAGCATAACCGTCACGGTCCAGACCACCTGAAATGCCTATCTGGGTATCGTCCGGGGCATACCCTACCGAGCCCTCGCCCGACATGATGTCGCCGCCCCACACGAAGTTGTCGAAACCTTCGTAGAAGAGAAGGTCTTCCTCCGGCGCCCAGGTCAGCAGAAGCTTGCTTATCTGGCCGCTCTGGAGCGAGACGGGGCTGAGAGTCTTCCGCATCATCCTGTGAGAGGAATCGCAGATGATTAGCTCAAGCCCCTGCGAATAATTGCCCGGACTGATGAATATCGGAATCGAAACCGCGTTGGAGCTGAGAGGTACGAAACTGCCATGTTCCGTACAGTTTACAACGGCCCAGTCTAGTCCTTCCGAAAGCTTGAATCCATCTTCGGCGTTGTAGCCGGCCTTGCCGCTCAGCCGTTCCCCGCCCAGGGCTCTGATTTTGACGGAGCTGATGGAGGCGCTTCCTTTCAGCCTGAGATTAACGAGCGAGAGGCAGTCCCGGAAATCAAGGGTGTTTCCCATCTGGGGACTCCAGCTTACGTAGCGTGGATATGAAACATATGCCGCCTTGGTAGTGCTCCAGAATTGGGAGTAAGGTACGGTCACGTCACTGAAAGCATCGGCTCCGCACCACATGGAATAATCGGGTCCCAGGAGAGTGGCGTTATACTTATCGTCTTCCGCTACGGGGGCCTCTATGTAGTAGCTGCCGTCGCTTTCGGAAAGAATCTGGCACGGGTTGCCGTTTACATTGACGGTAAAGCCGCTCAAGTCGCTTTGCTGGATGTCCAGGGCGGAACATATATCGCTTTCCGCCGTTATGTAAAAGCGCACTTTCCCTCCGGAAGGAAGAACGGAATTAAGACCGTCGAGAATCCCGAAATTGCCCCTTTTGATGGTTTGTGCCCGCTGGGATACCAGTTTTGAATCCGGAATGTCGCCGCCGTGCTTAAGCGTGACAATCATTCCGTCGGAAAAAGTAACCGGATAGAGTATGGCGTAGTAATACTTGCCGGGGACAAATCCGCCTTCAGGAGCATTGAGAGTAATCTGGGTTTGCCCGTCGGCTACTGATTGCAATACAGGTACGCCATTTTGTATGCTCACCGTGGCGGCACCGGCTAAGGACTCTCCGCCGCATCCGCTTATAACCACTGCGTTGACGCCCTCCTCCGTGAGGGAGAACCTTATGCCGCCGGCCACATTGCGGAAAGTCATTTTCGAACCTTCCGCTATCGCTACCGTTGGGACAAGAGAATTATCGAAGGTTCCTTCAACGGCTTGCTGAACTGGAGGAAGATAGACTGTGACCGTACCGTCGGGAGCAACCGATGCCTTATCGCTTACCGGGTACACGCCGTAATATGTATCAGCTTGTGCTGCGATTCCGCTGAATGTGGCCACGGCTGCCGCTTCCGATAAGTTGCTCTCAAATACCGAGGGTGTGGCCCCGGGGCCCGCGAATACCATTATCTTATCCCCAACGCTCCACCAAACGCTCTTTCCGTCTGCTTGAAGAACGGTCTTTGACGAAGGGGCCGCTTCTTCACGGGAGG
>CAMKQN010000107.1:0-5582 GCA_946414935.1 uncultured Bacteroidales bacterium
ATGATTATCTATATGTTCATAGCCCTTTTCGGCGGCATGGTGATGTCTTCCGTAATCGAAGAGAAATCCAGCCGTGTCATAGAGGTGCTCGTGAGTTCTGTAAAAGCCACGGAGCTGATGTTCGGTAAGATTATCGGCGTAGCCCTGGTAGCTCTCACCCAGTTCCTGCTATGGATTGTGCTCACGGTCGCTATAGTCGGAATCGTGGGCGCCGTGTCCGGCCAAAGTTTATTCGCCGGTGCGGATACTACCGAGATGATCCAGACTATGGGCGGTGTATCGGCCGACCAGGCTGAAGCAGTGAGCGAAGCCCTTTCCGACGAGAGCGAACTGAACGTGATATTGTCCACTGTAGGCAATCTGCCCTTCGGCAAGATTATCCTTTGCTTTGTGATTTTCTTCATTTTCGGTTACATGCTTTATGCTTCGCTGTTTGCTGCAATCGGCTCGGCGGTGGAAAATGAAGGCGACACCCAGCAGCTCCAGATCCCGGTTACGATTCCGTTGCTGCTTGGATTCTTCATCGGCATATATGCATTCAAGGCTCCGGACAGCGCCCTTGTTTTCTGGGGCTCCATGATACCGTTCACTTCTCCTATCGTGATGCTGGCCCGCCTGCCTTTCGGCGTCCCCTCGTGGGAGATAATAGTTTCAGTAGTCTTGCTTATCATTACCTTTGCCGCATGTGCCTGGCTTTCAGCCAAGATTTACAAAGTAGGCATACTTATGTTCGGTAAGAAATCTACATGGAAAGACCTTTGGAAATGGCTAAAACAATAATACCAATGAAAAGAATCTGTTTATTATTCATCCTGTTCCCCCTGCTCGCCGGCTGCAAGACCGGCATGACTTGGGAGAAAGTGGCGATCGACAGTCACTGGACAGGCGTTTCCATCCCCAACACCGACAATGTGGCTGAGGCAATCGGTGCCGTGGATAGCCTCACCGGCTTCTACACGGCTCCCAACGGTACCGTTTTCAAGGACGGCAGTACACCAGAAGTGGCCCGTCTGCTGATAGCAGCCCAGCCTGCCATGGCTCCGGTAAAAGAAGTAATAGCTTATTCTACAAGGGAGATGAAAGCTGAAGCCCCCGAAAGCGAGCTCAGCAACTTCGTGGTCGATTTCCTGCGTGCGGAGACTTCCAGGGCCGTGAAGCGCCCGGCCGATGTGGGCATTACCAATTTCGGCGGCATACGTGTGGACATGCCTGAAGGAGATGTTACGCTTGATGACATCTCATCTATGTTCCCGTTCAACAACAAGCTCGTGTGGGTTGAATTGAAGGGCGAGGACCTTGTCAGGCTTTTCGACGATATGGTTGCCCGGAATGTCCAGTGCGTGAGCGGCGTAAAGCTCGAGATTAAGGACCATAAGGTATTGAAGCTCGAAGTTGGCGGCAAGCCGGTGGATCCCAAGAAGTACTACGGAGTGGCTACAGTCGATTTCCTGCTGGACGGCGGCGACAGCCTCTATGTTGCCCGCAATGCCCGCAAGCTCATCCAGAGCGACGTTATCATAGGCAAAGCTATCGAACAATATGTCCGCAAGCTCACTGCAGAGGGAAAGGCAATAGAATATTCGACCGACGGGAGGGTCGTTGAAGTACAATGAGAAAGTTATTGGTAATTATGGCGGCGGCTGCCGCCCTGTGCGCCTGCGGGCCCAAACTCGTCATCTTGCATACTAACGACACCCACAGCCATATGGATCCTCTCCGTGACGGCCGCGGCGGAATCATCGAACGTGCGGCGTTCGTGGATTCGGTGCGCAAGGCTGACGGAGCGGGCAAAGTGCTCTTGCTTCATGCAGGAGACTTTGACCAGGGAACTTCTTACTATTCCCAGCTTCATGGTTTCCTGGAAGTTGACATGATCAACGCCATGAAGTACGATGCCGTGACCCTGGGCAACCATGAGTTCGATGACGGCATTGAAAGCCTGACTGAGCGCCTGCGCCTTATCGAGTGTCCGGTGGTATGCGCCAATCTCGACCTCAGTTCTTTCGAACTCGGCAAATATGTGACTCCATATACTATAGTGAACCGAGGAGGCAAGAAGATAGGTATAATCGGCCTTGAAGCCGATATCTCCACTTGCGTTGCCCGCTCAATCTCTTCCCGTATCCCTCAGCTGGACCCCGTGGAAGTGACGAACAAGTGGTCGGAATATCTGCGCAATACGGAGAAATGCGATATGGTAATCTTGCTTTCACATCACGGGTATTATCCTGAAGATCAGCAGTATATGCCTCAGATGAAAGGGATAGACCTGGTGGTGGGCGGCCATTCCCACGATTTCGTGGACGACTTCGTGTACGTGAACGATGCTGACCAAAAGCCTGTGCCCATCATTACCGACGGATGCTGGGGTCTGGAGATGGGCGTAATCAAAGTATATTAGGAATGATACAGTCAATGACCGGCTACGGCAAGGCGGAGGCCCTGCTGGAGAACGGCAAACTTACTGTCGAAATACGCTCCCTGAACGGGAAGAACGCCGATATCAGCATTAAGAGTTCCCTCGTGCCCAAAGAGAAGGAAATGCAGGTCCGTAAACTCCTTGCAGAGCGACTGCAGCGGGGAACGATTGACGTTTTCCTTACCTGGGAACCCAATGCTGCGGCTTCTTCGCTGACAATCAACCAAGAGCTGGCTTTGGAATACTATAGCCAGATAACGGAGCTCGGGAAGAAGATGGGGGCTGTCAATTTGCCCCTGCAAGAGCCCAATTATTTGATTGCCACTTTGCTGCGGCTTCCCGAAGTTGTGGACAGCAAGAAGCACGACGTAATCACTCCGGAGAACTGGTCCAAGGTAGAAGCTGCAATCGTCCGGGCAATTGATGCGATTTGCTCTTACCGGGCCCACGAGGGCGAGGCTCTTTACAAAGATGTCACTTCCAGAGTCAATTCCATTTTGAGCCTGGAAGATGAAGTGGAGTCCTATGAAGGCGAAAGGATAGCGACCGTAAAGGAAAAGTTGAAGAAAGCTCTTGAAGACCTCATCATAAGTTATGATTCTTCACGCTTTGAGCAAGAGATGGTATATTATTTGGAAAAATTGGATATCAATGAGGAAAAAGTGCGCTTGCGTCAGCACTGCCGCTATTTTCTCGATACGATAGACAATGAACCGTACCCTGGAAAGAAACTTGGATTCATAATCCAGGAAATGGGAAGGGAGATTAATACCACCGGTTCCAAAGCAAACCACGCCTTGATGCAGAAGGCGGTAGTGAAGATGAAGGACGAACTCGAAAAGATACGCGAGCAGTCCTTGAACATATTATGATGAGATTAAATGGAAGTACTTTAACCGCAGGCATTCTGTTTTTGACCCTTGCATTTCCGTGTCGCGCGCAACTGCCCGATACTACGGGTATTTACGGTGAACGTAAAGATACATTGGATGCATCCGTGTTTACGGCAAGCGGAAACGGAAATTTCCTTTCTAAAGGCAAAGACATACGAACGGAAGTAATAACTGCAGCAGGCCTTTGCAAGATGGCCTGCTGCAATCTTGCTGAAAGTTTCGAAAACTCTGCCAGCGTCACGGTAGGCTATAGCGACGCCGTCACCGGAGCCCGCCAGATACGCCTGCTCGGGCAGAGCGGCATTTACGTGCAGATGCTGGACGAAAACCGTCCGGTAATGCGTGGTCTGGCTTCTCCCTGGGGCTTGAATTATGTGCCTTCCCAGTGGCTGGAGAGCATCCAGATAGCTAAAGGAGTTACTTCAGTCATCAACGGAGTGGAGTCGATGACTGGCCAGATTAATATGGAGCATCGCAAGCCTACCGACGAGATTCCCCTGTATATCCAGGCCTCCTTGATGAATGACAGCAAGGCCGACGTAAATGTGGCAAGCTCTCTGCAACTGGATGAAATGGGAAAGTGGAGCACCGCCATCCTGGCGCATGCGGACGCCAATTTCATGAATATGGACCATAACGGCGATGGTTTCGTAGATGACCCCCGCGGCGCTATGTTCTCGCTGGCGAACCGATGGCTGTATTACGCCCCGAGCGGACTTCAGGTACGTTTCGGTCTCAGTTACGTCAACGACGACAAACACGGCGGCCAGCTGATGAAGGACGTGCGTCCATGGACTGCCGATATTTACAACAAGGACCTGAACGGCTATGTAAAGGTAGGCGTGCCACTGAACGAAGACAATTCCCGGAATATTGCATTAGTTACCGACCTGAATTATGTGAATCTCAACTCCAGTTACGGATTCAACGGCTATTTGGGACAGCAAAATTCCATGTTCGTTAACTTGCTGTATCAGGACCAGCAGCTGGAGGCCCATCATCTTACCCTTGGACTCAGCAATATGCTGGATATCTACAAGGAGCAATGCACTCTCGACACTTTTAGTCATGATTCCGCTTTCGGCATGCTCCCTCGAAGCGAATCCCTTTCTTCGTTCTTAAATGACTTGGGGGCATTTGCTGAATACACTTTCCATGCAGAAGACAAGTTTTCCGCAATCGTGAGCCTTCGCGGTGACTGGTATACAGGACAGGGGGTACACATGTCCCCGCGCCTTACTTTGAAATGGATGCCGGCGGAGCAATTGGTGTTCCGGGCAAACGGAGGCAGGGGCTTGCGTTACAGTACGCCTCTCATAGACAACATCGGAGTGATGTCTTCGCTAAAAAACGTCAGAGGTGATTTCATGGCGCATCCATTGGAAGACGCATGGACATTCGGAGGTAACGCTACCTGGTATCTGCCTTTCGATGAAAGCAAGAAGACCTACATCAGTCTGGATTACTTCGGAACGCGTTTCTCGGAGCAGATGCTGGTGGACTATACCGCATCCGACATTTACTTCTATACCCTGTCTTCGATTGACGGCGGCCGTTCCCGTACCGACAACCTGCAGCTGGATTTTGCCAGCGAGCCTTTCCGCGGCTTTACAGTCAGTTTGACCGGACGTTATACCGATGCCCGGCAGACCCTGAAGAATCAGGACAGCGATATCAAGCCCATGACCAGCCGTTATAAAGCCGTTCTCAATTTGCAGTATGCCACCAATCTTAACAAGTGGATATTCGATTTTACCGCATCCCTGAACGGACCCTGCAGGGTTTGGGACTTCATGCGCGGCCTGGATCCGTTGTATGCGGACGGCTATTCTCCAATGTATCCTCTGCTTTATGCCCAGGTTACAAAGCGCTTCAAAGGTTTCGACATTTACCTTGGCGGAGAGAACCTTACCAATTTTACCCAGCATAATCCGATCATAGGCTGGGAAGATCCTTGGAGAGTAGGCTTCGACGCCAGTTGCATCTGGGGTCCTCTAATGGGCACTCGCGTGTATGCGGGCATCAGAATTACAATTTGGAAAACAGAAAAGATATGAGAAATTTTATGATTCTGCTTGCCTTGGTGCAGGTAGTGTTCGCAACCAGCATCCATTGTGCGAACTGCGGCAAGAAAGTACAAGATACCTCTTATCACACACGAGTCTGATCTGACCCCCGGGCTTGCGAACAAGCTCATTTCAAACGTTGCATTTAAAGTTCTGACGACGTTCCCCGAGACCGCCTCCATGATCAAGGACGGCAAGGCTGCT
>CAMKQN010000108.1:0-5382 GCA_946414935.1 uncultured Bacteroidales bacterium
GCAAACTTTTTCTGCATAATCTGCATATTTTTCGCTGATTGGCAGCACTTTCACCTGATCCGGGGAGAGCCACACGGGAAGATGTCCGGCGGTATGTTCGAGCACCACGGCGGTAAAACGCTCGAGGGATCCGAAAGGTGCACGGTGAATCATCACCGGGCGCTGCTTTGTGCCGTCCACGTCGGTAAACTCAAGCTCGAAACGCTCGGGCAGGTTGTAATCCACCTGGATCGTACCGAGCTGCCACTTGCGGCCTATGGCATCCTTCACCATGAAATCCAGCTTGGGGCCATAGAAAGCAGCCTCTCCAAGTTCCACCACGGTCTTGAGCCCCTTCTTCGCGGCCGCTTCGATGATAGCCTTCTCCGCCTTTTCCCAGTTTTCATCGGATCCGATGTACTTTTCCGTATTCTTGGGATCGCGCAGGGACACCTGGGCCATATAGTCGGTCATCTTGAGGGTCTTGAACACGTAGAGGATAAGGTCTATTACCTTCTCGAATTCTTCCTGCAGCTGGTCCGGACGGCAGAACAGGTGGGCGTCGTCCTGGGTAAAGCCGCGCACACGGGTAAGTCCGTGAAGTTCACCGCTTTGTTCGTAGCGATATACGGTGCCGAACTCGGCGAAGCGGAGCGGAAGGTCTCGGTAGGAACGGGGGGAGCTGCGGAAAATCTCGCAGTGGTGGGGGCAGTTCATCGGCTTGAGCATGTACTCCTCTCCTTGCTGCGGGGTCTTGATAGGCTGGAAGGAATCTTTTCCGTATTTGGCATAATGCCCGGAAGTAACGTAGAGTTCCTTGCTGCCGATATGAGGTGTAACTACGGGCAGGTAGCCCATTTCAGCCTGCTTGGCGCGAAGGAAGTTCTCCAGGATATTGCGCATGACGGCACCGCGGGGCAGCCACAGAGGCAAGCCCAGACCAACCTTGTTGGAGAAAGTGAAGAGCTCCATCTCTTTCCCAGCTTGCGATGGTCGCGTTTCTTCGCCTCTTCCACCATCTTAAGATACTCATCGAGCATGCTCTTCTTGGGGAAGGTGACGCCGTAGATGCGGGTAAGCTGCTGGCGGTTCTGGTCGCCTTTCCAGTATGCACCTGCTATTGCAGTGAGCTTCACGGCCTTGATATCATCGACATGCTTTACGTGAGGGCCGCGGCAAAGGTCGGTGAAGCAACCGTTCTTATAGAAAGTGATGGTGCCATCTTCCAGGTCATGGATAAGTTCCACTTTGTAGGGGTCTCCCTTCTCGGTGAAATACTTGAGGGCGTCAGCCTTGGAAACCTCGGTACGCTCGAAAACCTCTTTGGTGCGTGCGAGTTCAATCATCTTGTCCTCGATCTTCTTGAGATCAGATTCGCTTATCTGGGCGTCTCCAAGATCCACGTCGTAGTAGAAGCCCGTCTCGACTGCGGGGCCCACGCCGAACTTTACGCCCGGATACAAAGACTCCAGGGCTTCCGCCATAAGGTGGGCTGAAGAATGCCAGAAAATGTGTTTTGCTTCGTCATCGTCCCAGGGACGGATGGTGCCATCTGTAAATGCTATAGTCAACATAAATAGTTTTAGTTTGCAATCTGCAAAGTTACAAAAAATATCTATATTTGTGCTATGGATAAAACTACACTTGAAAGAAAGAATATATGGAACGATGCCGCCCGCAGCGGGCTCGTACTCGGCCTCATATCCATTGTTTATATGGTTGTCAACACCATGACGGCCAAGATTAACGCTTCCGGAGCGGGAGCCGCCGTGCTGAATGTCGCAGGCATTGCGCTTTGGGTGGCGAAGATTTTCCTCTGCATTTATCTGATGAAAGTATTCATGCAGAGATTCGCCGGCCGCTACGAGGGCGTCACCAACCGGGACAGTTTCAGCTTCGGCGCCGCCACCGCCCTGCTGTCGGCATTGATATACTCCGGCTTCTATCTGGCTTGGGTACTGTTTATCCAGCCGGATATGTTCAAAGAGTCCATTGATGCTGCGATGCAGTTGTACGAAGGCATATTCACCGAGGCCCAGCTTGAACAAATGGAGCAGCTTGTTCCCAAGATGCCGAGCTACACTTTCTTCGTGAATCTCATCTGGTGCTGGCTGTTCGGCACAGTTCTCTCTGCTATCCTGTCCCGCAATATTCCATCCCGCAATCCTTTCAACGAGGATTCCGGCACCAATTTCCAGTAGAGTATGGATATTTCAGTCATTGTTCCGCTGCTCAACGAGCGCGAATCGCTGCCCGAGCTCAAGGACCGCATCAGCGCGGTAATGCAGGAGAATGGGTGGAGCTACGAAATATTGATGATAGACGACGGCAGCACCGATGGCTCCTGGGACTGCATCAAAAGCCTCGGCGAGGCCGACAGCCACGTGCACGGAGTGCGCTTCCGCCGCAACTACGGAAAGTCCGCCGCCCTGTTCTGCGGCTTCGAGAGGGCGTCCGGGGACGTAGTCTTCACCATGGACGCCGACCTTCAGGACGACCCTGCGGAGATTCCGGAAATGTACCGGATGATAAAAGAGGACGGGTACGACCTGGTGAGCGGCTGGAAGAAGCACCGCAAAGACAACGCCCTCACCAAGAACCTGCCTTCCAAACTATATAACGCCACTGCCCGCTGCATTACCGGCATCAAGCTGCACGACATGAACTGCGGCTTGAAGGCCTATCGGAATGAAGTCGTGAAGAGCGTGGAGGTGTACGGCGAGATGCATCGTTACATCCCCTATCTTGCCAAGAATGCAGGTTTTACAAAGATTGGCGAGAAGGCGGTACGCCACGAGAAACGCAAATTCGGCAAAAGCAAATTCGGCATAGAGCGCTTCGTAAACGGTTTTCTGGACCTCCAGAGCCTGTGGTTCCTGAGCACCTTCGGCAAAAAGCCCATGCATTTCTTCGGCACCACCGGCCTGCTGATGTTCCTTGCCGGTTTCGTGATGACGGTATGGATTATCGCGGCAAAACTGGTGCACCAGGCTAACGGGCTGAAGTTCAGGGCAGTCACCGACCAGCCCCTGTTCTATCTGGCCCTGCTGGCCGTCATTCTCGGAGTCCTGCTGTTCCTCGCCGGCCTGCTTGGCGAAATGATAGCCCGCTCCAACCCTGAACGCAATTCGTACAACATAAAAGAGGAATTATGACAATAGGCATCTGCAACGACCACGCTGGCGTGGAATATAAGTTCAAGCTCATCAAATACCTTGAAAGCAAGGGACATACGGTCGTGAATTTCGGCACCGATACGGAAGACTCCTGCGATTACGCCGACTTCGCGCATCCCCTTGCCCTGGCCGTTGAGAGCGGCAGAATAGACAAAGGCATAGCTATCTGCGGCACGGGCAACGGCATGGCCATCACCCTGAACAAGCACCAGGGAATCCGTGCAGGCCTTGCCTGGAACACCGCCGTCGCCCATCTGGTGAAGAGCCACAATCTTGCCAACGTGCTCGTGATGCCGGCCCGCTTCGTGAGCTACCGGATGGCCGTGAGCATGGTCCGGGAGTGGCTGAGTGCCGAATTCGAAGGAGGCCGTCACGCCCGACGCATCGAAAAGATTCCGGTGAAATAGCCCTTCGCAGCAGTGCTCTCACACGCCATATCCGACTACCCAGACGGCATAGTGCTGCCAGTGGACAAGCCGTACCGCTGGACATCCGCAGACCTGGTCCGCAAGATCAAATGGGCTGCCTGCAGGCACTTCGGCAAGAAGAACCTCAAGGTCGGCCACGCCGGCACGCTCGACCCTCTTGCCACCGGAATATTGCTGGTGTGCATCGGCCCCGCCACAAGACGGGCGGAGGAGCTGCAGGCCAGCCCCAAGCAATATATCGCGGGCGTCTGCTTCGGCGCCACCACCCCGTCGTACGACCTGGAGAAAGACATCGACAGGACCTTCCCGCAAGATTGCGTAAGCAAGGAGAGCATCGAAGCTGTGCTGCCTTCTTTCCTGGGCAGACAGCAGCAGGTTGCTCCGCTCTTCAGCGCCAAATCGGTGGACGGCGTGAGGGCGTACGAAACGGCCCGGAGACTGCTGAAGGAAGCAACCGCCAGAGGAGTGGCGTTCGACCCGGGAGAGGTGTTGCAGTCGTCCGAAATAGATATTTACGGCCTCAGATTGCTTTCCTTCGAAGATCGGTTCATCAGTGCGCAGGAGCCAGTCGAGCCAGGGGACGGCCGTGGACGGATACGTGTTGCGGATATACGCAGCTACTCCCTGAAACACGCTGAAATACAGATAGATTGCTCCAAAGGCACTTATATCCGGGCTTTTGCCCGGGACCTGGGTGAAGCACTGGGCGGTGGAGCGTTTCTCAGTTCTCTACGGCGTACCCGGAATGGCGGCTACGACATCTCACAGGCTCTCAGCCTGGAAGATACCCTTAAACTATTCAATTTATAAGCAAGACATGAAAAACAGCTTATTCATCGTTGCGGTGCTGTTCTGTGCCTGCAATCCCATCAGGACCGATTTGGGCAATTACGCCCTCAACTGCAAAGCACAGGAGGTCATAGTCCAGTCCGACTCGCTGGAACTGCCTTACACTGCTTTCTTCAACGGAAAGGGGCAACTTGACAGCGTGTGCACCAGAAATTTTGACGGAAGTCCAAGATTCAAGGAATCATATATTTACGATGAGCGTAGCCGGCTAAAGGAAGTATATGGCATAAACAGCGAGGGAGACTATGAGGTGCGCTATGAATATGAAATTGACGGGAAATTCATAAAGGAGTGCCGGGTGTACGGCATGAACAACCAGGAGATTCACCGCTGGGTTCATGAGAATGACGGCCGTCATATAGTGCATACAGTGTACTACGGTGAAGGAGAAGAAGAGTACATCATTAAAAAGAAGTTCTCCGGCTCTCATTACACCGAAGAGTCTTATACTCCCGACGGGGAGCTCACCGGCCGCGCCGAAGTGGACTTTTTCAGGGATGACAACAAGCCCACATGTGTCCGTGGAGACCAGATGGACATAGACATACAATACAACTCTAAAGGTCTTCCGGAAATCAGCCGCAATGCCACCCTCAATTCTAAGGGGGAGCTGGAGTGGGTGCCCGGACTGGAGGAGAATCCATTCAGGTATTTCAGCTATGAATACGACGAACGCGGGAATTGGATTTCCCGCGCCGAACGTATACATCCGGACAGCACCGCCATCTCGGTGCTGCACAGAATTATAAAGTACTAAAAGTAGAAATCCTTCGCCAGGCTGCTTTCGGTAGAGAGGGTGGAGCAGAAGTACTCGTGGGTAATGTCTCCGCCGGGAATGGTCTGGATTGCCACCACTTCCCAATCGCTTTCGTTGGCAGGAGCTCCGGAAGCCGGACGGTAGTACCAGTAATGGCTGGCCGTATAGGAGCAGTAGCTGTCGCTGGTCTTGC
>CAMKQN010000109.1:0-5365 GCA_946414935.1 uncultured Bacteroidales bacterium
CTCGATGTGGTAGATAGGATAGCTTACGCGGGTGTTCTCGGTGACGGACTTGTCGGCGAAGTCGATCTTGCCGGCCTCATCGACTGTGACGTTCTCAAGCAGGGCGTCGCGGCGGATTGCGTTGTAGATGTCCGGCTCGCTCTCCTTGTCAAGGTTGATGACCTTGGCATAGCAGCCGCCCTCGAAGTTGAATACTCCCTTGTTGTCCCAGCCGTGCTCGTCGTCGCCTATGAGGAGGCGCTTGGGATCGGTGGAAAGGGTGGTCTTGCCGGTTCCGGACAGACCGAAGAAGATCGCGGTGTTCTCACCGTTCATGTCGGTGTTGGCGGAGCAGTGCATAGCTGCGATTCCCTTCAGAGGAAGGTAGTAGTTCATCATAGAGAACATGCCCTTCTTCATCTCGCCGCCGTACCATGTGTTCAGGATTACCTGCTCACGGCTGGTGACATTGAAAGCGACGCAGGTGTCGGAACGGAGCCCCAGCTGCTCATAATTGTCCACTTTGGCCTTGGATGCGCAGTAAACCACGAAATCGGGTTCCTGGTCGAATTCCTTCTGGTTCTTGGGACGGATGAACATGTTGGTCACGAAATGGGCCTGCCAGGCGACTTCCATGATGAAGCGGACTTTCATGCGGGTGTCCTTGTGGGTGCCGCAGAAACCGTCGACCACGAAGAGGCGCTTGCCGCTGAGCTGGCCGAGGGCCAGTTTCTTGACCTCCTTCCACACGGATTCTGGCATCTTGTGGTTGTCGTTGGGGTATTCGGGAGTAGTCCACCAGATTTCGCCGGGAGCGCCTTCCTTGGTGGTCTTGTCGTAAACAATATATTTGTCCTTGGGAGAACGTCCGGTGTACACGCCCGTCATCACGTTGATGGCGCCGAGCTCGGTCACCTGACCTTTGTCAAAGCCCTCGAGACCGGGAGTGGTCTCTTCGTTGTAAAGAACCTCGTACGTAGGGTTGTAAAGAATCTCCTTTACGCCCTTTATACCATACTTGCCAAGATTGATTTTAGACATAACAGATATTGAAATATAAAATTAGTTTCCAGTCTGCAAATGTAATCATTTTAATCGTCTTCTCAAAGAATTTGAGGTATTATTCGGGGCTCACAAGGCTATGGCAGGAGAAAGGACGTCCTTCGGTATCAATCCCTTCTATCCTGATAAGAAAAGGGTAGTCGCAAGAGTTGTCGTTGCGGAATTCAAATACTCCGCGCCCTTGGGAAACTGGTACGTCCGGAGACCACCAGACGGTGTTGCGCTTGCCTGCAACTCCGCTCTCTCCCTGAATGTAGCCTGCAGCTTCGAAATAACGTGTTGCCTGATAACCGAGCGGCACGAAATACAGCAGCGACGGATTGCGGTCCGTATCCCGGCGCAGCCCGCCTGGCTTCACTACGATATGCACAACCCCTCCGTCGCCTCCATATACGGGATCAGGCTGGGTGGATATGCTCAGTGAACGGAGATCTTCCAGACGCAGCATGTCAAAGCTCCACCATTCTTCCTCTGAGTCTTCCACGATCAGCTTAACTCTCCCGGAATCGTTTTCTTCGCCCGTATCCCACGAATCGTCGGACTCTTCGGCGCGTCCGTCGTAGGCAGACCGGTTTCGCTTCCGGCTGCGGTTGTACATATATTCGCCGTCATACTCGAACATCGCCTTTGTCATGCTGAGGTACTCCACAAGCGTCATGTCCTTGAACGTGAGCAAGTCTTCCCGGTAGCTCCTGCCGAATACCAGCACGTCGTCTTCAGTGTATGAAGCTGTAACCACTGCCCCCGCGAGGGTGTCGCCGCGCATGGTCTCGCTTTGCAGCGGCTCCGGCAACTTCAGGCTTCCTGCAAAGCCTGGGGCGGGCTTGTAGATGTAAGGCCCTGCAGCGGGGTCTCCGTCCCATTTGGGAAGGTAGTGCGCTCCCAGGCGGGAACTGCCGATGTTTATAAGCATCCCGGTGTTTTCCTGGAAATCAAGGCTGTCTATTACGAAACGCCGTCCCCGTGCCACTTCTACAGACTGCAGAATGTTCTGCTGCGGAATCAGGAAGGTAAAAATGAAGTTTCTGGGCATCCTGGAAGAAAGCCGGCGGGAAATATGCCCGCGGAGTTCCTGTACCCTTTCCCTCAAGTACTTTATTTTGATGCGGTCCTCATTGATACCCGTGATTCGCTCCAGGTCGTAATACCTCCACCCCTGAATCATCATGAGCAGGTCCAGGGCCACATCCCTTTCCGGCTCCGGAATCTTCGGGTCGAAATAGTAACAAGGATCATTGATACGGCCTTTCAGCTCGCTGCTCAGGCCCATGTAGGAAACTATGCCGTCGCCCTGCCTCCAGTCTTTGAGCGCCCCTCTGACTACCGATACGGAGCAGTTCCCGTCCAGCGGCGTTCCGTCCGGCTTGCCCAGGACGACCGTAGCCCTGACCGGGTCTCCGGGGACGGCCGTGAAACGTTCCACGTCCACGCTGCAGGCGGGAGCGTCGTAGTCGCGTACGAAAAACAGCCTTTCCGCCAATATCCTGCCGCGCGGGTCCAGCAGCAGAAGGTGGTTGATGCCGGGACGGCAGAATTCCCGCTCAAGCATTATGGCGCCGGCCTTGCCATCCAGGTCTATTTCTGCTATCGGACGCAGCTCGGTGGCGTCCCGAAGAAGCAGATTTGCAGTGCCTCCGCCGAACCCCAGAGCGCTGACGTAGTACCGGCCGCTTCTGGTCAGCAGCTGCAGCGAGCCTCCTTCTTCGGCCGGAGGCGGGAGTGGATGAAGCTTGCCCGAGGCGTCCCGCACGCTGTAGCTGCGGCCCGGTTCCGGCAAGAACGAAAACACACCCATACCGTCGTGGACGGTAAACACCAGTTTCACCTCCGTTCCTTGGTCGTTTACAAGTTGGCCTTCGAAATCCAGGCTCCTGCCCGCTCCGTCTGTGGCTTTGAAGCCGATCACCGCCCTGTGGCCGGCAAAATACCGCCCGCCTTCCGGCCAGAAACTGACTAATGCCCCGGCTGTGGGAGGTTTAAGACTTTTCTCAGGTTTAACGCTTTCGCCGATTATGCGTATGCTCTCATTGAACAGGTACTCGTCGCCGTTGTTCAGTTGCCATAGGGAATAGGCCCTGAGGGTGTAGTTTCCGGTCTCCAGGTTTTCGGGAAGTTCGATACATCCGGGAAACCCGTTTCCGCTGCGCTTGATTTTTACCCTGGCAACCGTTTCGCCATGATTGTCAAGGATTTCGACATAAATGAAATTGCTGGGAGGAAGCACCGAACTGCTGGAAGCCTCCCGAGTCCAGCCCTTGAACCATATAGTTTCTCCGGACGTGAAGCAAGTCCGGTCGAAGTGCAGATATACCTTCTCGGGCGAGTACCAGGCGGCGTAGGAGTTGTAGCGGGCCAGAAGGGAATCCAGCGCAGAAATTTCCCTGCCCTCGGCTGCAAAAGCAGCCGTCAGCAGTATCACGCCCAGTAAAGTTGTTCGGAACCGGTTCAAAATCAAGTCTTTGAAAGGTACAAATATAGGCTTTTTTTACGTATTCGTATAGTCCGCCGCAGCGGTAGCCCGGCAAACGCTAATGCAGAGTCTGCGTTTTTTCCTATATTTGCATTCGTGAAAGGAAAACTATACTTGATTCCCTCGCCTCTGGGCGATTATGATCCGGCGGATGTGCTGCCCGGTCCCGTGCTTCAGAAAGCCCAAGGTCTCAAATGCTTTGTGGTTGAAGAAGTGCGCACCGCCCGCCGCTTCCTTTCCCGGGCCGGCCTGAAGGGGCACATAGAGGAGCTCGAGTTCCATACTCTCAACGAGCATACCGGGCAGGCAGAGGTAGAAGCTATGGCAGCCTTGTTCGACAAAGGTGATGTGGGCCTGATATCGGAAGCCGGACTCCCTGCTGTGGCCGATCCCGGTGCGGCGCTAGTTGCACTGTGCCACGAAAAGGGCATAGAGGTCGTGCCGCTGGTGGGCCCGTCCTCCCTTATGCTTGCACTGATGGGCTCCGGGCTAAACGGCCAGAGCTTTGCCTTCAGGGGCTACCTGCCGGCCAAGACGGATGAGCGCCGTACTGCCCTCAAAGCTGTGGAACGTGAATCCAAGTCTCTGAATCAGAGTCAGATAATCATAGAAACACCGTACCGTAACGATGCTCTTTTTGCAGACATGCTGCAGTTCCTCGGCCCAGATACCAAACTGTGCGTAGCTGCCGATATCACCCTTCCTGACGCTTGCATCCTCACCAGGAGCATAAAGGCGTGGAGACAGAAGCCTCTGACCATAGGGAAGCGGCCCTGCGTTTTCATAATATTGGCATAAATGTTCACGCCGGAGCAGATACTGAAGCGCTGGTGGGGCTATGACGGCTTCCGGCCGATGCAGAAGGAAATAATCACTTCTGCCCTGGGGGGAAAAGACACCCTTGCGATACTTCCTACCGGAGGCGGCAAATCCATCTGCTTCCAGGTCCCCGCCATGATGAAAGACGGTCTGGCACTTGTGGTTACGCCCCTGATAGCCCTCATGAAAGACCAGGTACAGAACCTGGGGCAGCGCGGCATCAAGGCGATAGCTATACATGCCGGCATGAGCCGGAGGGAAGTCGATCTGGCCCTGAACAACGCGTCCTACGGCGATTACAAGTTTCTCTACGTATCTCCCGAGCGTCTCTCTACGCCTCTTTTCCGTTCCTATCTGGAAGAATTGGACATCAATTTCCTGGTGGTGGACGAGGCTCACTGTATTTCCCAGTGGGGCTACGATTTCCGGCCGGACTACCTTAACATAGGAGAACTCCGGAAGACGGTCGACGCTCCCGTCATAGCGCTTACCGCCACAGCTACACCCAAGGTGGCGGAAGACATTGCCGTTAGATTGTCCCTGGATCCGGAGCGTCCTTCTTTTAATGTGCTCAGAGCAGGTTTCGAGCGGCCCAATCTGTCGTATATCGTGAGGCAATGTCACGACAAGGCAGGACAGCTGCTGGACATCTGCAACGGCGTACATGGTTCTGGAATCGTATATCTGAGGAGCCGCAAGCGCTGCGAAGACATTGCGGCCCTGCTTAGTTCGCAGGGCATAAGCGCCTCATTCTACCATGCGGGACTGGGCACCTTGAGCAGGAGCGAAAGGCAGGAGGCCTGGAAGAAGGGGGAGATAAGGGTGATGGTATGCACCAATGCCTTCGGTATGGGAATAGACAAGCCCGATGTGCGCTTCGTGGTACACTGGGAGCCTACTGACAGCATAGAATCCTACTTCCAGGAAGCCGGCAGGGCAGGCCGTGACGGCTTGCGTTCGTTCGCAGTCCTGCTGTGGAGCGCACCGGACCTTACTCATCTCCGGCAGATGCTGGAGAGCTCATTCCCCTCCCTG
>CAMKQN010000110.1:0-5258 GCA_946414935.1 uncultured Bacteroidales bacterium
TGGCGAGCGCACAGTACCGTCACAAGAAGCAGTCCGGCGGCGCCGGCCAGTTCGGTGAAGTCCATCTGCTCGTTTGCCCTGCCGAGGGTGATCTGAACACCAAGTTCATGATCAACGGCAAGGAAACCCAGCTGAACGTTAAGACCCAGGATATTACCGAGCTCGAATGGGGCGGCAAACTGGAGTTCTACAACTGCGTCGTGGGCGGTGCCATCGACCTCGGTTTCATGCCCGCTATTCTTAAGGGTATCAAGGAGCGCATGGTTGAAGGCCCTCTCACCGGTTCCTATGCCCGCGACATCCGCGTGTTCGTTTACGACGGCAAGATGCACCCGGTGGACTCCAAGGAAATCGCCTTCATCATTGCAGGACGCAACGCATTCCGTGAGGCATTCCGCAACGCCGGTCCTAAGATTCTCGAGCCTATCTACAATGTAGAAGTCATGACTCCGAGCGAGTATCAGGGTGCCGTTATGTCCGACCTCCAGAACCGCCGCGGTATGCTCGGCGACATGGGAGCAGACAAGGGATTCGCCATCCTCAAGGCCCGTGTGCCTCTGGCAGAACTCTACCGCTACTCCACCACTCTGAGTTCCCTCACTGCTGGTTCCGCAACCTTCACAATGGAGTTTGCCGATTACCAGCCTGTACCGGGTGATGTCCAGACCAAGCTCCTCGCAGATTACGCTGCACAGGAGAAGGACGAGGACTAAGTACCTCACTTTTGATAAAAACGGGCTGACTAAAAAGTCGCTATCGACTTTTTAGTCAGCCCGTTACTTACCTTCTGAACCCCCGCCAGCTGCCGCTGTCGACCCCTGTCAGGGGTATTTCGGCCTCCGGCCGGTCGCTTTCAGCGACTTTTTACTTCTCTTCGAACCAGCAGCAGTGCTTTTTAGTCACCGCCTTTGGCTTTCTTAACCCCCGCCAACTGGCGAGCCTGTCAGGGGTATTTCGGCCTCCGGCCGCTCGCCAAGGCGCGTTTTTACTTCTCTTCGAACGACGTTGCTTTTTCGTCAGCGCCTTTTTTATAAGTGCTCTACTTCAGGGCTTAGCGAGACGCCGAAGCGCTCGTGTACCGTGGCTATCACCCGCCGCTCCAGTTCCAGAATGTCTTCCGGACTCGCGTTGCCGCTTTGGTTTACTATGACCAGCGGCTGTTTTTCATAAACGGCAGCTCCTCCTTCTTTTTCGCCTTTAAGCCCGCATTGGTCTATGAGCCAGGCGGCAGGCACCTTTATCATGCCGCCGGGAAGTATGAAGTGGGGGACGCTTACACCCGGGACGATATCGCTGATACGTGCCAGGTCCAGGGCCGTGACCACAGGATTCTTGAAGAAGGAACCGGCACTTCCGATTTCTTCCGGGTCCGGCAGTTTGGTGCGCCTTATAGCTATTACGGCATCGCGGACAGCCTGCGGGCTGGATGCATCTATGCCGGCCAGGCCCTTGTACTCCAGGCGCGGCCTGGCTTTTCGGAACACCCGTAATAGCACCGAGGTGATTACATAACGGCCTGCCGCCTCCTTGAACATGGATTCACGGTATCCGTAGCGGCATTCGCCGACCGTGAATTTACATTTTTTGCGTTCCTGCAGGTCGAAGCAGCTCACCCCGGAAACTATATCCTTGAATTCTACGCCATAAGCTCCGATATTCTGAACGGCAGCGGCGCCCACCTCTCCGGGGATGAGGGACAGGTTCTCCGCTCCCCACAGGGAATGTTTGCACAATTCCGCCACCAGCTCATCCCAGCACACGCCTCCGCCTGCAATCACTGGCACTTCATCAAGTCCCATATCCACATATTTAATGTATCGGATGGCGGAATGCAGGATAGTGCCGGGAAAGTCTCCTGTAAACAGAAGGTTGGAGCCACCGCCTATATGCCTTATGGGTTTAGGGAGGGAGTCAAAGTCCAGGCCGGCAAGCTCATCCACGCTATCATACTCAATATAGCAGGCGCAACGGACCTTCATGCGGAAGGTATTCCGGGCGCTCAAGTCGTAATCGTAATAGGTCTTCATCATCACAAAGATAAAAAAAATACATATCTTTGCGCTCCGATGACGCTGATATTGACAGGTAGTCCCACCCGCTACGGCGAGGACAGGTTTACGGAAGACAATGGCTTTCTCGCCACGGTGAAGACGGAGCTGGCCGCCGCGCAGGCGAGGCGCCACCCCGCTGCCGCCGCCCCTTCCGTCCTGCTGGTGAGCGCGGCTCCGGACGATGCAAAGTTCAGTTCCAGCGTGCTGGAAGGCATGTCTTCCTGTATCTTCAACTCCGGGATAAAGCCTGGACGCATAGTGATGTTGGACCGCAGGAACGCATCCCACGTGCGCACGCTGCTGGATGAAGCCGACTGGCTGGTGCTGTGCGGAGGACATGTTCCCACGCAAAACAAATTCCTCCATGATCTGGGACTCAGGGAGCTGTTGCAAGGCTTCGACGGGCTTGTCATGGGATGCAGCGCCGGTTCCATGAACTGCGCGGACATAGTGTACTCGCATCCCGAACTTCCCGGAGAAGCGGCAAGCAATTCTTACACCCGCTGGCTGCGCGGACTGGGACTCACTGATATTCAATTGGTTCCCCATTATCATCAGGTACGCGGAGTGGTTCTGGACGGACGGCGGCTGTTCGAGGACGTGATATTCCTGGACAGCTGGAGGCACTCTTTCTACAGTATCCCGGATGGCGGATATATACTGTGCAAAGCCGGACGCAACACGCTTTTCGGAACAGCATGGGAGATCTCCAACGGCGCTATGCGCCAGATATCGAATGAAAATCAAGTGTATACTTTTATGAACGTTGTTTTTATTTCCCCTCATTTCCCTCAGACCTACAGTCACTTCTGCGCCGGTCTGAAGGCCAACGGGGCAAATGTGCTCGGAATTGCCGACGCACCTTATTCGGAGCTCTCCGAAGAACTCCGCAATTCTCTTACGGATTATTATCAGGTACGCAACCTGGAAGATTACAACGAGGTATATCGCGCCGTAGCCTGGTTTGCCCACAAGTACGGACGTATAGACTGGATAGAGTCCAACAACGAGTACTGGCTGGAGCAGGACGCCCGCCTGCGTACCGATTTCAACGTAACGACCGGACTCCATACCGACCGCATATCCGGCATTAAGAACAAGTCGGAAATGAAGAAGTTTTACGCCCTCGGCGGCGTGCCCACAGCCCGGCAGATAAAGGCGGCCGAGGGACTTAAGGCCGTGCAGGCGTTCACCCGCAAGACCGGTTTCCCCATCATCGCCAAGCCAGACAACGGCGTAGGTGCTGGCGGGACCGCTAAAATCCTATGTGATAAAGAGTTGGAAGACTGGTTCAAAGCCCACGAACACAACTACGGCGACTTCGTGATTGAGGAGTTCATCACCGGCCTGCTGGTAAGTTACGACGCCATCTACAACCTGGACGGGAAGCCCGTTTTTGAGAACAACACTATATTCCCGACGCCAATCATGGATATAGTGCACAATAATCTGGACACCTGCTACTGGACCAATAAAAATGTTCCGGCCGCGCTTGCCAAGATTGGGCGAAAGACAGTCCGTGCGTTCGGCGTCACCGGCCGTTTTGTCCATCTGGAGTTCTTCCAGCTCGACCGCGACAGGGAAGGTCTCGGAAAGAAAGGAGATTATGTCGGACTGGAAGTCAATATGCGTCCCCCGGGAGGCTATACTCCGGACATGATGAACTACGCCCATTCTACCGACGTATTCCAGATTTGGGCTGACATGGTAGCATTCGGAGAGAAGCGCAAGTCTTCGGGAGAGCAGTACTACTGCGCCTACGCGAGCCGCAGGGACTGCTATACCTATGCCCACTCCCACGAGGACATCCTTGCCCGCTACGGTTCAGGCGCATGGTCGCCAGCCGATCCGGCGCTGGGCATCTGCATGTGCAGGAGAGTGCCCGACGCCCTCTCCGACGATCTGGGGAACCAGGCCTATATGGCCCGTTTCAACTCCCGCAAGGATATCCAGGCCTTCTTCGGCTACGTCTGCGAAAAGGCCTGAAATCCAAGGATTTGCATCTTATGATCAATCTGCGTGAAAGAATGGAATCTTGAAGAAATTGTTTCACGCTTGTTCATTTTCCCCGTTTAGCGTGCCTGGTGTGCACAAACCTGGTAGGACCTGCTACGAAAAAGACCAAAAACGTAGCAGGTCCCGCCAATGAATGGAGGACCTGCCACGGATGTATCTTTTAAGATAGCTTATTCCCCGGAGACCTGACGGAGGATACGGGCAAACTGGTCGGAGCAGGATGTACCCCGGTTTGCACAGTTGATGCCGTCAAGGCGTTCAAGCGCGAAACTGGTATCGGCACCTTCGAGCAAAGCTCCCAGGGCCTTGAGGTTGCCGTTGCAGCCGCCCATATAGCGGAGATTATGTATCTTGCCGTCCACCAGCTCGAAATCTATCATCTTGCTGCACACCAGCTTGCTGGGTATGGCGGTGATATGACGTACTCCGTTCTCGACGGTATCTGCAACTATCTGGAAGTCATCTCCTGCTGTCATAGTACTTATTCTTTAACGGTGGATGCAAGGAACAGTTCGTCCATCTGCACCTGGTCTATCTTGGAAGGAGAGTCTATCATTACGTCGCGGCCCTGGTTGTTCTTGGGGAATGCGATGTAGTCACGGATGGTCTCCTGGCCTCCGAACAATGCACACACGCGGTCGAATCCGAATGCCAGACCTCCGTGTGGCGGGGCTCCGAACTTGAAGGCGTTGATGATAAAACCGAACTTGTATTCCGCCTCCTCGGGGCCGATCCCGAGCACCTCGAACATCCTCTTCTGCATATCTGCATTGTGGATACGGATGGAACCGCCGCCAAGCTCGGTGCCGTTGAGCACAAAGTCGTAGGCGTTGGCGCACACGCGCTCCAGGTCCTCTTTCTTATCGGAGTAGAACCACTTCTCATGCTCCGGCTTGGGGGCGGTGAAGGGGTGGTGCATAGCATAGAAGCGACCGTCTTCTTCGCTCCACTCGAGCAGCGGGAAGTCCACTATCCACAAGGGTGCGAAGACGTGAGGATCCCTGAGTCCCAGACGGTTGCCCATTTCGATACGGAGCACGCCGAGGCGGGTCTGCGTCTTGCGCTTTTCGCCGCACATGATGAGCAGCAAGTCACCGGTGGAAGCCCCGCACTCGGCAGCGACCTTCTGCAACTGTTCCGGAGTATAGAACTTATCGACGGAAGATTTGACCGAACCGTCGGCATTCATCT
>CAMKQN010000111.1:0-5176 GCA_946414935.1 uncultured Bacteroidales bacterium
CCTATAACGGACAGAGTACTACGGGTAGCTTTGTGTTCACGAATTCGTTCTATTCTTCTGTTCCGGGCTGTCTTGCCGTTGATGGTGTAGACCAGGATGGTGTGACCGGTGCTTACAAGATTGCCGGCGCCGGTGGCGTAACCGTGACGACTTCAACGGCTGAAGACCTGCTGCACGAAAGTGTCAAGTACTTTGTTTTCGGCAAGGCAGTAACTCTGACCCTGTCCGGCGGTTCTTCCTACAGCGCTGTCGATGGTGCCAGTAACCCCGTTGCTTTGACAGACAACGGAGGCGGATCCTACACCCTCACCATGCCGGTCGCTGATGTGACCATATCGGCGAATTAAAACTATCAGCATGACAATAAAGCCGCCGCTTTCCTGATGGGAGGGCGGCGGTTTTGGATTTGCAGCGGATAGCGGGCTAAAAAGGTGAAACAATGGCTTCTTGTTTTGTGGCTACAGAAGCAGAAACCAGATCTCCGTTTTGGAAATCTGGTCGCAAGGTAGGCCATATAAAATGACCAGACTTGGAGTCCAGTTTGTTTTTTTGTTTGCAGCTCAGAAAAAAATTACTATATATGCAGAAAGCGGATGCAAATCCGAAATATGCGTAGTTCAGTTTATTGCGTGTCGCCTTTTCCCTTTTGTCCGGGAGAAATGTAAACGATGGCGAGCCTGCGGCTCTTTTTGTCGTCCGTCATCCCCTTGCGAAAGCTTGCTTTCGACGGGGCTGCCGTACAACAAAAAAATGCTGCGCGGGCAGCATTTTCGTTTACATTTCATTGCGCGGAGGCGGAGGGATTCGAACCCCCGGAACGTTGCCGTTCAACAGTTTTCAAGACTGCCGCCATCGACCACTCGGCCACACCTCCGTTTTGGGAATGCAAATGTATGAAAAAACTCTGGTTCTGCAAATTTTTTATTGCGCCAGGTGCATGCGGGCATTGTCGAGTATCGGTGTATAATGCTCTACGAAGTCGCTCCAGCGGTAATACGGTCCTGATCCATTTCTGCGCATAGACGTTGCCTCCGGAGTAAAAGCCTCATTCCTCCCCGAAGCCGGCACTTCCTTCAGCGGCAGCGCCACCGGCTCCTCGTTGAGCATCATCATAACCAGCAGCTCCTCTTCCACAGGTTTTGCAGCAGAACGCCTGGGCGCAAAAAACACCAGCTGGAAGTTGCAGGCCATTGGTATGCGGGAAACGTCCCAGTACTCCCATGCCCGCTCCGGGTCTTCCGGTACGTCGCTCCAGCCGTCCATCCCCATAAGGGCGAACAGTGCCATGATGCAACCGTCGTGTCCGAAGCGCAACCGCACGCTAACCCCGTCCCGTAGGTCCTCGGCAACGTGAGCCATTATGTCACCCAGCACAGCCTCGGACAGATAGCAGCCGCGCCCGTTCCCTCCAGGCCACAAGCTCTTTTCCACATAGAAAGTATAGTTCTCCAGCCGCCCCAGCAATTCCTGCTCCTCATCCGGGACGGCCCGGAAAAGGCCGCAGTCTTCCACCGGACAGCTGGGCAGGTTCTTTGCTACCGCGAAATAGTCCCGCTCGAAGCGAACCGGATCGCAGATGCTCCGGACGTACTCCATGTCGTCGAACATCATACTGCAGAACGCCTCCCAGTGAAGCAGCCGCCCGCAGTAGCGGTCGAACTCGGGCCGCCATGGTGCATCGGCGCTCTTCCATTGTACGTCTTCCGGCGTAACTTTCGGATTTTCAGGAGAATGTTGATTTATATGCCCCATCATAAGCCGGCCTGCGTCGGCATGGATATCCAGCCACGGGTGACTCTGTAGCAATGCCTGGTTGAAGTTGCACATAGACAGCATCGTCCGTTCCAGATTGGTGGAGTTTGCGACCACACGTGCTCCTTTCCTGAAAAGCCGGGGGTAGTTGTCCACCATACGCCTGGCTATCTGCCGCTGCTGCAATGCCCCGAGCGGAGTAAGCTCCCCGGTGCGCCCGCTAAGGTAAGGCAATGCTGCAGAATATTTTGCCCAGATATCTTTCCCTAATGGGGTGAGCCTGCCGTCGGCGGCTGCGCGCCTGAGTACTTCAGACACGAGTCCGTAGCCGTTCTTGCCGTCCATGTAGCGGGAGCCGTGTCTGCCGTAATGGCTGAGGTACACCGGTACGTAGCCCTTAGGCGCGGCGGGAGGGGAGGGGACGGTCTCCGGATACAGGCGGCCCGTGCCCATTACCCAGTCGCGGGCAGAGGCGTTAAAATACAGAGCGTCCGCTTCATAAAAACCAGAATTGCCGCCGCGAGGGCAGCAACTCAGTACAAACGCAGCAAAAGCGCTAAGCAGCAGGACTGTCTTTCTTCTTATCATCGGCCGCGAAGAACTTCCACTGGAACAGAATCAGGTAGAAGGCCCCGACTGTCACGCACGAATCGGCGAAATTGAACACGGGGCTGAAGAAAATCACATCCCCCGCCGAATTATGGATCAACGGGAAATAGAACATATCCACCACTTTGCCGAACATGAAAGGGGCATAGTCCCAAATCATACCGTAGAACAGGCAGTCGATAATGTTGCCGAAAGCCCCGGCGGTAATCAGAGTCAGGCCGACCAGAACCCCTGCAGGAGCGTTTCCCTTCTTGTTCAAGGAAGAGATCCACCATATCAAGGCGCCGCACAGCACTATACGGAAGAGCGACAGCAGGAATTTTCCAACCGAGCCTCCGAACTTCATGCCGAAAGCCATGCCTTCATTTTCTACGAAGCACAGGCGGAACCAGTTTCCGATAACATGTATTTGCTCCCCGAGCGACATGTTGGTCTTGACCAGATACTTGATCAACTGGTCAATCACCACCAGAAGCACTCCGAGGATTATCAGCTTCGCACCTCTGGATACTTTCATTTCTTGCCTGCCTTTGCGAGTTTCTCCTTAGCCTCCACGGTAAGCGTGGCGTGAGGTACCAGGCGAAGGCGCTCCTTGGGGATAAGCTTGCCGGTCTCGCGGCAGATGCCGTAAGTCTTGTTCTCGATGCGCACCAGTGCGGCTTCGAGATTCTGGATGAACTTGTACTGGCGCTGCGCGAGCTGGCTTGCCTCTTCCTTGGAGAGCTGGTTGGCTCCGTCGTCTTCTACAGTCTTGAAAGAAGGCGAAGTGTCTTCGATATCATTCGATCCGTTGTGCATTATCACGTGGCGGAGAGTGTCATATTCCGCGCGGGCTTTAACCAGCATATCGTCGATGATAGCCTTGAATTCGGCCAGTTCCTCATCGGAATAACGTGTCTTAATTTCTTCTGCCATATTTATTTACGATTAAGGTTTATTCTGATTGTTTCATCTTCCCAGGCCACTTCGGCCGCTCCGGCTGGAGCTTCAGCCAGCGGCAGCAGTTCCAGGCTCAGAGATAGGGTCTGCGCAGCCACATAGCTGCCGAAAGCGTCCAGAGCCTCCCGAATTGCCCTGTAGGCATCCCCGCCGGCGTAGATGCGGGTGTCTATGCGGTCCGTAAGTTCGAATCCGCTCTCTTTCCTGAGGTTCTGTATGGGGTGGATCAGTTCCCGGGCCGTGCCTTCCAGCACAAGCTCCGGAGTTTGTACTATATCCAGGGCCACTGTAAGCGTACCCTCGGTAGCCACGAGCCAGCCGGGCATGTCCTCGGAGCTGATTTCGTAGTCGCCGGGATGGAGCAATACCGTGCCGGAGGGAAGCCCGAGGGCGTATTCCTCCGACTTTTCAATGTCAGCGATGACCTCCTGGCCAAGCGTGCCGAACGCAGCGGCGATTTCCTTCATCTGCTTGCCGTATATCTTGCCCAATGTCTTGAAATTGGGCTTGATGCGCTTGGTGATGATACCGGTGGTGTCGTGCAGGAATTCCAGTTGCTTCACGTTCACCTCGGTGAGGAATATGTCGCTTACCTTCTCTATATGCGACTTCACTTCGTCGTCCAGCACAGGCACCAGCACTTTGGCAAGCGGCTTGCGCACGTTGATGCCCACCTTCTTGCGCAGCGCCAGCACCATTGAGGATGCTTTCTGGGCGAAGGACATACTTTCTTCAAGTGCCTCGTCAATGAGTCTTCCGCAGCTCTCCGGCATGGGCTCGAAGTGTACGGACTCGCTGCCGGGGACCAGGTCCAGCCACATCCGTTCCATAAAGAACGGAGCTATCGGGGCGCCCAGCAAAGCAACGCCTTTAAGTACCTCGTAGAGGGTCTGGTAGGCGGCCAGCTTGTCGGTGCCAAGGCCAGAGCCCCAGAGGCGCTTCTTGTTGAGGCGTATATACCAGTTGCTGAGGTCGTCGCATACGAAATCCTGCACCAAACGGCCTGCAGTGGTGATGTCGTAGTCTTCGTAAGCTTCCTTTACGCGGCGCACCAGGCTGTTCAGCCTGCTGATAATCCAGCGGTCGAACAGGGGACGGTCTTCATAAGGAACAGCCGCCGTGGCGGGGTCGAAGCCATCCAGGTTGGCATACAGGGCGAAGACCGAATAAGAGTTGTAGAGGGTGCCGAAGAACTTGCGGCGCACTTCCTCCACTCCGGCTTCGTCGAACTTCAGGTTGTCCCAGGGCTGGGCGTTGGTCATCATGTACCAGCGCAGAGCGTCCGGCCCGTAAGTATCCATTGCCTTGAAGGGGTCCACGGCGTTGCCGAGGCGCTTACTCATCTTTTCGCCCTTCTTGTCCAGCACCAGGCCGTTGGAAATCACCCGCTTGAAGGCAGGTGTGCCGCTGACCATGGTATGGATGGCGTGCAGGGTGTAGAACCATCCGCGCGTCTGGTCCACGCCCTCTGCTATGAAGTCTGCCGTGCAGCCGAAATCGCTGCTCTTGATGCCGCGCAGGCCGGTCTGGGCGTATGGCATGGCTCCGGAGTCGAACCACACGTCGATAAGGTCGGTCTCTCGGGTCATCCTGCGTCCGCCGGGGCTGACGAGGATAATCTTGTCCACGTACGGCCTGTGGAGGTCGATGCGGTCGTAGTTTTCCTTGCTCATGTCGTCCGGGTCGAAGCCGGCGTCCCTAAGCGGGTTGCTCTGCATGAAACCGGCGGCCACGGACTTGTCTATCTCGTCCCAGAGCTCGCGCACGCTGCCTATGCATACTTCCTCGCGGCCGTCTTCACTGCGCCAGACGGGAAGCGGGGTGCCCCAGTAGCGGCTGCGGCTGAGGTTCCAGTCCTGTATGTTCTCCAGCCACT
>CAMKQN010000112.1:0-5139 GCA_946414935.1 uncultured Bacteroidales bacterium
CCTCTGTTTCGCGACAGGATTGAAATAGTACATATTTGCTCCCCAAGGATATGTGAAGGGGGTTTCATCAGGGTGTACTACATAGCCGTTGCGATTGTTGTAAGTAATTACATTTCTCAATTCCGAGAGGCTGTTCAACATCCTTGTTTTGCATTCCCAATCAGAAAGAATCTCATCCAGACCCTTTGACAATAAGCACTTTATCACGTTAAATAAGGCCATGACATCCGTTTCTCTGCCGCTTAATGTCAAATGAAGGTGGTTAGACATCAACTCAAATGTAACGATTTTCACAGCAGGAACAATCTTAGCGGCAAAGCCCATTATTCCCATCCCTTTCTTGAATGAGTCTCTATCAGGAAAAATAATTTTGTAATTCTCCGGGGTCCACAAATGCCAGAACGGACCGGAAGCATCGAACAGGATCTGGCATTCCCGTTCACAATCGACGAAGTTCTTCATAGTTTCAGAGGGTGGGTTAATGCCCTCGAGACAAATATAAAACTTATTTAGATAATAGACAACATTATTCAGGAGAAGAATGCGGCACTTAGCTCCCGCTTTACCGCTTTTCTGCAGGTTTGGGAGCAGAATGTAGTGTTTCGCTCCCGCTTTACCGCTTTTCTGCAGTTTCGGGAGCGGAATGCAGTGATTCGCTCCCGGATTGCCGCTTTTCTGAAGGTTCGGGAGTGGAATGCAGTGATTCGCTCCCGCCGCGCCACTTTCCCACTGTTTTGGGAGCGGAATGCGGTGATTCGCGCCAGGTTCGACTACCAGGCTTCTTCCAGTGCGGGACGGATGGACCAGGAGTCGGCCATCTGTCCGTCGGTGTCGAAAACAGGATTAACCCTTATCCCGTCAGTCATGACCAGGTGGATGGCATAGTGCTCACCGCGCTCCGCAGTCCAGTAGGCTCCCCAGCTCTTATATGCGCCGTCTAAGCTACCGTTCCTTCTAAGGCCGGTACGGCAGAAGAACATGGAGCCTCCGGAACTGTCTTTAGCGGTACCCGTCATCTTTTTCTTGTAGAAATAATAGCCTCCCCTGACATCGTCGAAATAGCCGTTTATGTTATTGATGTTCGCCTGGTTACCTCCGTTGGAAGTAAAACCGGTAAAAGCGTTGAGCCGGGGAAGGCAGAATCCCGGAGGACAAGGGTCATATACGGTTTTCCGGACCTTGACATCGTCACCCCGGCTGGCGGAATAGGCATTCCACATGTTATGGAAGCCGCGGTTGTTCGCGTGGTCAATAACCCACTCGCTATCAATGTCCCGTCCCTGATACCAAAGGTTGGAAGCACTTTTATAATAGATATGGGGGGTCTTTATAGCCAAACCCAAATCAATATTTCCCGATCCGGCTGCATTGCTGAGACCAGAGACATAATTGACAGTATTCCCACTATTTTGGATTGTATAGCCGGCAGCTGCGCTGAACTTGATGTTGGCAGGGTCGCCGACAGTATAATCCCGCCCCAGGAAAGGGTCCTTGCGCCCGAACTGGTAGTACGGGCTACTTCCCAGATACGCCTGTGCCAGATGCGCATAGCCCGGAACAGTTGCTCCAGCAGGGTAAACTGTATAGCTGATTCCTTCTTTCTGGTAAATCTTGAATACGGTACTTGCTCCCTCTGAAATAGGATTCCCCAATCCGTCAATCTGGGAAATACGCACATAGCAGCTTCTGGAATCAAAATCGTGCTTCAGCACAGTTCCCTGAATGTCGCTCCATCCCACGTTGAAAGGCATAAGCTGCACTGGATCGCCCTGAGTCTCAACCACTTCGGGATGCAGATCTTCATCGGTTACCCATATATGCCAACTCCAGATAATCTTGGCAGCCTCCGCCGTACTCCCTGCAGAAATATCCCTGAGGGCGATAACAATATTGCCCTGGCGGATGTTGGCTGCATCTATAGTGAAGCTGATGAACCTGCACTTTCCACTGAGAGGAGAAGACGAAGGAGCACTCACGATAGATGGCGCAGACGTAATGATAGGTGTAGTAGTGCCGTCCTGTCACAAGGTGATGACATCCAGCGGCGTAGTTTCAGTAAGAGCGCCGATGTCGCGCAGGTCTGTCTCTATGAACGGAGAGGCAATAGGCTGATTCTCAACATTCAAGAAACGTTTGAGGAAGTACCGGGCATTGGAGGGGATATGTGTCGCTCCAAGCTGATAAGCTTCCTGGTTAATCACGTTCCCGACTCCGTCCAGGGGAAGGGCATCGCTCTTGGTTCCGTCGATGGCGTTGCCGTAAACGATGGGGAAAGAATAGGTCCTAGGGGCGCTCACCACGTAGCTGTTGGCGGTAACGGGCAGCGAACGCATATCCCCATGGATGGTATGCATGGAAAGGTCATAATCTGATACGGGCGGATTATTCTGCAGGATATATGTGTGAATCTGCTGAATTTCGCCCGGTTGCGATGCCAAGGTATCGGTGCGTGCAGCCAGGGTTGCAGTCAACGTCTCTTCGCTGCCGTCGTAGAGGCTGGCCCCGGAGATGCTAAGCCAAGAAGGAGAGGTGGCAGACCAGTTGCCAGTCTGGGTGGCCTCGTCGTAGTCGGAGCTGTATTCAATCTTCCATCGTTCGTTGCGCGACACCCCGGCAAGATTGCGGCTGAAACTGCGGACTTTAAAGCTTGCAGATGTGGCGTCAAGCCCACGGAACGACATGTTTGCTACAGGTTCAACGGTGTAGAACCGTACAGCGCCGGGAATCTTCAGTCCCTCGATTACTGCCTTCTGCCCAGGGCCTATTTCAATCCAGCTGTCGTCGGAATATTTAAGCTCCAGGCTGCGCGGGCCCTTGCTGGTCTCGAAGTGGAGCACTACCCCGCTGATAATTGCCTGAGGAACAGCGAATACGGTGAAAGAGACGGCTTTGTCTTTGCTCACTTTGGTAGGATGCGCAGTGCCTCCCAAGCTCACATCAATGCGATTATTGCCGCCGGTAACTGTACCCAGCGCCCAGGATTCGTCCTCCGCATTCATACTGACCGCATAGGTACCGCTGATACTCTGGGTAGCTGTCATGTAAAAACTGTACAGGTCCATTTCGTTCTCGCCGTCGCTTCCTACTGTAATCTCGAAAGCGGTAAAAAGAGGCCGGAAGTTCATATCTACCGCAGCGGACGGGGTGGCGACTCTCGTGGCTGAATACATATAGGCGTAGTTCATATCGGGATGCATCCTGATAAGTGCGGCCAAGGTGTAGGCCTTCGTAAATACCTGGATAGCAGGGATGCTGAACGTTGCAGACGTGCCCCCTGCGAATGCCAGAGCAGCGTCGGATCCTTCGGTGCCGGGGGCAGGATAGACTGCGTAAAAATCGTGGGTACCCTCTCCCCAAGTGAGGCCATTGCCGCTGGCAGCGGCCGGCACAATCTGCGCAGAACTGCTCTGATCGGTATCGCCGCTCACTTCCGATACGGCATAATCCGCAAAGACCTCAGGGCAATTGGCTGACGCTACGCGTATCGTGTCGCCTGCCACCCAATTTACCCGTTCATACCGGGCCGCAGACCCCACGCTGTAGGATTGCCCGCTGTAAACCGTCTTGGTTTCATTGGCGCCTGTTTTTGCTATTGCATTGAAACTTATAGCTTTTCCCGTCAAGGCATGCCAATCCAATTCTTCAGGAGTACATGCGGAAAAGAAAACCGGGATAAAGAAGAGCAATAAAACAGCCCTGCGGACAAAACAACTCATAACAATAACTAAAACATCTTGCCGTCAAACGACGGAAATACACACTACCGATAATAACAAAACGCGTATTTAGCAATACGGAATGAAGATTCAAAATTGTACATACAATTTTTAACTTCTATGCGGCTATTATTTCCCTGATATAATCTTACGCAAATTAATCGCTACATTTACTTCAGCGGATTCGAACGCAGCCTTCGCTTCAAGGTAGTAACAGAGAGCAACTCCGGCGTTCCTTACATATCAGATCACTACCCGGTCTATGCCGACCTGGAGTTCAAGGCCAAATAGCTTCCTGGCGGCTCAGATAAGGAAGAAGAGGGCGACGCCGAGCATGGTAACGGCTACGCCCAGGAGTTCTTTTACCGTTATCTTCTGCTTGAAGATGAAGGCGTAAGGTATCAAGATGAACACCGGAGTCAGCGCCATGAGCGTGGAGGCAATACCGGCGTTGGTATACCTAACTGCCATTAGCGAAAGAGACACTCCGATGACCGGGCCGAAGATGGTCAGGATAGCGGCGTACTTCATGCCGGTCCCGTCGGAAAGTGACTTCCGGAGCCTGGGAAGGTCTTTCTGTATTGCCATGAGGGCAATGAAGCCGAACGATCCCACCACAGCACGTATCATAGTGGATGCGAAAGGCAGCATGTCGTTCATCAGGCACGGTGCATTTTCCGGGATGACGGAGGCATAGTGCGACAGGCCTATCTTACTCAGCACGAGGCCTACACCCTGGCCGAGGCCGGCACCTATTCCGAGCAGTATTCCCTTCAGCGGAAGGGTCAGCTGAAACTTATGGTCCCGCCCCCTGCTTAAAATGGAAATAGCTATACCACAGAGAGTTACAAACATAGCTGCAAGAGACTTGAGGCTCAGCGATTCTCCCATCATGATCCAGGCTGCTATTGCAGCAAAAGGAGGAGCAAGGGTCATGAGGAGCTGGCCGAAGCGCGCGCCTATGTAGAGATAGCAGTTGAACAGGCACCAGTCTCCGAAAACGTAGCCTACAAGCGCTGAAAGGGCAAGCCAGAACCAAGTCTTGGCATCGGCAAAAACCGGATAGGGATAGCCGACGGTGAAGAGCAAGATAAGGGCAAGAAACACGATAGCCAGGCTCAGCCTTATAATGTTCGTGCTCATCGCCCCCATACGGTGCGACGCTTTGTCGGCAAAAATTGCGGTCACTGTCCACGAGACCGACACCAGCAACGCAATTGTCTCACCCAGATAATTCATAAACGGCACAAAGATAGAAAAAAGTTCCGTATGACATGGGGGAGAAAAAAAAGAAAGCCCAGCTGAAAATTCAGTCGGACTTCTCAAAAAGCGCCCCGCAGGGAAAATATTAATAACTGTAGCTGCCGCAAAAAAAATGGCCCGGGTCCTTTAGGACTCGAGCCATTCGAAAAGCGCCCCGCAG
>CAMKQN010000113.1:0-4347 GCA_946414935.1 uncultured Bacteroidales bacterium
TTGTTCGGCACAAGCGACACGGTGGCCGGATGGATAGTGGGTATTGCCGGAAAGGCCGGGGACGCAGCGGCAATAGCTTCAGTCCTCGTGTATGTCATGGGCGTTTTATGGATGGTGAACGGTTTCCTTCAGGGAATGGGTGTTCCTCCTTGTACCAAGACGCTTACGCAATGGATTCACCCCAAGGAACTTGCCACCAAAATGAGTTTCTGGAACATGTCCCACTCCATTGGAGCCGGTCTTGCCATGGCCCTCTGCGGCTGGCTGGTCATGCCTCACCTGGGAGTTGACATAAGTCTTAATCCGGATGTGGTAGCAAGCATTACCTCGAATCTGGACCTGGATATGTCAGATCCGGCCAACGTACAGAAAGTCACCAGTTTCGCCGCTCATTTCGGGGCTTGGCGCTGGTGCTTCCTGATTCCCGCTGGAGTAGCTGTCCTGGGCTCTTTATGGCTGTTCTTCACGATGAAGGATTCTCCGTCGGATGTAGGACTTCCGGAGGTCGTGGGAAAGAAAAAAGCCATCGTAACTACTCCTGAAGAGGCTGCAGAACACAAAGCATTCGTGAACCAGCACGTTTACCGTAACCGGGTTATATGGACTTTGGCGATTACAAATTTCTTTGTTTATGTAGTACGCTTTGCCGCCCTTGACTGGGGTCCGACGTTGCTGACCGAGTCAAAAGGATTGTCTATGGCAAATGCCACCACTCTGTGTGTTGTTTTTGAACTTATCGGCGGCAATCTTGGAATGTTGTTCTGGGGTTGGGCTACGGACCATATCTTCGGCAATAAAGCTCATCATACCTGCGTTGTATGCATGGTTGGAGTTGCGGCTTGTATAGCGGTTTTCTGGATGCTTCCCCAGTCGGCTGCGTGGTGGGTGATGCTTATCCCCTTTACTTTGCTTGGTTTTTGTATTTATGGCCCACAAGCACTTCTTGGCATTTGTGCGGCCCAGCATGCTACTAACAGGGCGTCAGCCACGGCAAATGGCATATTGGGAATATTCGGGTATCTCAGCACCATAGTCTCCGGTTTCGGTTTCGGCTTCATCGCTCAGCATTATGGCTGGAATGCCGCTTACATTACAATATTCGTTTGTGCAATAATCGGCATGATAACGGTCTTCACTATCTGGGGGGCAAAAGCTACCGGTTATTCTGAGGAGGATTTGCATAATAAGTAAAATATGAAGAGGTTATTATTTATTATCGTAAGTATTGCTTTATCTTTCGCTTCGGTGTATGCAGCTAAGCCGCTGCCTAAAGAAGTGAAGGGGCGTGTATGTACTCCAGACGGAAAGCCGGTGGCCGGTGCTGTTGTTTCAGACGGTTTTCAGGTTGTAAAGACAGATGCTGACGGGAACTATTGTTTCCCCCGTATTCCCGCGGCTTATTACGTATTCGTAAGCATTCCTTCTGAATATGAAGTGCCGCTGCGTCAGGGACAGCCTTGTTTCTATAAAAAGCTGGAAGACCGCCCTGAATACAATTTTACCCTGGTACCGTTAAAAGCTGGGGCGGAAAATGAGTTCAATCTCTTCCTGATAGCTGATCCTCAGTGCCAATGGGTCTGGCATGTGCGCAGGCTTGCAACAGAGGCTATACCGGATATGAAGGCCTATGCCCGCAAATGCAAAGGGCCGGATTATGCTATCACACTTGGGGATATAGCATATAGCGAAGGCCATAGGAATACCAATTATCTGTTGACCATGATACGTGACGAGTTTTCGTCCGAAAAGACAGGAATGCCAGTATTCCAGACTATTGGCAACCACGATTTCGAGTATCCGTTGACTGCTCTCGATGAGTCCAGTCCGAGCATCTCCGTCAGGCGCCACCGGTATTTCGAAGATATCTTCGGCCCCGCCAATTATTCATTTAACCGGGGAGACGCACATATCGTGTCTATGCACGACGTGTGCTTTGAGACATTCGGAACGCCAGGCAAATATCACGGCGATTTCTCAGACGAGCAAGTCAGCTGGCTGGAACAAGACCTTGCCGCAGTGCCGCAAGACAAACTTGTAATTTTGTGCGTCCATATTCCTTTCGAATCGGCGTATAAAAAAGTCCCCAACATGGGCAAGGTGATGGATATACTTGCCGCCAGAGAGCACGCACGCATAGTCAGCGGCCACACACATACCATTAAGCATCTGCATTATCCGAACGGAGTAAGCGAGTTTGTGGCAGGGGCAATGAGCGGTTGCTGGTGGTGGAGCAAAAACTGCGCGGACGGTGCCCCCAATGGTTATGCTGTCTGGAGAATCAAGGGTAACGAAGTGGTGTCCGACATTTATAAAGGGCAGAATTTCAAGGATGACTACCAGATGCGTATCTATCGCGGGAACAGCGAGTTCGGAGGTCCGTTCGAGAAATTTAAACTGGAGCATGGCGCCGGAACGCTACTGGTGAATGTATGGAACTGGGATGACGGCTGGCGCTCCGAGGTTTACGAAAACGGCAAGCTTAGCGGTAGCCTTGAGCCTATGCCCGTGAGCACTGAGCTAATGGCTCCTTACAACGGAAGCAAGGACTGGTGGGCCATTGGCTACAACGTTGGTGTAGTAGGCCGCGGCCATAGTAAGGGCAGTACACGAAACAACTATTGCTCGAGAAATTACCATATGTTCAAATATGTGATGAAGGATGAATCGGCCAAGGTAAAAGTGGTAGTGTACGACCGCTCCGGCCGTAAGTTCACTTGCAGCAAGATTACTACGGCGGATGATTATGATTCTATGGCCAGACGGCCTGATTATCCGCTTCTTCCCGGATGGGAAGAATAGACTAAATCAGTTTGATTCCGGCTTTGCGGCATGCGGTACGCTGGTCTTCGGGCCAGATACTCGCTTGGATTTCCCCGATGTGGGCTTTCTGGAGGAAGAGCATGCAAAGCCGGGATTGACCTATACCTCCACCTATGCTCAAAGGGAGTTCTCCATTGAGCAGTCTTCGGTGGAAATACAGCTGGGCACGTTCAGTCTTGCCGGAAAGTTCAAGCTGGCGGCTCATGGCTGCGGCATCTACTCGTATGCCCATTGAGGAAAGCTCGAATGCCCTGCCGAGAATGGGATTCCACACCAGCAAGTCCCCGTTCAAGCCTGAAAGGCCATCTTCGTTGGGGGTGCTCCAATCATCATAGTCGGGAGCCCGGAGGTCATGCGGCTTGCCGTCGGAGAGTTTGCCGCCTATCCCTATTATGAATACGCTGCCGAATTTGCGGCAGATGGCGTTTTCGCGCTCCTTGGCATCCATGCCGGGATACATCTGAAGCAGTTCCTCGGAATGGATGAAATGGATGACGGGGGCGAGAAAAGCTCTAAGCTGCGGATAGCAGGTGCAGATAAACTGCTCTGTATCAAGCATGCTTCCGTATATCTTCCGCACTATCTGCTTTAGGAAACGTACATTCCTCTGACTGGCGCTCATAGTGCGCTCCCAGTCCCACTGGTCCACATACAGGGAGTGCAGGTTCCCAAGGTTTTCGTCGGCGCGGATAGCATTCATGTCGGTATATATACCGTGGCCTGCGCGTATCTTGTATTCAGCCAGGCTTAGACGCTTCCATTTTGCCAGGGAGTGGACGACCTCAGCCCTGGCGTCATCCAGATCTTTGACAGGGAAACTGACAGCCCTTTCAACTCCGTTAAGGTCGTCATTGATGCCTTGCCCTTTGAGAACGAAGAGGGGAGCGGTGACTCGGCGAAGATTGAGTGCTTTTGACAGGCTCTGCTGAAAAAAGTCCTTTACCAACTTTATACCCCGCTCTGTCTCTTCAGGTGTCAGGGCTGAACGATAGCCTTTGGGAAGAATCAGGTAACTCATTTTATACCAGTTAGTTCGCTATCGTTGAAATAATCTATGCGCATAGACTTCCGGACATCTTCCAATGTCTGGCCGGCAACTTTCACAGCCTCCTCAGTGCCTTTGCGGAGGATCTCCCAGACCGCAGGAAGATTTTGCTCCAGCTCGGCACGTTTCTGCCTCATGGGGTCGAGAGTTTCATTGAGGATAGCAGCCAGGAAGTTCTTCAGCATCATGTCTCCTAGTCCTCCTGCACGGTATTGGGCCTTAGCTTCGTCGAGAGACTTGAATTCAAATGACGATTTCTTTCCTACGAAACAGGATGCATAGCGCTCAAAATGCTCGGGGCGGCAGAAAGCGTCCAGGTAAGTAAATACAGGATTGCCCTCTACCTTGCCGGGATCGCTGACCTGAAGGTGACCGGGGTCCGTGAACATTCCCTTGACTTTACGCACGACTTCTTCAGCAGAATCGGAAAGGTATATGCAGTTGCCAAGGGATTTGCTCATCTTCGCCTTCCCGTCCGTACC
>CAMKQN010000114.1:0-4280 GCA_946414935.1 uncultured Bacteroidales bacterium
AGACAGTCAGCCCTACCAGGGCTGTAACTGCCAGTAAAACAAACTTTTTCATAAACGTTAATATTATGGTTGTGTATTTGGTTTTTTCATTCCGTCCAGTTGCGAAAGGAGGTAGCGGATACGGTTTCTGTCGTATTCGGTATGAGCCGCGTGCAAACTCCTCTTCAATATAGCCTCCAACCTCTCCAGCTCGGCCATGCAGGCATTCGCAAGTACAGGGACGTTGAGGCCGGCAGGCTGTGGCAACGGCGCATAAAACATTGATTCACTATGATTATACTCTCTCAAGTTCTTCTCATAGGCCGGAATACTCGGCACAAGTCCGCGTACCAGCCAGATTTCCACCAGGAATTCCTCCCCTTCCGGAACGGAGCCTTTACGCAGATTGCAGGTCAACTCGTCCGTGATGTCCGAAAGCAAATCCGCGACGGGATACTCGGTGATACCAAGTTTTGAAGCGACGGCACTCCACTTCAGCCTCTGCAGCATCGCGTTCTGGGTGAGAGCATTGACACGCATGAGTGTAGAAAAATCGTTGTATGCTCCGCTGAACGCCTGGAGTTCCTTGTCGGAATCTATGTATTGCAGTTTATCTAATCCGTTGATGGCTAAAGCAAGCGCCCGCTTCTGCACATCCTTGCCCACCGGCACATATTTACGTCCGGAGCTCATATCCTGGACATACAAGCCGCCGACCAGCCTTGCCAGCTTTTTGTGCTCGGTGCAATGATGACGCAGGATCTGCTCCACCAGAACGGTCCTGAAACCAGTATTCAGCGGCACTGTTCTCTCGTACCAGAGCGGGACATTGGCCGAGATGTACTTGAACCGTTCAATGGCGGTAGCATACTCCTCGAACGGATCGTTGCCAAGGTCGCCACGGCAGCATCTGGGATCCGGCGAGTCGGTGGCGGCAGGAAGGAACACGAAAGCGGGGTCGCCCGCCTTGGAACGCACCAGGGAATCGGCAAGCGCCTTGTCCGAAGCCGCGTAGGGACGAGAATAAATCCATTCTATCGCCATATAATCATACGCACCGGGCTGATTCATCACCGTCACCACGCCTCTTTCCCTATCGCCGGGGCGGGCAAGAGTATTGAACAGCACGTCATCGGTTACAGAGGCGGTAATGCCGTATTTCTGCGTGAAACCGGGGTCTCTCAGCTGCGACGGCGAGTATGCGAACGAGCCTGCGACATTGGCCCTGATACCCAGTACCCTCCCAAAAGCCTGCATTATCTTTGCGCTGAGGGCCTCGCAGAAAGCATCTTCGGGAATCTCATATTCGTGCCATCTGGGATCGACGTCGGAGATGCCAAACAATCCGTCCATACGGAAGTAATCGCGAATACCGGCAGGCACGGTAATGCTGCAAGCGGAAACCAGGCCGGCGGCCGGATCTGAAAGGACGGAAACCGAAAGGCGGCCCGAGGAACTGTGCACGTCGGCCATCACCTTGCTTACCAGCGGATTCTCCACAGCTATACCGCGCTCAAACGGACGCACTTCAATCACGCTGCCCAGCCCGGCCGCCTCGAAGGTCTTGTTCCACACTAGAATTCCACGGCTCACGGCCTCCCGCTGGACCGCGGAGAACAAGGTATCTACATAGACAACTATCTTCTTACCGCCGGTAATATCCCACCTTGAGACAATTTCTTCCTGTTTTGTGCCCCTGTCGCTCGAGAAAACGCTCCGGGAAGAATTAATGGTGCCTATACGCGG
This sequence comes from uncultured Bacteroidales bacterium, assembly GCA_946414935.1. Classification (GTDB taxonomy): domain Bacteria; phylum Bacteroidota; class Bacteroidia; order Bacteroidales; family UBA932; genus Cryptobacteroides. The sequence continues at coordinate 1,726 of CAMKQN010000114.1, forward strand.
GTCGGCTACACGTACCTTGACGGAGCTCTTAGGCACCAGGGTCAAGAAAGTCGCCACGTCCCCGTCCACCGACATTATTTCCTCCTGGACCACTTGAAGCATTCCTCCCCCGAGGTCGTATTCGGGCGCCACTTTGAAGGTAACTCCCTGAAGCACACCGGTGCTGGACGGGTAAGCAATCAACTCCTTAAAGTGCGTAAACTCCGGCTTGGGAGTCGCCTTGTTCACCATGGCATTGCCGTCAATCTGGACTTTTGCAGGATTGAAAGCGTCCTTGTTGGAAGGGTTGAACAGCTTGCTGACCTCAACCACTACAGAGGTCGAATCCGCATTGCGGTACTGTATCGGGAAGGCATAGCGCACTGAAGCTATGGCACTGCGGGCAAGCGACTTTTTCAGAGACGGCTCGGACGATTCCGGCAGCACCACCGGTGAGGTGAGCAGAAGCAGGGAGTCTGTCCTGGACAAAGTGAAAACTTCCCTGGCGGAAATGTCCGTTCCGCAGCTTGTCCAACCCGAAGAACTGCGCATGAAAGAGGACAGGATGACCCGCCTGCCCATAAGGGAATCCGGGAATTCCATCCAGTATTTGCTGCCGTCTTTATAGATACGCATACACTCCCCTGCACTTTTGATTCCGGCCTTGGAAACAAAAGTTTCATAAGTGTCAGCACCACGCAAAGCAAATGCAAGCGACAGCGCAAGAATTGTCAGAAAAAGCTTTTTCATTATCTCACGCCATAATCGATTATACTCCTGAGAAGCGCATAATGCCCCTTGTCTTCGCCCTTGCCGGTCTTGTTCCCTATAAGTTTGCGGACTTTCATCAATTCAGCGTACACGGTAGCTTTGCTGACATGGCCGCCGCCGAAATTGCGTGGTTCCCACTCGAAGCCGGATATCTCGTCGTAGCGGATTCTGCCCATCGGGGAGTGCGGGTCCAGGATGTCGCAGCAGTGCTCGTCGTGGAAGGCCACTTCATTCTCTTTTTTATCTTTGGCCGCCGGATTCTTGAAGCCCACCATATTCATCAAAGACTCTATGTAGATGCGCTGGAAAAGCCTGTCCGCATCAGTAAGCGGCTGTCCTTTGACTGTGGGTTTCCATACCCTGTCGAAGAGCATATCCATCAAGTCCTTCACCGGCAGCTGCTCCGTATCGATACCGTCAATCATTCCGGCGGCGAAAACCTTGCCCATCAGGTTCTCCGCTATGCTTCGGCGCATTTTCTCCACAGGAGATCCGACTACCGGGAGCCTGCCCAGCACAGCCTTGTCTTCAAGCCACTCCAGGTCGTAATACATTCCGAACACGTCCTCCAACGCCCTAACTTGTACTTCCCGGGGCACGTTCTCAAATCGTTTAAACCCATCGCCGGGAACGGTCTCGTTGCGATACAAGCCTTCAATGTTATGGATAAGATGGCCGGCATACCTCAGATACTGGTTTGCAATTTCCAGATAAAGCTCAGTACGGTATTGCATCCCGGGGTCGCTGTCGTCGGCAATCCAGTCCACGAATCCGGACATTATGTACTTCAGATTCTTTACTCCCGCTGCGGATGCTGCGAATACGTCATCGCTCAGGTCTTCGGTCTGGCATCTGGGATCGAAGAAGAAACTCATCTGCTGCTTTCCGTAACGGTAAACCGGAGACGCGGCGACCGAGTCTGTGATCCACCCGGCAGTGATTTTGGTTTCCTCTTCAAAACTGGCGGCGTCGAATACCGGTGTGTAGCCCCAGCGTATGGCCCAATAATCGTTCTTACCGAACTTTGGAGGACTGAGCCGGACACCCCTTTCCTTGTCGCCGGGAGCAGCTACGTAATTGAAACGGGCGTAGTCCATGATAGATGCCGTAGTGCCGTTCTGCTGAGTAAACTCGGGGTCGCGCAGCTGTTCCATCGTGAAGCAGGTGGACGCACTCATATTGTGCATCAGGCCAAGGGTATGTCCAACCTCATGACGTATGACATAGGTCAGCGCATCGCCCAGAATGTCCCGGGGGATGTCGGTGCAGCGCACCGCCGGGTCGGCCTGAGCCGTCTGGACGAACATCCACAGGCCAAGGAGCTTGATTACGTCGTGGCACACCCACACGGAAGCGTTTATAATCTCTCCGCTGCGGGGATCGGTCCAGGAAGGCCCCATTGCATTCTTCACTGATACCGGAGCATAGCGTATGCAGTTGTAGCGTATGTTTTCCGGATCGAACTCAGGGTCGTCTTCGGGGAAGGGCAGCGCACGCATTGCATTTTTGAAGCCAATATTCTCGAACACCTCGTTCCATTGCAGGACTGCGTCGAAGATGTAAGGCTTCCACCATTCGGGGAAATTATTGTCAATCCAAAAGGTTATCGGCTTCACGGGCTCCACGGCCACGCCACTTCTGTAGGCTGCGGTGTCGGAAGGCTCCAGGCGCCATCTGTTCACGAACCAGACGTCTTTACTTGTAGAATTGAGATCCTCTACCATGCTCCTTTTGGTAAAGAAGAAGTTGATTCTGGGATCGGCGATTCTGGGGTGATAGATTTCTTCCGGCAGCAGCAGGAAAGA
>CAMKQN010000115.1:0-4228 GCA_946414935.1 uncultured Bacteroidales bacterium
GCTTATCGGCGGAGACCAAGCTCCTTGACGATAGCCCTGTATCTCTCGATGTCAACGTTCTGAAGATAGTTCAGAAGCTGGCGGCGCTTGCTGACCAGGCGAAGAAGAGAGCGGCGTGTTACAACGTCCTTCTTGTTCTTCTTCACGTGCTCTGTAAGGTGAGCGATACGGTAGGAAAATAAAGCAACCTGACTCTCTGGTGAGCCGGTGTCCTTATTGGACTTCCCGTACTTCGCGAAAATCTCTTGCTTTTTCTCAGGCTGTAAATATTCTGCCATGATGCAATGAGTTTTGTTTGGTTATTGTGTCTCTGCGGGACCGCCCCGCAAAAAAGCCTGCAAATGTACGGAATTATTTCCGTAATACCAAATCTTTTCAGTTGTCTTATGAAAAAAGTAAAGCCTTGCAACGGGGGTTATTGCAAGGCTGATACTTTTATACAGGGTCAGAGATTACTCGAGTGCAAGTGTGGGAGTGAAGTTGGTCTGGGAGAGATGGTAAACCTGTCCGTTGTAAAGATACTTATCGGCTCCGCGGCCAATGTTATATGTGCACTGATTGCTTGAGTCGTCTTTTACAGTAAGAGTGAAGGTCTCGTTTGCGACGTTATCCGACATGGCGGCGATATAGACATCGTTTTGAAGGGCGCCGTCAGTCAGGTCCACCCACTTAAGCACGATATTGCCCTCATTGTGACTGGTGGAAGATAGGGTCTTGGAAACCAACCTTTCATTATGAAGTTCTGTGGATCCATCTGCAGCAAGCGTAAGGGATACGGTCAAGTCTCCGCTGGAACCGCTCACGATGGTTGTACTTTTAGGGATATGAAGGTAGTACACCATACTGGTAAGAGGACTGGTCATGGTAAAGGCGTCGTCTTTATAATAGCCGTATCCCCACATAATATCATATCCTCCCAGATAGCCATAATCGATTACACCATAGTACTGTTCGGAAATATCCACCTTCCACCAGGACGATGACCATTCCTGGCTAGTATACGGATAGAGGAAATGGATATCATACTGAGTGCCGGTTAGTTCACTGTTAGGGCATGCAAATGTTCCGGTTGCGGTTCCGGCGCCGTCTGTGAGAGTGAAGCGTTCATTCTTGGGGACACCAGCGACAGAATAAATAACGGAAATATTGTCTCCGGCTTTCCATACTCGGTGATATACACCAGCGTCTACTGAAAGTGTAGTCTTGGTGCTCACATCTTCAATGGAGAGAGTGAGTGTCATAGGATGGCCCTGCTGTTTGCTTTGGGGAGCTTTATCCGTCTTGTTGCAGGAAACCATAAGGGCTGCGCAGGCAATTATGCCGATGATTATAATTGACTTTTTCATATTCTTCGTCTTAACCGGTTAAAAATCTTCGTCAGTAAGGGTTCCGGGCAGGGTAAGTCCTACAGGCAGAAGCTTGGACCAGCCGTTTGTGGGATTGTCGAGGTCATTGGGTCCTGCGAACTTTACTGCAGTTCTATTGTCAAGAGTCTTTGAAGAGAAGGTTTTCTGATAAGTGTTGACACCGTTGGAAAGATTTAATTTCCAGTTCCTGGCACCCCTGGCCCAATAATTGACAAATACAAAGGTCTGAAGATCGCCGCCATAAGAGCTGAAATAATGTTTGCCTCCCCATCCTGAACTGGCAGAACTGCCGTTCCAGCCGTAGCTGTTCCCTTGAACACCGATGTGAGACAGGAGCATCGAACCGCCATCAGCTTCTTGGATGTACCAACCGCTTCAGGCCTGTAATAGATATTTGGGCTACAATGATTTCATTATCCAGAGAAAGATTCAGAGTAGCTTTCAGTTTGTTTTCATCAACCGTATAATCGATTTTTTCTGCCAATAAGAATAGGCTGGTTCCATCTGCCGAGCCGTCGAACTTGACATTGCCTCCATATGTGATGGTTGGAGTTTCCGATGAATACACGGCAAATAGTTTTCCGGACGTGCCAAGGGCAGCCTCCACGTTTGCGCCGGGAGCGTAAGCCCAACTGCTTCCGTTATAGGTCATTATGAGTAGATCGTCAGCCGAGGCAGGCGTTGAATTAAAGAAGACATATACTTTGTCTCCATTTTCCCAGGCGGACTTCACGGCCTTTGTGCGGCTGTCGAAACCGTCGCGGTTTACGGTAATATCGAACTTAATGGTAGAGGTCTGGATTTCTTCCTCAACCTGGGGCTCCGAGAGTTTATTGCAAGATACTACGGAGCAGGCAGCTACAACTGCAAGAGCATAAAATAATTTTCTCATTTTTCTGTCCTCCATAATTAAGCGTCCCAGTCTACTTCTGGTTCGAATCCTTCAAATAATACCGGGTCTGCAGAGCCGGGAAGAAGGCAGCATGAGCGGTCCCCACTCAACATTACCATCTCGCACTCAGGCGAAACATAGTTTAGTTTTTTTGTCATAGGAATATGGATTAATATTACATGTTTTTCTCAAAATACAAAGTTCGGGATCTTTATCCTTCACGCCAATACATAAATTTATGTATGCGGTAAATACGAATAAAGGTTTATCTTTGTAAAGATGAAAAGATACATGGCTCTCATTGCCGTTTTTATGGCGTTGTCCTCCGCGCTGGTGGCGCAGGAGACGGCAGACTTGTATTCTATTGCGGAGGAGCAGTACTTTAATGGCCAGTACGGCGCTGCAATACGCACTGCGCTTGAAGGGTTGCAGCAAGCCCCGGCAAAGGACTCGGAAGAATCGGCAGTGGAACTCTACTCCATCCTTGGCGCATCTTATTCCAGGATGGGGGCGTTTGACAAGGCGGCCGATTATTTCTTCCGTTGTTATGAATATGACAGGAAAGAGGGCAATCCAGAGGGTATGACATCGTCCCTGATAAACCTTGCATCGATGTACGTTTACGCCGGGAAACCAGAGCTGGCGGAAAAGGAAGCTCTTGAAGCTATCGACAACGAAAAACCTCTAGGAAGGCCTTATAAGCTGGCAATGGCCTACGGAAAAGCCTGTGACGTATACCATGCCCTGAAACAGGAAGAGAAAGCCCTGGAGTATGCCAACCTTGCCGTATCAACGGCCAGGGAAACGGAAGACGCCGGAGCGGAAGCCATCCGCAGGAGCCAGAGGGCATATCCTCTTCTGGCAATGAACAGGTATAAGGAGGCGGAGGCCGATTTAACTTTTTCGGAGAAGATTTTCAGCCAGAACGGCAATCGGCAGTCACTGGCAATAGTGTACTTCCAGCTTGCCGGATTATATGAAAAGACCGGCCGGAATGCATCGGCCACTTCATATTATAGAAAGGCCTTGGAACTTTCCAGGGAACTGCCGGACAAGCCGCTGGAGCAGAAGATATGCAACTCTTTCTCGGCACATATTAAAAAATCGGCCCCGGATGAGGCATATGAGCTATTAAGCCGATCGGCCCAATTGCAGGAGGAGATATCAAAGAGCGAGAGCGACAACGCCCTTGAACTTTTCAATATCGAGTATGAGACCGCCAAGAAGGAAGAGCAGATTGCAGCACAGGAGAGGGCTCTGCACGCCGAAAAACAGCGGACGTTCGTTCTGATAGTATTACTGTTGGTATTGATTGTTGCGGCAATTATTACGGCAATCACTGCGTATGAATCCAAGAAAGACAAGGAAAAACTCCGGCAGAGCAACGCACAGAAGGATTTCCTTTTCAAGGTAATATCGCACGATATAATGTCGCCGGCAATAGCTATGCTCAGAGGTATTCAAATGCTTCGGAGCCATTCAGGTGACGGCATTCTTGAAAGAGACTCGGAGGTCCTGGTCCAGCTGGAAAGGCAGGCGGAATCGGAAGTGGAACTTATTGACAATGTAATGCGCTGGGCCCGTAACAAGGAAGATTCTTCTTCCCGTGACAAGGCCCGTTTCGATATAGTGAGTATGTCCCGTGAGGCCATGAAACAGTATAGGGGAGGCGCTTCTCAGAAGGGGATTAGTCTTGAACTTGTGAGTCCGGACAGCATCATTGTGTTTTCCGGCAGGAACAATTTGCTTATAGCCCTTCGGAACCTCTTGTCAAATGCCATAAAGTTCTCTCATGAGGGAGGGCGGGTGACGGTAACCATACAAGAAAAGGCCGATGAAATTGATTTGAGAGTGGAGGATTGCGGTATAGGTATTCCTGCCGATAAATTGGACAGTATCTATAACTCGGAGTCGTCTTTCAGGCGTCCGGGTACAGTCGGGGAACCAAGCCATGGATTGGGGCTTGCGG
>CAMKQN010000116.1:0-4146 GCA_946414935.1 uncultured Bacteroidales bacterium
TGTGGAGAAGCACTACCTCGTGCCTCTTACCAAGCAGATTCTGGTGCAGGAGAACGACTATGTGAGGGCTGGTACCCCGTTGTCCGACGGCGGTACTTCTCCCAACGACATACTCAACATCCTCGGTCCGGTCAAAGCCCAGGAATACATTGTCAATGAAGTCCAGGCGGTTTACCGTCTGCAGGGCGTGAAAATCAACGACAAGCATTTCGAGATTATCATACGCCAGATGATGCGCAAGGTGGAAATCACCGATCCGGGCGACACCCAGTTCCTCAAGGAGGAGCTCGTGGACAAGTGGAAGTTCATGGATGCCAACGACGCCATCTACGGTAAGTACATCGTTGAGGATGCCGGCGATTCCGACCGTTTCGAGCAGGGCGACATCATCGGAGCCCGCGAGATGAAGGGAGAGAATTCGTCCCTCGAGCGTCAGGGCGGCAAGCTGCTGGTCACCCGTCCGGCACGTCCCGCCACCGCGCGCCTCGTGCTTCAGGGTATTACACGCGCAGCCCTCAAGACCGACAGTTTCATGTCCGCAGCTTCCTTCCAGGAGACTACCAAGGTGCTCAGCGAGGCCGCTATCCGCGGACGCGTGGACCATCTTGAAGGCCTCAAGGAGAACGTTATCTGCGGTCACTTGATTCCTGCCGGTACGGGTCTGAAGGAGTATCAGGACCTTATCGTAACCAAGAATGATGATCTTACCCGCAGCCTCAGCGAGCTGTAGGTTTGATACTCAGGATATTTGAAAAGGGGCCGGCTAAGTTGACATTAGCCGGCCCCTATTCTTTGCACTTGCCCTGCCATTCCCGGCAAATAATTGTTATCTTTACGAAAATATTACAACACATGGCAAAGACTATAAAGGAACCTGCACGGGAAATACCCGTTCGTGATGAAGTTGACGTACTCGTTGTCGGCGGAGGTCCTGCAGGACTTATGGCTGCCCAGGCGGCCGCTTTGGTGAAGGGTACCAAAGTGATGCTCATAGAGAACAGGGGCTCCCTTGGCGGGAACATGACACAAGGACTGCCGTTGCTGGGCTTTCTCGGACGCAAGGGCAATGAAGTCATCAAGGGGCTTCCGCTCCGGTTCGTAGAAAGACTGAGGGCCCGTGGCCAGGCTACTCACCATAGGGCCTGTCCCTTGCACGTAAGTCTCACTATGATAGACCCGGAAGGCACCAAGCGCCTTGCCTGGGAGATAATGGAAGAATGCAGCGTGAAGGTGCTGATGTACGTCATGTTCGTGGATGCCATAATGGAGGGTGACAAGATTAAGGGCGTAATTATAGAGTCCAAAAAAGGCCGCGAGGCGATACTTGCCAAAACCGTTGTAGACTGCACCGGCGACGGAGACGTTGCGTTCCGCGCCGGGGCTCCTATGGCTTACGGCAACGACGACGGAATTGCGCAGCCGCCCACCCTTATGTTCTCTATGCGGGGAGTGGATTCCCGCAAACTCCGCGACGCTGTGGCTGACCATCCGGACATCTACGACATAGATTTCATACCAAACGAATTCTTCCGGGCCGACGACAATTGCACTATGGTGGGCTTCCGTAACCAGATAAAGGCTGCCCGCGAGGCCGGGTACCATCTGCCCGTTGAGAGGACGATTTTTATGACCGGAATGGCTCCCGACGAGTGGTGGGTGAATATGTCCAGGGTTAATGGAATAGACGCTACCGACCCTGAGCAGTACACCAGGGGAGAGGAGCTTTGTATCAAGCAGAACGAAGAAATAGCCCGTTATCTGAAGGCTTACATACCCGGCTTCGAAAACGCTTATGTGGACAGGGTTGCGCCGTTCATGGGAATAAGGGAGAGCCGCCGTATCGTGGGTGAATATATTCTCACGGAAGACGATATTTTCAACTGCGCCCGCTTCCCGGACGCCATAGGCGTTGCCTCTTACCCCGTGGACCTGCATCATCCCGTGGGCGGTGATTGTACTCTTATGTGGTGTCCTGACTGTTACGATGTTCCTTACCGCAGTCTCGTGCCGCAGAAGGTAGACGGCCTGCTGTGCGCCGGCCGCTGCATCTCCGCCACTCACCTTGCGTTGGCCTCAGTACGCGTTATGGGACCGGCTATGTGCCTGGGAGAGGCAGCCGGGAAAGCCGCTGCGCTTTCAGTCAAGGCCGGTGTCCAACCCAGAGAACTGGATATAAAGACCCTTCAGGACTATTTGCGTCAAGAAGGTGTTTATTTCCGGGAAACGCCCCGCTGACTCAGGCAGGGCGCAAGCACATCTACGATCACGCCCGGAAGGAAGTGAAATAGACGTTCTACGGCTCCGCTGTCCGCCGCCCGTTGCTTTATCTCAGCTTGAACCTTTTGGTCAGGCGCGCCGAGTCTCCGGCGTAGAAATCAATATATACTTTGGGACCGTCCACTATCATTTTGTAGGAGCCGGCCGAGTTGGCTATGCTGTACTGACGTATCCCTGCCCTGTATTCGTCAAAGAGGGCCCGGTTGGCTTCCGTATCCAGTTCGGGGTTCTTCTTGAATAACATTGTCCCGTATCCGTCGGCTCCGTCGGCGAGGACTCTGTAGCCGGCCTGCTCGTCGGAGGTCCACACGCTGCTCATAGTCATTTGCGTGATGCGTCCTCCGTCGCCGTACCAGTCCAGGAATTCGGTGGAATGGGTGTGTCCGCACAGCACTATGGCGTTAAGGCTTGCCAGCAGCTTACGCATCTGCCTGCGGCTTTCGGCGTGGGAGTCTTTGCGGTTGCCAAGCAAGTACCACCAGTAGTAACGATGGTCGTCGTACGGGAATACGGGCCCGTGGATTATCACGAATACGTGCCTTGCGCCGGCGGCTTCCTGCAGCAGGGCTGTGATTTCGTCCACTTTCGGCTTGGTGAAATTCACTACCACGAAGGCGTCGGGGCCGATTCTGAACAGAAAATTCGTACTCTTGATTTCCTGCCCGAGCTCCTGGCTCATACGCTTGCACATGTACTCAGTATATGCCTGGGTGCATACGGCATCATCGTTGCCGCGCAGGTCGTGGTTGCCGGCGACGGTTACGAAAGGAAGATCAGGAGCGAGGTCGTTCTTGAACAGGTTCACGGCATCGTCCAGGAAACGCTTGTGCGTAGCGGCATCTGCAGTGTCTCCCTGGATGAGGTCGCCCATCTGCAGGACGAAGCGGGTGTCGTCGTCCACGAGGCATGCTGCCCGCTTCACAAGGTCTTTGCTGCGTCCCGCCCACATTTTACCGTTGCGTACAAATTCCTTGCGGTGGTTTGCTTCCCGTTTTGGGTTGGGATCGAAGTAACCCTTATGGTAAAACTCCGGATCCGCAGCATCATAGTGGGTATCGCCGAGTATAACCACAGAGTACTTGTCCTTTTTGCAGGCGACGGCGGAGTCCGGCATCCAGAGCCCGCTGACTGAGAGCCCCATAAGGCTCGCGGCAGAATATCTGAAAAAATCTCTTCTATCCATAATCACTCTGTGCTTTCGTAAAAAAGATGAACAAATATACTAAGAATGGCCGAAATTAATTATTTTTGCGGTAGAAACATTACATTTTTTTAATAACACTATGTTCTTTCAAGTTTACGGGGCTAATGCCCTATCACAGTGGGGGATGCTTCTGGTGGTCCTCGCCGGCCTCATCCTTCTGAACGAATTCGCCCGCCGTACTAAACTGGGCGGCATTATTACTTTCCTGGCAGTTCCTCTTGCATTGACCGTTTACTTCCTGGCCATTTTCTTCGGCGTGAAGAGCGGCGCGCAGTGGGCTCTTGAAAACCAGACCCACGTCTATATGCAGGGCTGGTTCCATTATGCCAAGCTATATGCGGCTACGGCCGGATGTATAGGCTTCATGATGATCAAGTACAAGTGGGGTATCGGTGCCAAGCACTGGTTCAAGCCCTTCCCCTTCATCATCGTGGCTATCAACATCCTCATTGCTTGCGTATCCGACTTCGAGAGCGCAGTTATGGGCTGGAACAAATGGTGGCTTACCTCCGAAGGCGTATGGCAGTATGGCGGCTGGCACAATGTAATGAACGGCGTCGCCGGTCTGCTGAATATCTTCTGCATGACGGCCTGGTGGTCGGTCTATGCTTCCAAGGACAAGAAGGATATGATCTGGGCCGACATGACCTGGGTCTACATCGTGA
>CAMKQN010000117.1:0-3686 GCA_946414935.1 uncultured Bacteroidales bacterium
GGACGCGCGGTTAATTACAGGAAGGGTAATACCGATTGTTACAACTGCTATGGAATCTCTTTCTGGACTCCTGAAGATTGTGACAAGCTTCGTGCTGACATCGCAGAGGTGTGGCAGGAAGAAGGAGGCCGCGACGTATTCTATGAATTCGTGCCGCTCGTCTGCCGCAGCGATAATTACAATGTTAGGATACGTGAATGCCAAGCATCTGATATAGTGGAAATTGATAACTTTTACGAGCTGGTTGCACTCGACCCTGGCTATAGAAACTATAAAGCAAAACAGATATGAAATGTTATAAAGGCGCCATCTTGACCGTCGATTCCGCCGATAGTGTCCACCGGTATCTGGTGGAGGATGAAGGCCGGATATTGTTCGTTGGGGATGAGCTTCCCGCAGAATACCGCTCTGCTGAAACCATAGATCTGGGCAGCAAGGCTTTGATTCCTTCCTTCGTAGATACCCACCAGCATTTCGCATCCTTTTCGATTTTCCATGCCGGCCTGAACGTCATGGATGCCGCTTCCAACGAGGAAATCTCCCGTATGGTCGCGGAATTCTACGCCCGAAGCGGAAAAGCCAAAACCCTTATTGCGTTCGGCGCGTCCCCTTATTCCGTGTCGGAAAGGCGACTTATCAGCAGGGAAGAGCTGGATAGGGTCTGTCCGGACAAAGAAATAATGGTGGTGAAATATGATGGTCATGCCTGTATCGTCAATTCCAAGCTGCTGAAAAAGATAGATCCCAAAGTCTGCAAACTGCGCGGGTATCACCCGGATTCCGGAGAGATGAACCAGGAAGCATTCTTTGAAGTCTCCAATTATATAACCAACTCCCTGAGCATTCCCGACCTCTTCCGGAGCATGCAGAATGCCGCCGATTTTCAGGCAAGCCATGGAATAGGTATGGTACATACGGTGAGCGGGGTAGGCTTTATCGCCAATCTCGATATTACTACAGAGAAACTGTTTGCCAAGTCGCTGGACAACGGTTTCCAGGTGAGAGTATTCCCGCAGTCTATGAAAACAAGCGTGGCGACATCCCGCAACTTGCCCCGTATCGGGGGCTGCTTCGAGTGTGCGCTCGACGGCTGCTTCGGTTCGCATGATGCAGCCATGAACGAACCGTACGTTGATGAAGAAGGTGGCGCCGGGGTCTTGTACTACAGTGACGAGAAGGTAAGTGAGTTCTGCAAGAAAGCCAACCGTGCGGGGCTTCAGATAGAGGTTCATGCCATAGGAGACAAAGCTTTCGACCAGGCGACCCGATGCTTGAAGGCTGCCTTGGACGATTTCCCCCGGAAAGACCACAGACACGGAATAATCCATGACTGCCTGCCCACGGAAGAAGGCTTGAAAATATGCAGTGAATATGGCATCCAGATGCCGGTTCAAAGTGCTTTTATAAATTGGAAACAGGAACCGGACGAGTATCTGGAGAGTATAATGGGGAAGGAACGTGCCGCGCGGCTTAACCCCATCAAGACATTCAAGGATAGAGGGATAGTGGTCTCTCTCGGCTCCGACGCGCCTTGCACCAGCCCGGATCCTATAGTGTGGATTGACCGTTGCGTGAACAATCCCAATGTCTCGGAGCGGGTATCTGTGAAAGATGCTTTGAGGATGGCTACATACAACGGTTATTATGCTTCCTTCGATGAAAAAGAGAGGGGCTCTCTGGAAGCGGGAAAAATTGCCGATATGGCTGTATTGTCGGCCAATCCGTATGAAGTGGCCAGCTCGGAAATCAAGAATCTCAAAGTAGAAGGCCTGATTCTCGGCGGCAAACCGTACCGCACGGCTAAACGTGGGATTACCAGTGCGTTGCTGAAGGCAGTTTGTTCTAAAAACCGCTTCTGATGGTAAAAGTCAGGAATGCTGTCATTCTGGCAGCCGGGGCCGGTACCCGTTTCATCCCTCTTTCTTTGGAGCAGCCCAAAGGCTTGTTCGAAATAAACGGGGAGAAACTGATAGACCGCCAGATTGAACAGTTGCAAGAAGCCGGGATAAAGGATATTACAGTAGTCCTCGGCTACAAGAAAGAGATGTTCTATTACTTGAAAGAAAAGTACGGCGTAAACTTTATAGTGAACCCTCTTTTCAATGTAAAGAACAACATAGAAAGCCTCCGGCTGGCAAGACCTGTTCTGGGCGATTCGTACGTGTGCTCCTGCGATGATTATTTTGTAACCAATCCTTTCTGCAGTGAGGAAGAGCATAGCTTTTATGCCGGACATAAAGTAGGCTACAAAACTAATGAAGTGTATGTGGACGTCGATGAATCCGGCAGGATAATAAAGATGGAGAAGAACCGCATCAGCGGCCGTATAGTATTGGGGCACTCTTTCTGGACAGCGGAATTCTGTAAGAGATTCTTCGAACTGGCAGATGCGAATGCCGGGTCCGGAAAGTACGACAAGGCGTATTGGGAGTGGCTGGTACAGGACAATCTGGAATTGCTGCCGCCGTTCTATTATAAGGAGTATCCCCTGGGGCTGATTCATGAGTTTGATTATTTTGAAGAACTCAGGGAGTTCGACAAGACTTACATCACAAATACAAACAGCAAAATATTCTCGAATATTAAGTCCGTGTTCAACTGCGGAGATGAGGATATCGTGGCCTTCCGCTGTATCAAAGAAGGCCTCACCAATACTTCCTTCATTTTCAGGATACGAGGTAACGATTACATTTACAGGCACCCCGGTGATGGTACGGAGCAGATTATCGACCGTAGCCATGAGCGCACCTCGCTCGAGCATGCGAAGGCCTTGGGCATTGACCCCACATACATAGCGATGGATGTAGAAGAAGGCTGGAAGATTAGCCGTTATGTAGAACTCTTCCGGGAACCGGATTATGCATCTTTTGAGGATTCCAGAAAAGTCGTGGCTGTGTTGAGGCGGCTGCATTCGTCGGGAGTGGAAGTCTCCTACGGCCTGAGGCCATGGGAGGATGCCTGCCGTATCGAGGGCTTGCTGAAGGAGAAGGATGCAGCTTGCTTTACGGCGTATGAGCCCCTGAAGCAAAAAGTTGGTGAATTGTACGCTAAAACGGTCTCCGACGGTGTGCAGCGCTGCTTCTGTCATGGAGATACCTACAAGCATAACTGGATAATCAAGCCGGACGGAGAGGTCATACTTATAGATTGGGAGTATTCGGGAATGTCAGACCCTGGCATAGACGTAGGTTATTACATTGTTGATGCAATGTATAGTACTGATCAAGCCAAAAGGTTTATCAAGGAGTATCTTCAAGAGAGATGGACTCCTGCCTTGGAGAGGCACTATCTTGTGTATTCTGCCCTTATCGCATACTATTGGTTTGTATGGGCGATGTATCGAGAATCGTGCGGCGCTTCTATGAACGAAAGCCTTAATAATTGGCTAATGATGGCCAACGGTTTTTCATCAAAACCTTGTTTTTAATCTCTTAATTTGAATAGTCAATTCTATTACTTCACCTAAAAGAATCTTGGGCCTTATTGGAAAAAGGTGCACAGAACAAAAAGGCAATACAACTTATTTAAATGCTGGATAATATATCTTCAAATAAACGTATTGCGAAGAATACGCTTTTCCTTAGTATTAGGATGGTAATAGTTCTTGCCATTTCTCTTTATACTACTAGGGTGGTGCTTCAAGTGCTCGGAGTTGTGGATTATGGCGTGTATAATGTTGTGTGTGG
>CAMKQN010000118.1:0-3610 GCA_946414935.1 uncultured Bacteroidales bacterium
TATTCACCTCATCGACAAACTGGGCGCAGTGCTCTATCATTTCGTCCATGGTGCAGTCCTGCAGGAATTTGCCGTCCCTGTAGCAGTACTTGCAGTAGTCTTCGTTTTTGCTTCCATCGGCATTGGTGCCCAGCACCTGGTCAGTCAGCGGCATGCCGCAACTCTGGCAGAATTTCATTTCCTTTTCCATATTAACAAAGGTAATCATTTTTACATTCTTTCCCTGCTGTCAGCGCCCGCGCCGCTGCCGCGATATTTGCTCTGGGCCGTGTTGAAATTGTAGCGGACAGAGAATTTGATGCGCTGCGTGTCCATCCGATTGGTCTGCATGATGGTGTGGCTGCCGAAATCGGAATAGGGATCAAAGTGAGCCGTCCCCAGAAGGTCGGTACCTTCCAGCCTCAGCACCAGCGAGCCGTCTTTCAGCAGGGTTTTCTGGACAGCCGTACTTAAGTCGAAGTACCAGTTTTTCATGTACATGTTCTGGTTATAACCCGGCGTCCATACCGTGCCGCCCAGCTCCAGCTGCCAGCCGCCCCCGATGGTAAAGGTGTTGAAGAGCTGAGCTATACCTATGGGCTTATCGCTAAAGCTGGTCACGCGGACGCCATCCGGCTCCCTGGAATCCGGAGCATTGATGGTGAACCATTGGGGCAGGATGCCAACGGTGTAATTCATGGTCCATGGGCCGATGGTTGGCGTAAAGGTCATATAGACAGCCATCTTGCGTTGTGGCGTCTCAATATTGCGCGGTTGCACCAGTACAACGCCTTCGTCTCCCACAGGGGAAGACCAGGTCATGATGGCGTCCTCTACGCGGGAATAATTGACAACCAGTGTTATGAACTTCCACAAGGCCGTGAAGCTGAAGTTGTGCCGAAGCTCCGGCTGCAACTGGGCATTGCCGCTCTGCCAGATATAGCGGCTGTTGTACCGCACGGCACCGGACAGGTAGGCATAATTGGGGCGCAGCGTCTTTGCGTTGTAATTAAGCATGAGCTGCACCTTGGCATTGTTCGGATCGATGACGGTAGCCCAGGAGAGCATCGGGAACCAGTTGCTGTAATTCCGGGTAATGTCGTTTGCCGGCGTTATGGCATCCTGGTAGGCATAGTGCACATATTCATAGCGCACTCCGGCGTTGAACTGACCGGCCATCGGCAAGAAGAAACCATAGTTGACGAAGCCGGCGTAGCTATCTTCCACCACAGAGGCCTTCGAGGCCGGAATGTCGATACCGCTGATGGAGTAGTTGTCGCTGCGGCGGGAAAAAACTTCTTCCGTTCCTGCCTGCAGCTGACCCTTCCATACCGGATAGGATAGAACGGCCTTTGCGGCATACATCCTTCCGTCGGACTGGCTGCCGGAGCTGATGGTGCGGCCGGCCGAATAGTCACTGGTTTCTTTTGACTCCGAAGTGCTTGCGTTGTCGGTTCCATAATAGTCCAGGTTCACGTCCACGCCCAGTTTCCCGCTAATCACACCGTTGTAATAGAGGTTTGCTCCAATATTATAGATTCCTCCATCTCCCATCTTATCATTGGAGGCAGTTGAGATTTTGTCGGTAAGGGCCCCGTCCAGCCAGACGTTGTCATTTACTTCAGTATACACGTCGTTCTGCAGGGTTTTTCCCCAATCGATTTTTCCACCCAGGAAATGGTTGTCAGCTATCTGCCAGTTCACCCCGGCATTGCCATAGAGGCTTTGGCCGATATACTCGGTGAGAAGGTCTCCTTTGTTTTCCAGCAGGAAGGTCTTCCCAAAGGTCTTCTTTTCCAGGTCGCTTTGCTGGCGGGAGGTATTACGGGCATAGTTGATGCCACCGAAAACGTCCACCCCTCCAGTGCGGTAATTCACGTTAAAGGCGCCGAAGGGGTCGTTCCCTTTGTCCCAGCGAAGCGACTGCTCGTCCTGCGTAAACAGATTGAAGCCGAAACCGTCCCCCTGGCGGCGGATGGTGCGGATACGGACTACACTTCCCACGGAGGCATCGTATTGTACCCCAGGATTCGTAATTACCTCGATACTTTGAATCTCATTGCTCTGAAGGCGGTCCAGTTCGCTGCTGTCCGTTACCTTTCGGCCGTTAATATACACCAGCGGCGCTCCCTTACCGATGACCTCCAGCCCGTTCTGACCCTTAATCATACCCGGCGTCTTGGACAGTACGTCTTTGGCCGTACCGGCATTCTCCAGTACGGAACCTCTCACTGTCGTTTGCAAGCCCTCGCCGGTGAGTTTGGTCTTGGGCATTACGGCCGATATGGAAGCACCCTCCAGCATGGCAGCATCCGTCTCCAGCGTAATGACGGCACCATCCATTGGAGCCAGATAAACGGTCCGGTAGCCCATCATGGCTACCATCATGATGCCGTCGGTCTCGGAAGTCACTATATTAAAGGTCCCGTCATCGGCCGTCACGGTCCCGCACACCACGGTGGAATCGGCCTTGGAGAGAATGGCCACATTGGCATAGGGAACCACTTCCCCGTTTTCATCTACTACTTTCCCTTTCCAGTCGCCTTTGGCGAAGGTGGGAAGTCCTATCATAACAAGTGTAAGAATGGCAATCAGTCTTTTCATGGTTTGTCCATATTTTTCTGATGGCAAAGTTAACGGAGATTCCGTTCCGAAATAAAAATCGATATGGACAATAATGTGGACAATTACGGGATATCGGCCCATGGATGCTTGGACATAGCCGGCGTTTTTTCTACTTTTGTATGCAATTATTTCGGAACAGGAACTATGGCAAGACCCGTAAGCATCACCAAAGAAAAAATCCTCGCGGCAGCCCTTTCTATCGTGCGTACAAGCGGAGCATCGGCCCTCACAGCCCGAAGCCTTTGTGCCGTCCTGGGTTGCGGCGCCAATGCAGTGTTTTCCTCCTTCGGCTCCATTCAAGGCGTACGGGATGCCGTCAAGGAAGAAGCCAGAAACCTTTATCAGAAGCGCGTGGGGGCCGGTTTTTCCCTCAACCCTCCTTTCAAAGGGTTCGGCATAGCCCTACTCTGGTTCGCCATGGACGAACCGCAACTGTTTTCGCTAATCATGGATGCTGATATTCCGGCATCCACCTTCGAGGATTATATCGACACGCACGTAGGGTTTAAGAAAGAATGCCTGGCCGCCATCCAGGCATCCTTCTCCCTACAGGTCTCTGATGCAGAACTGCTTTATTACCAAATGGTTCTGGTGGCTCTCGGACTGGCACAGACCTGCACCCGGGGCGGTAATACGCTCAGCATACCTCAGGCCTCCGAAATATTGGGAAAAAACGTCCGCGCCTTACTGATGGTCATCCGCGCCGGGGCCGACGACAGGGAAAAATACATCCCGGGAGCAGGTTCCGGGCCTGGCGGCGACTTAGATTCCTATGCCATGTTCCATACCCTGGCAGGCCAGAACCATCTGCTTCAGGAGCTGCATGCAATCCCGCGCTATGTCCAGGACAACGAATGGGCCGAATTGGAACGGGTGCTCCGAAATTCCTTCAATCTTACCCCTCAATCCCTCCGGGAAGCCCACCCCGGCCTCACCAAAGGGGACATCCGCATCTACATCCTCTCCCACCTTCAGTTCTCGGTCTGGGAGCAGGCTCTCCTTCTGG
>CAMKQN010000119.1:0-3479 GCA_946414935.1 uncultured Bacteroidales bacterium
ATGTCGGGCTCGGTGTCGAATACATCAAGCGCTACGCTGAGCGGCCTGCCCCTGTCGAGCGAGCGCTTAAGGGCCAGGGTGTCGACCAGGTGGGCCCGGGCGGTGTTGATTAGCACTGCTGTGGGCTTGAGCATTTCGAGCTCCCTTTCGCCGATAATGACGCCCTTGGCCCTGGCGTGGAGGGTTACTACGTCCGATGCCTGCAGCAGTTCGTCCAGGGGGACGATACTGTAGGGCGCTTCTTTGCAGAACGGGTCGCTTACAAGTATCCTGCAGCCCAAGGCATGCAGTTTTTCGGCCACCAGGCGCCCCACGGAGCCGAAGCCGACTACTCCGACGGTTAGGTCTTTAAGCTCGCGGATGGTGGTGGCGGTGTTGGGATACACTTTACGCCACTGTCCGTTTTTGAGCGCAAAGTGGGAGCGGCATATATTGCGTGTCTCGCACAATATCAGGCCCAGGGTGTACTCAGCCACGGCATTGGCATTGTGCGCCGGATTGTTGGAAATGATTATTCCGCGTTCCGTGGCGGCCTCCACATCGAGGTTCTCCATCCCCCCGCGGCAGGAGAGGACCGCCTTGAGCCTGGGTGCATTGTCCAGCAAGCTACCGGTCACAGGGCACAGATGGACTATGAGCAGGTCGGCATCTTTGACGGCTTCCGGGAGGAGGGCGGGAATGGGCAGGCTGTCCCTGTGGCCGGTTTCAAGCAGGCGTGCGGTCTCGCGCATGGCCTCGCGGTCTTCCTGGCCCCAGAAAAGCACTTCCAGGCTGTCTTCC
Source organism: uncultured Bacteroidales bacterium (assembly GCA_946414935.1). Lineage (GTDB taxonomy): Bacteria > Bacteroidota > Bacteroidia > Bacteroidales > UBA932 > Cryptobacteroides. The sequence goes on from CAMKQN010000119.1 coordinate 781, forward strand.
GCTTTTAAAAAAGGGGCCACTCCCTCCCGCATCATATCGGGAGTGATAAAGGCGTCGCCCACACAAACGATTTTCATATTCCTAGTAGCCTATGATGTCGTAGAAATCGGTGGTTACCCAATCGACGCCGAGTTTTTCGGCTATGTCGCGCAGATACAAGCTGTTGACCATCCAGAAGAATGTTTCTATGCCTTTCTGCCTGAATTCTGCCACCCATTCGGGATGGTTCAGGAACACTTCCACACTGTATGAAACGGCATTGATGTGGAGTTTTTCCACTTCTTCGGGGGGAAGGGAATTGTGCAGGCTGCTGGAGTTAAGAAGAGTTCTTGCCTTAGGTTCGAGGCGCAGAACTTCCTCGCAGGTTGCCGGTTTGAAAGAAAGGAAGTAAACCTGGTCAAGCATGTCCAGCTGTTTCACTTCTTCAAGGCACTTGGCCACAACCACATTCTCTATTTCCTGCGTTGCGTGTGACTTGATTTCAATGAATTGTAGTATTTTGGGGGTAGTCTTGGCCTGCTCCAGCCACTCGTGCAGGGTGGGAATCTGGTTGCCGAAGGGGAGGCGGTAGGCGCGTATCTCCTCGGCAGTGCTCTTTTGCATGTTCAGGGTGGAGGTTATTTTGGCGTCGTGACGTATCAGCAGCTGTCCGTCCGCCGACATGTGCACGTCAAACTCACATCCGTCAACTTTTTTGTCCTGCGCCCGCTTGAGTGCGTCAAGAGTGTTCTCGTCTGTGACGAATTCGGTCCCGGCGGTCCTCAGGCCGCGGTGCGAGAGCACTCTGGGATGGCTCTTCTGGCTGCCGGTAGTGCAACCGGAGAGCAGCAGCAGAGCCGTCCCGATAATTGCTAAAGTCTTTTTCATGGTTTTTTAGTATTTTTGCTTAAAAATTATGTGCTATGAGTGAGAAAGTTGTCCGTGGCGTCTTTGACTCGCCCGAGGAGGAATATGCCCGCAAGAACGGCCTGAGGTTCGTTCACGATAAAATATTGGTTGCACGGACCCGTTCCGAGACCCCCGGAGGGTACGAGGGCAGAATCTACTATCTCTGCTTCAAAGACTCCGGCCAGCCTTATATCCGTAAAGAAATCTTTACACCGGGTATTTCGGCAGGAAGCTGTATGGGAGGCGAGTTTAACGAAGACCTTCCGATGGACTTCCTGGTGGATTGCGACCTCGAAAAATTCTCGGACGAGTTTCCGCTTCGCTGCTACGAACAAATCCTCAAAAACAAGGAGCTTGCCGAGTTCATCCGCAAGTGGAACATCCGGTATAAAGCTTCCAAAGGCTGACCGGACCGTAAGATCCGGCCGGAACTCCCGGCAAAGTGCTTCCAGGAAGTAGTAGTCGGCATACGTCAGCGGCACATCCACTTCGCTGTGTGCTTTAAAATGACCTGTACTGTGCTTGAGCAGGAAGCCACCGATCTCACCGGGCGCGGCAAGGTAACGCGGGGAGGCAAGCTCTTCCAGAATCGTCCTGGCCATGCTTGAGCAGCGGTCTGCCAAGGTTTTATCCGAGCTCAGGGTCCCAAGCTCCACGAATGCGGAGGCCATTATGGCGGCAGCGGACGCGTCATCCTGGGCACTCAATGGCTCGGGGGCGTTGAAATCCCACGCCGGGACGGGCCTTCCGGCCAACAGCGGAAGCAGAAAGCGGGCAATCTTTTCGGCCTGGTGGAGATAGCGCTCTTGCCCGGTCTCCCGGTACATCATCGTGAATCCGTAAAGTCCCCAGGCCTGACCGCGGGACCAGGCAGAATCGTCGCTGTAGCCTTGTACGGTTTGCTTTACCAGCACGGCTCCGCTCCCGGGGTCGTACTCCACAAGGTGGAACGAAGAACCGTCCTCGCGGAAATGATTGGCAATGGTCTTGTCGGCATGCGATTTAGCTATTTCCATCCATTCCGGTACGCCGAACTGGCGGGATGCGAAGGTCAGGAGCTCCAGATTCATCATATTGTCCACGATTACCCTGCTCACCGGCCTTTTGCTGTTCCAGCTTTTGATGGTACCGGTGATGGGGGAGAAGCGGGCTGCCAGCAATTCCGCCGCCCTGCGTATGGAGGGCAGATACTTGTCGTCCTTGGTAATTTTGTATGCCAGTCCGGCGGAACACATGGTCTGGAAGCCTATATCGTGGTCGCGGAAATAAGAATCGACGTCAAGCATCCGTTCGGTGAAGGTTTCAGCCATACTCTTCACTTCTTCATTGCCGCTCAGAAGGTACGAGTACCAGCAGGTTCCGGGGAAGAATCCGCTTGTCCAGCGCTTGAGGTCGGAGCACACGAGCTGTCCGTCCTGGAAAGTCTGGGGCATCATGCCGGGCGGGACCGAACTGCCGAGTATGAGACACTGGCCGGCGCTAAGAGAAGCGATAGAATCAACCGGCAGAGTCCGGTCCGCTTCGGACCCGGGGGAGCCGGCAGTAACGGCTATGGAGATGATGAGTGGCAGCAGGTATTTCATATCGCAAAAATACACTTTCTTTTGAGAACTCCGGCCTGAATTCAGTGTTTTCGAGCCCACGGCGCTGGCGATAGCGGCCCATATCGGCCTCGACGGCAGACAGCCGAGATTTGGCAGAAAGGTTTGAATTATATCAAATTGTTTTTAAATCTTGTTGATTTATAGCCGGTTGCGATTCTGGTTTGTGCTAATTTGCGGGAGTATGTGCTAAACTGTTTTAAGTGGTTT
>CAMKQN010000120.1:0-3407 GCA_946414935.1 uncultured Bacteroidales bacterium
TGGCGGTGAATTTCAAGAATTACTTCCTTATGGCTACCGGTGGACATGCAGGAGCAGACGGTACCCTGAGCGACCAGATTAACGTGATAGGGGACCAGGGGGGCGCTGAAGAAGTCCGCATGGGCTGGAGGGCTGACAAGTTTGATATCACTTTCCAATATGAGAAGCCGTACAGCGACAAGTCCGGCATGCGCTTCAACAACATCCCGGACGGAGCCTACACCCTGCATTTCAGCTTTAAGGACAAGGACCGCTGGGTGAGCGACGCACTGCTGGAGTTCCACTACACAATGTGGCAGTCCGGCAGCATACACGAAAAGGAACTGGATGCAGACGGCAATATCATTCCCTGGCACCCCGGCTTCAACATTTTCGGCGGAGACAATTATTACACAAACGGAGAATACCGTTCCGGATGGACCCATTTCGGGCGCTGCATAGGTGGCCCATTGTTCTACACTGCTACTGACAGCAAAGGAGTTACAGCGGTGTGCAACAACCGCTATCAGGCTTATCATTTCGGCCTTTCGGGCAAATTGTTCCGCTTTGCACCTTACCGCCTGATGTTGACATACAGCAATAATTATGGTACCTATCAGCGTCCGCTAGTCCCCGGTACAAGCAGCTGGGGGAAAGATTGGAAATGGTGGAAAACCAATACCTGGGACAAACCGCTGAACCAATTCTCGGCAGCATTGAACGGCTATGTGCCTTTCAAGCTCCGCGGACGCCAGTCCTTGCAGCTGGTCTACGGCATTTATGCGGATGCCGGTCAGGTGTTCTCGAATGTTTTTGCGTGTACTCTCGGAGTACGCTATATTATTAAATAGCCTATGGAACTCAGTCAGAGGGCAATACAGATGCCGAGCTCGCCCATCAGGAGGCTTGCTCCCTACGCCGATGCCGCCAAGCGTAACGGCGTTCATGTTTATCACCTTAATATCGGCCAGCCCGATATCAAAACCCCGGACTGTGGCCTTCGAGCTGTGCATGAACTGGACCGCAAGATATTGGAATACAGTCCTTCCGACGGCTTCTTGTCATTGCGGACCAAGATGGTAAGCTACTACGCCCGTTACGGAATTTACTTGAGCCCGGACGAGATTATCATCACTTCCGGCGGTTCCGAAGCCGTACTGTTCGCTTTCCTTGCCTGTCTCAGCCCTGGCGACGAGATTATTGTCACCGATCCTTTCTATGCCAACTATATGGCTTTTGCCATTTCCGTCGGAGCAGTAATCAGGTCGGTCAAGACTTCTATAGACGACGGTTTCCGCCTGCCATCGGTGGAAGCGTTCGAGCAGCAGATTACTCCGCGCACGAAGGCAATACTTATATGCAATCCCAATAATCCCACCGGTTATCTTTATACCCGGGACGAGATGCAGCAGCTGCGCGACATTGTGCTTAAGCACGACCTGTTCCTGTTCAGTGACGAGGTTTACCGGGAATTCATCTACAACGACAAGCCTTATATCAGCGCTTTTCATCTGAAAGGCATCGAAAACCACGTCGTGCTCATTGACTCGGTGTCCAAGCGATATTCGGAATGTGGTATCCGTATCGGCTGCCTTTGTACCAAGAACAGAGAGGTACACGATGCTGTGATGAAGTTTTGCCAGGCTCGTCTGAGTCCGCCTCTGCTGGGACAGGTGGTTGCGGAAGCCAGCGTGGATGTGGAACCCGGGTATCTCAAGTCGGTATATGAAGAATATATCGGCAGACGTAATTTCCTCATCGATGGCCTGAACCGCATACCCGGGGTGTTCAGTCCCATGCCTATGGGGGCGTTTTACACTGTTGCCCGCCTTCCGGTGGATGACGCCGAAAAGTTCTGCATCTGGTGCCTGAGTGAATTCCGGTATAAGGGAGCTACGGTTATGATGGCTCCCGCCTCCGGATTCTATACGGAACCTGGCGAAGGCAAGCACGAAGTAAGAATTGCTTATGTATTGAACAAAGAAGATCTGGCGAAGGCTCTTGAGTGCCTGCAGAAAGCACTGGAAGCTTATCCCGGACGTATAAACCTATAGAAGATATATGATTAGCAGACAGATCGCTGAGAAGCTCCGTTCGTACGAAACTCCTTTTTACTTGTACGACCTGTCATTGCTCCGGCAGACGCTGGAGAGTGCCGTTTCCGTTGCCGGAAAGTACGGCTATGTTATACATTATGCCATCAAGGCAAATTACGATCCCCGAGTACTGCAGATTATTCGGGAATACGGGCTCGGGGTGGATTGCGCCTCCGGTAATGAGGTCCGCTGTGCCGTCGAAGCCGGATTTGCCCCTTCCGGAATAGTTTATGCCGGAGTTGGAAAGCGCGACAAAGAGATACGCTACGCCATTGAGCAGGACATTTTCGCCATTAATTGCGAATCTCTCCAGGAGCTTGAATTGGTGGACAACATCGCCGCTTCCCTGGACAAGGTCCAGCCTGTCGGCCTTCGCATCAACCCCGATATAGATCCCAAGACCAACAAGTGCATCGATACCGGCCAGGCGGACAGCAAGTTCGGTATCTCTTATGAGGAAATAATCGCCAACATAGACTGGATAAAATCGCTCAAGCACGTGAAAGTGAGCGGAATGCATTTGCATATAGGATCCCAGATCCGGGAACTTCATGTGTTCGAGTATCTTTGTGAGAAGGTGAACAGCATAGTTGACCATCTTACTTCGCTGGGACTTGATTTCGGCTTTATAGACGTGGGAGGCGGGTTGGGAGTCAATTACGATTTCCCGGAAAATGAGCCGGTGCCCAATTTCGCTTCAGTGTTTGCAATTATCAATTCGCATCTGCGCACTGGCGGTCGTCCGGTTCATTTCGAATTCGGCCGGGCTATCGTGGCACAATGCGGCGAGTTGATTACCGGCGTGTTGTTCAACAAGACTACTGCCACCGGCCGTAAGCTGGTAATAGTGGATGCGAGCATGACGGAACTTATACGTCCGGCCCTGTATGGTGCCTATCATAATATTGAGAATATCACTTCCCGCTCTGACGAAAGGGAACGCTATACGATAGTAGGCACGGCGTGTGAGTCCACCGATGTCTTTGACGAAGGAATCACCTTGCCCAAGACCCGCAGGGGAGACTTGCTTACCATAAAGTCTGCCGGCGCTTATGGCATGAGCATGGCATCCCGCTACAATCAGCACGATTTGCCGGCGGCAGTTTACACAGATGATCTAAAATAGCTTAAGATATGAATTTCGACCATTTTCTCCAACTTTTCGTGGTGAAGGAAAAGAGTTTCTTCCCACTTTTCATTCAGGCTGCCGAGAATATCAAGAAAGCCTCGGAACTGCTTCTTGAACAGGCCCGTGAATCCGATCCGGACAAGCGCCGCATCCTTGCCCATCGCATTAAAGAACATGAAACGGAAGGGGATAAGATCACCGAC
>CAMKQN010000121.1:0-3314 GCA_946414935.1 uncultured Bacteroidales bacterium
TCTCAATATTGTCGCCAACCGCCACCTTTACGCTGAAGGGCTTGCCGTTGGAGACTTTGGCAATGTCGATGCTGCGCACCGCGAAATAAAGGCCGTTTACATCCAGCACTCCCGGTTCAATGTCGAAGATCTTCTTTTTCTCTCCGCCCTTGGTGGTGATGTTCATCTCCAGCTTATTCGCGGCCCAGTCGTATTTGTAGGTTTCTCCTCCGTTGAACTTGGCCTCCTGAGCCTTGCGGCTGGATTTGAAGGGACGGAAGTCGCTGGCACGGAAAGTACCCTGGAAGTCTTCACGAACCTTTACTATGGCCTCGCAGAACTTCTCGGTTTTGCCGTAAATCTTAGCCTTGTACGCAGGCACGCCGCGGTACATGATGCTGTCGCATTCGCAGGTTACGCGGGCCACGTCGGCATTGAGCACACCCCATTTATAATGGACGACGAAAACCTGTTTTTCGCCGGCGCCAAAACGGGCTCCACCTTCCTTGAAGGGGAATATTCCGAGGATAAGACTGAGAATCAAGAAAAGGGTTTTCATGTCTTAAAAATAAAAATTTATTTCTATCTTTGCAAACCCAATGCCACTTTAGCTCAGTCGGTAGAGCAGCGCATTCGTAACGCGCAGGTCGCAAGTTCGAGTCTCGCAAGTGGCTCCAATCCTGAATCACATATGAAAAAACTATTCACTCTTATCGTGATTCTGGCCTTCGTGGCCGTTTCATGCTGCAAGTTTCATAAGCCTTCCAGGCCTTCAGAAAAAAAGGATGATCCCAAAGAGCAGCGGGATACCACTCAACAGTCAGAGCCGGAGCCGGAGCCGGAGCCTGATCCTGATCCTTATCCGGAACCGGAAGCCAATACCGTAGAGTATCCCCTTACAATAAAAACTCTGGAGAGCGACACGGTTATCGAGTTCATTTATAGGGACTGGTTCAATGACCATGAGTATAATGACTGGACCATAAGCGTAGATGGTGGAAAGACTTGGTATAAGCCTGAAGAGTGGATACTTGAGGGTGATAATAACTATACTAAGTATACAGTCCCTAGCGCGGGGACCAAAGTGCTTGTGAAGGGTAATTTGGGGGAGACAAAGAGATTCTCCATTTATTTTGACAAGGACTGTCAGGTGTTTGGAAATGTGATGAGCCTTATCTATTGGGATGATTTTAAAACCAAAACTGAGTTGTCAAAGGATTCTGCATTTGAGGATTTATTCCAGTACAATGATCATTTGGTAAACCATCCCACGCTTGATATCCTTCTTCCTGCATCCACAATTACCAAATACGCATATGCCTATATGTTCAAAGATTGCAGTAAGTTGGAGCGAGCGCCGGAGCTCCCTGCTGCAAATGCTCCTATGTACTGCTATTCACATATGTTCGAGAGGTGCAAATCACTGATAAAAACTCCTTCTGCCCTTCCCGCAGAAACTGTTGCGCAGCACGCATATCTAAATATGTTCCAAGATTGCAGCAGTATCCAAGAAGGGCCGGAGATAATGGCAACAACAGCTGGCACGAACTCAATGGGTTATATGTTCTATAACTGCGATGCCCTTGAAAAGGCACCTGTTTTGAGAATGTCGGCAGTTTCGAATACCTGTTTCGGTTATATGTTCGCAGATTGTGAAAACTTGCGGTACATAAAGTGTCTTGCTACTGATATTTCAGCAACCAACTGTACTATGGGGTGGGCCCGTGGGGTATCTTCCACGGGAACATTCGTCAAGGCAAAAGGAATGAACGGATGGTCTACCGGAATTAACGGCATTCCAGAGGGATGGACAGTGCTCGAAGACGAATAATTACAGCTTTGAAACCAATTCTTCCGGGGTGGCCGCTACAACGAGCCACCCTGAATCTTTTACATCGGTGAAGCCTTCCCGCTCCATGTTGTGAATGAGCTCCAGCAGGGGATCGTAGTATCCGCCTGTATTGAGTATCGCTATCTTCTTTTCATAGCGTCCCAGAACACTCCCTTCAAGGGCAGAGGAGAACTCATGCAGGGTGCCGCAGCTGCCAGGCAGGACGATGAAGGCGTCGCACATGTTCTCCATGGTGGTGATGCGGGTAGGGAAGTCTGGCGTCTCAATCTTTTCTATTCCGGGTAGCCATACGTCCATGCCCTTATCAGCATAGCTCTTGCGGCCTTTGAAGCCAGTTGGAATGACGCCCTTGATACTGCCTCCGGCTTCGATTACTCCGCGCGCGAGTTCTCCCATCGTGCCTACTCTGGCGCCGCCGTATACTACTGAAATGCCAGCCTCTGCCAGCAGACGACCAAGCTTATAAGCGTTCTGGCAATGAACGGGATTGTTGCCGGGACGGGAGCCGAGATAGACGGAGACGGTCATGCCTATTTGAAAAGATTACCGGAGAACTTTTCCTTGAGGGCGTCCAGTTTTTCGGGAGACGCCGGCCCGCGCTTGGCGGCATCAATCTCCTTGCGGATACGGGCGAACTGGGCCTTCGTGTCGAGCGTGAAGGTGCCACCGTCGATCCAGGAGAAATAGGAAGGGTCGTTTTCGTACACCTCCAGAGCAGTTTTACCCTTGTGTTTGCCGAAGTTTATGAGGATGTGGGCCGGGTCCTTCTTGCCTGAATCGTCGTAGATCAGATGACCGGAGAAGTCCACGTATTTCTTCCCGCAGAATGAACTCAGGGAAGCAATGTCGTTCTGAAGAACCTGTTCGCGATAGGGGGCCGGCTCTTTGTACATATCGAGCTGGGCCTTGAGCACTTCGTAGGTGGCCACGGTATCAGCCTCTGCGGTATGAGCATCCTCGAAATCCTTGCCTCCGCAGTAGAAACGGTAGGCGGCCCGCAGATTCCTTGGCTCCATTGCATGGTAGATGTTCTGCACGTCCACCATTACTGGCTCATGGAGATTGATGTCCACTGCTGCCAGGGTTTCGCGGGCCTTCTGCTTGTGAACCTCCGGTGCGTCCCATGAGCCTATGCGTTGGAGGCAGTAGCGTTTTACCCTTTCAATCTCTTCCGAGAGCATGGGCAGGTCGAACTTTGCGGAGTTGAAGCCTGCAAGGTCCGAATCCCTAAGCCATTCAACGACCTCGGGAGCGACCTCGATGAAACGGGGGCATGCGACGAGCATGTCATCCGTAACGCCGTTCACTTTGGAAGCTTCCTCGGCTATATGTCTCTGGCAATTGTTCTCGTAGTCCCAGGGGCGGATTTTCCAGGTTTTTACCTTGGGCTCCGGCTGGCCGGGGAAGACCTTTACGAAGCTTAATTCTATTATGGAATCCGTCGGAATATTCAGGCCCGTGCTTTCGATGTCGAAAAACAGCA
>CAMKQN010000122.1:0-3267 GCA_946414935.1 uncultured Bacteroidales bacterium
GCTTCATGCTGACGTCGTACACCGAGGCGCTGCCTACGGTGAATACGTAATCCTCATATCCGAAGTAGCTCACGGTGATTTGCCTGCCGGGCACTGTAGTGAGGGAGTACTTGCCTTCCAGGTCCGCAACGGCATAGGTATTCGAGCCGGTGACGACCACGGTCGCTCCCGGGAGCGGTTCTCCGTTTTCGTCCGAAACTTTGCCGGAGATCGTCTTGTTCTGGGCGAAGGCGGTGGCGGCCAGAAGGAGTGCCGCCAGGGCCAGTATTGCTTTTTTAATCATAGCTGCAACTTATTACATTCCGGCTACCACAATGCAGGCAAGGCCTGCGATGAAAAGGGCGAACATCAGGGCCAGGAGGCCGTAGACGCCCTTCTTGGCGCCTTTGAACTCCTTCCAGATGAAGACGCCCCATATGGCTGCGATCATAGGCGCTCCTTGGCCGAGGGCGTAAGAAACTGCCGCTCCCGCCTTGCCTGCGCTGATGTAGTTGAGGGAGGTACCCAGAGCCCAGATTGCACCGCCGAGTATGCCTACCAGGTGGGTTTTGAAGTTGCCGGAGAAGTACTGCTTGTAAGTAACGGGCTCTCCGACGAAGGGCTTCTTCATCACGATGGTGTTGACGATGAAATTACTCAGGAAAACGCCCAGGGCGAAGATTACCATTGCGGTGTAAGGGGTGAGTTTTCCGGCTGCGGGGGCGGCGAAGTTGTTGAGGTCAACGCCGTTATACACAAGAGCCGAGAAGAAGGACATAATGAGGCCGGCCAAGACGGCGAGGATGATGCCCTTGCGGTTCTGCTTGGGGTCTCTCTGCTCGTTGGAAACCTTTCCGGAAGCAATGCCGTTGCAAACCACGGCAAGGACGACCAGCGCAACGCCTATCCAGAGGAGGGTGGTGTTCTGACCTGCCACGGGGTGCAGCAGAAGATTGTTCAGCACGCCCATTACAAGTGCGATACCGACTCCAAGAGGGAATGCCACTGCAAGGCCGGCGATGGATGTCGATGCCGAAAGCAGAATGTTGGAGACGTTGAATACAAGTGCGCCGAGGAGCACCCATCCGATACTTTCCCAACTGGCCTGGCCGAGGTCCTGGAGGAAAGGACGGCCTTCTGTTCCGATGGATCCTGCCGTGAAGGCAAGAAGCAGGGAGAACAGGACCATTCCTATTACGTAGTCCCAGTAGAACAGTTCATATCTCCAGCTCTTTGCTGCGAGTTTCTGGGTGTTTCCCCAGGAGCCCCAGCAGAGCATTGTGATGAAACAAAAAATGACTGCGAGTGTGTAGCTGCCGACGATAAACATAGCGGTATGGGATTAAAAGTTAATATCTTTACGGTAAGGAATTGAATTCTGGGCTCCCATCTTCTGTACGGTGAGGGCCGATGCCGCGCAGGCGAATTCTGCTGCTTCCTTAAGGGTTTTTCCTTCAGAAACGGCCACGCAGAGTGCTCCGCAGAAGGTATCGCCGGCGGCGGTGGTGTCTATGGCTTTGACTTTCTTTGCGGGGACAAAGACGGCCGGGCCGCTCTCGAGGATGAGGGCACCCTTGCTGCCCATCGTTACGATGAGCTTGCCGACTCCCTTCTCCTGCATTGCAGCAGCGGCTTTTTCGGCCGATGCAATGTCGGTGACGGGGATTCCGCAGAAGGAAGAAAGCTCGGTTTCATTCGGAATGAAGAGGTCGATGTACTTGAAGATCTCTTCCGGAAGAGGGCATGCAGGAGCGGGGTTCAGGACCACCGTGGCGCCGGCCTCATGGGCGATTCTCGCCGCCTTGAGAACGGAGGGGATGGGAGTCTCCAGCTGGAGGAGCAGGATGCCGCATTCCTTGAGTTCTTTCTCGCAGGCGTCTATATCGGCTTCGGTGAGGTCTCCGTTGGCACCAGAAGCCACCACTATGCAGTTTTCTGCATGCTGGTCAACGGAGATGAGGGCAACGCCGGAAGGCTGGTCGGAGCGGAGAATTCCGCTCACGTCAAGGCCTTCCTTTTCGTACTGCGCTATTGAATTGTCGCCGAAAATGTCCTTGCCCACCTTGCAGATGAACTTGACATTTCCGCCAAGACGCTGTGCGGCAACTGCCTGGTTTGCGCCTTTGCCGCCGGCACCCATAGTGAAGACACCGCCAAGTACTGTCTCCCCGGGGCGGGGAAGTTCCTTGGTTTTTACTGTCATGTCAGTGTTGCTGCTGCCAATGACAAGGATACCTTTTTTGCTCATATGATATGTGTTTAATTGTGCAGTTTTGCGCAAACGATTGCGCTTGGTTATAGTGCAAACATAATAATAAATACTTTATTATCAAAGTGTTCATTTTGAAAATTTATATAAATGTTTACCTTTGTAGCACAAACGATTTCGCAAATGATTAACAAAACTACTCTTGCGGCTATTTCGGAGCGTACCGGATACTCGGTCTCCACTATTTCAAGAGTCCTCTCGGGGAATGCAGAAAAGTACAGGATCAGCCAGTCTGCGGTGGAAAGGGTTACCAGGGAAGCCCGCCGTTGCGGCTACAGGCCCAATCTGGTTGCGCAAAGTTTGCGCACCCGCCAGTCGCAGACCGTGGGGCTTGTGGTCCCCGGTATCGACAACCCCTTTTTCGCAACTCTTTCAAGTATAGTAATAGCCCAGCTGGATGCTCGCGGGTACCATACGCTTCTGGCCGACTCGCGCGAGTCCGAGCAAGAGGAACGCGCGGCTCTGGAGATGTTCCAGGACAGGGGCGTGGATGGCATTATAGCCGTCCCGGTCGCATCGTCTCCTGAGTTTCATGAGGAGGTAGGGCAGAATGTCCCGCTGGTGCTTATCGACCGTTATTTCCCTAAAACGTCGCTTTCGTATGTGTGTACCGACAATTATGCCGGAGCGTATATGGCTACTAAATATCTGGTGGACAAAGGATATAAGCGCATTCTGGCAATTCAGGGCGTGCCTGCTTCCATGCCTAACAGGGAGCGGGTGAGGGGCTTCCTTGACGCAATAGAGGGACGCGGTGTAGAGTGCAAGGTTGTTGGAGATGCTTTCTCCGTAGAGAATGGCAACAGGGAGGCTCTGGCCGCTTTCGCGGGCAACCCGAGGGCATATGACGCAGTCTTCGCGTTCAGTGCCACCATTCTTCTCGGGACCATTTCCGCCCTGCGCAAACTTGGCATTACCGAGGGTAAAGACGTCGGGGTAATTTCTTATGATAACAACGGTTTCCTGGACTTCATGAACCCTCCTGTCTCGCGGGTGGAGCAGCCGTTGAAGGAGGCTGG
>CAMKQN010000123.1:0-2806 GCA_946414935.1 uncultured Bacteroidales bacterium
CGAACAGATTATTCATTTTTCTCTTTTTTAATCTCCGAAAACATAAGTACAGCCAGTATGAGCTGGGAAATTAAACCGCACCACAGTCCGATGCCGGCAAGTATGTTGCTTTTCCAATCTGTGGCAATGAGTTCGACGCCAAATATCACCGCCAGCACAGTCGTTATAGTCTTCCATAACTAAATCGTTTTCTAAGGTACCCAGATGGGCCGGACGGACATGCCCGCAAAAGGCCAGTCTTCATGAGCATTCCTTCCATCGATCTGCGATTGCACGGCATGGCGCCAACTCCAGTGCTACTGCAGAAGGAGCCTCGTATAAACTATTGCTCTTTTTTGTCATTTCTTTTAAAAAGATAGGGCGCAAAGGTATTGATTCACAAAGAGAAAACCAAATTATCAGATGTCAAATACAATATTTGTCAAAGATTCAGATACACTTCGATACAGCGGATACGTTGAGTGCTATTCTGACAGCGAATAATTAAGATACCAGGCGGTTTTTCATTATATTTGCAAGAAATTTCTGCGTATGAAACATCAATCCATTTGGCGGATACTCGGTGCACTGCTACTGCTTGTGTGCTGAAGCGCAGTGATTTCCTGCACCAGAGACAACCCGGACGAGCTGTTTACCCCGTCCAAGTACGCCTCCGGCATATGCGCTAAAAGCCGGAGGCGGAAGGATAACTGTTTAATTGTCAAATATTTCCGCACGAAAGATAGTGCTCCCTCCAGGGGCCTGTCTTTTCATCCTATATCTATCGGCTCTCCCAGGAAATGAGGCTTCTTTCCAAACAACAGGTCCAGGAATACTTTACATCTGGCCCCCCATTCCCGGACATGAGTGATAATCCCATAACCCAGTCTTACATCACGAGCATTATAACCGACAGCATCGATTCCCTTTTTCCCGGCTATGAATACGGCTCTCTCGTTGTGGAACTGCTGGCTGACAACGATGAATGAGTCCTGACCAAACACTTCCTTCGCCCGGATGACTGAATCGTAAGTCCTGAAGCCGGCATAATCAAGGAAGATAATCCCGGCAGGTATTCCTTTCTCTATCAACGCTTGCTTCATTGCTTCCGGTTCATTGTATTCCTCCTTCCTATTGTCTCCACTTACCAGAATCCTATCCACCTTACCCGCATTGTATAGTTCGACAGTGGCATTGATACGGCTGATAAAGAATACATTCGGCCCACCAAACCTTCCTACGGGTGATGTTCCCAGGAGAAGAGCTGTATGATAGTGAGGAATATCGGCCACATTATCATACACACGGGACTTGGAATAACAATCTATCCTGACGTTGCAATAGATAATGAAAGCCAGAACTACAAGCCCTGTCAAGATGATTCTTTTGATGAATTTCCTTTTCTTCATGGGGCCTCTTGATGCTGCAATAAGCTATCGGTTACTCTACTACCTCTGGGGTGACGGAGGAGCCGACAGGGACGAGGCGGCAGTTGTCGACGTAGTAGCCGCCGCGGTAGTCGCCGTCGCGGATGACGGGCTGCTGGTCGAAGGGAGCGAGGACGTACGCGAGGATGGAGTAGTCGGCTCCGTTCACCGCGACCGGGAGTTCACGGGTCAGCTGGATGTTGTTCAGGCCTTTCGAGAGCTGATACTGCTTTCCGGCGACGCTGCCATTGTCTTCCGTCATCTTGTACTGGGTGACGTTGTAGTGGTTGAACGGCGTCGCATTCCTGCCGCTGACGTATTTTACGTTCACTGCCACATATACCGCAATCTTGTAATACTGAGCGGTATAGGCATAGACGGAGAGGTCCACGGTAAGGGTCTTGCCGTCCACGCTCGAAGACATGCCTATCGAAGTCTGGGTAGGATACACGTCGTCTGATTCGGCGGCAAAAACGGGAATCATGTTCATCCTGCCCTTCACCTGTCGCCTGCCATCGAAGAAGTAAAAGTAGTCGGGATAGGTAATCTTGTACTGCGTATGCTCGGTGTAGCACTCGTTACCCACATTGCTGCTATCGTCGAAGATGGTCACATATTCGAACAGGTCGCCGTGTTCCTCCTTGGCCTCCTTGAGCGGGAAAGGATTCGCTCCGGAATTGCAGGAGGTGGACATGGTGGCGAGAATCAAGTGGCGGCGCACGATGGAGGGATAGTCCGGAAGCTGCTCGCCGGCTGCCTGGGAGACGGTCACTGACGTTGTTCCGCCGTCGCTCGCGACGTTGATGGTTGCGGTCCTGGCGGCGCCATAATTGCGCTTGACCACGAAGGTGTGTGTGCACTTGTCGGCAACCGCGTCGCCTTCTCCGCCCATATCAACCAGCCAGTCTTCAGCGCACGTTACAGTATAATCCTTGCCGCATTTTACGTCGAACGACGCCTCCCCGCCGAACTTAGTGATACTGATACTGGTCGGCGTTACATCGGGAGCAGGCTCTTTCCATTCGCATCCGCTGTCGGCCTCCATCAGGGTCTTGAAGACGCCCGACTTGATGCTGAGCCACTGGTTCTTGGGTGGAGTCACGGTACGTTTTGCAACGGAACCGTCTGCCTTTTCGAAGTGGAAAGAGATTCCCTTGTCCAGGCTGGTCGGCGGGATTACGAAATAATACGCTTCACCCGGGACGAAAGTGCCGCCCTGCGGAACCAGTTCAAGGCTCTGATAGAAGGGATCTGAAGCAGTTGACGATGAGGTAACGCTGACTGAGCCGTCGTTATGTATGCTGACATACTCCTTTTTGCCTCCGAAGTTGTCATACTTGTACTCCTCGCCGCAGGTGATGGTAACCTTGGAAACATTCTCGCTCACCACAGAGAACTTG
>CAMKQN010000124.1:0-2592 GCA_946414935.1 uncultured Bacteroidales bacterium
ACATGGCGCAAGTCTCGCCGCCCATAATGGTGTATTTTGTTTCGGCGTTCCAGTAAGATCTCTCGTCAGGTCCGCGGAAAGTGCCCTGGTCGTCGGCACCGGCCAGATAGCAGTCGTTGTGTCCGGCCAGGCGGGCCTTTGCCGTGGCGGTATGCGCCTCGGCGCGGGATATAGTGTCGGCCAGAGACCAGCCGTACATTTTCATTTTGAACCGGGGGGTACGCAGTTCAACCTGCCTGTTCCCGGGAAGTGCGTCCAGAAGGGCATCCACTACGTGCTTGCGCGGCAGGTAGTCTTCCGGACTCTGAGGATTCATGTTAAAGTTGGTGGTGTAATACCATTCGCCCCAGCAGCCGATGAAACCTGCCTGTAATACGTAAATCACGTCTGCGTACTCCTGCAGTATGGGCTTAAGCTGGGCTATGTGACGGAGAACCTGCTCCTCGGTAGGGTCGAACGGAGCGTCGTTCTCGGGATGGGAGAGGTCACGGATACCGTCCTTGTAGCCAAAGCGAAGGATGACCTTGACCCCGCTTCCGCGGAATGCTTCGAAGTTTTTACGTATAAGTTCGAGGTAACCTTCCGAGATGTCCGACTCAAAGAAAGGCTTGAGCCAGAACTCAATCATGCGCAGGCTTCTGCCGGAGCGCCTGTCGGCCTGAAGGATGCCTGTCGATACAGGCGATCCGGCCTCAGAGCTGAAACTGCTGCCGGTATATAATCCCCTTTCAGGATTGACAAACACTTCTTTATCTTCAGTGAAACTGATCCTCTCCGTGCCAGGATAATCCGGATTCATATTCTTGTTGCAGGAGAGGGTCAGCGCCAATGTGGCAAGGACTAACAGTATGCCTGTGCGTTTCATTTGATGTACTTTTGAAAAAATTAAAAACGGGGGCCGGCCGGAACCGGCCCTCGTCAATGAATAACTAAGTATAAAAACTACTTGCCGTATTTGACAACTCCGAGGGGAGCTTCACCTGCAGGGTTGGTCTCGGTAGCTTCGGTGTTAGGCAGAGCGCCGGTAGCGTCCCAACCGTTCACGAGTACTTCGATACCCATGGTGAATTCTTTGTTGAGTTTGCCAAGAGGATAGAGCTCGCGGGTGATCTGGAACTCGAATGCCTTCTTGTTACCCTTGCCGATAAGGAAGTCGGAAGCAGGCTGCTCTTCCCATGACCAATCGCTGGTGTTGGCAGCGCCGAAGTACTTGAAGAGGCCGGGTGCGTAGTCAACAGGATTGCCATCTTCACCGAAGATCTCACCCTGGCACATCAGGTCAACACAAGGGGTCTCGCCCTGGTCCCACTGGCCTTTCCAACCACCGGTGGAGGTGTCGTTGTCACCGTTGATGTGGAAATCGAAGTTGGTGGTAGTGAGGGTTTCGTAAGCGGAGAGGTCAAACTCTACATATACGAAAACATAGTACTTGTCGGCATAAACCTTGGCAAGCTTCATGTCAGTCTTGGATGCTGTTGCGGCACATTTCCAAGTGGTGACATCTTTGAGATTGGCCCAATCGTCGAAGTTGCCGTCGATTTTGATGGGAGCTACATACTCCTTGTTGGAATCATCCTCTTTGCCGGGATCGTCATCATCGTTGTTAGGCTTGTTGCAAGCAACAAGTGTCATGGCTGCGATAGCCATCAGTGCAAATACTTTTTTCATTGTGTTTGGGATTAAAAAGTTAATAATAAGTGTTAATAGAAATTACTGTCTGTTTTGAGGAATATGACTTGAATTGATTTCATCCAGAGGGATGAGCAGTGCAATGCGGGGATCGGTCCACTTGATGGTGCCGAACTCGTGGAAGCCTACGTAGCGGCGGTCCATATCCTTGCGGTTACGGAAAACGTCGAAGTAGCGGTGACCCTCGAAGCAGAGTTCCATACGGCGCTCGTCGAGAACCACATCCAGAATTTCTTTATAACCTCTTGCCTGATAGTTGGTCTCGTCAAAATCGGCGTCGCCGGTCAGGCCTGCGCGGTGTCGGATGATGTTGACGTCTTCCAGAGCTTCCTTACCATATCCCAGCTTTGCCCTGGCCTCGGCACGGTTCAGGACAACTTCGCCCCAGCGAAGGATAGCTGGAGATGTGAGGTTGGTCCTGCCTTCCTGGCCATTGAACTTGCAGTTGAAGTAAATGGGGTAGTTACCGCCGTTGGCACGTACGCTGCCGTCAGGACGGACATATACTTTCTTCTGGACTGATGCACCGTCTTTGCCGGAAACGAAGCCGGCATCGTTGACGATGTATTGGGTGTAACCGTTGACTAAGGTAGGCTCGGCCTTGTAGGTCTTTCCGCTGTAAGCGAACTCGACGGAACCGTCAGCTGCCGGGGTAAGACCGTGTACAACACCGCTGGAGCAGTATGTGTTGCTTGATTTGGTCTTGACAGGGAAGGTTACCATAACCTTGCCGTCGCCTGTAGGGGAAGGCTGTACGAAGTAAGCTGCAAAACGCTTGTCCTGAGGATAGCGCTGGAACAGCTCGATGAGTTCCTCGCTCCAGTAGTGCTCGCCCCAGCCGCCGTCTTCGTCGAAGCGCTTGATGTTGGCGTCGTCGTAGTACATCGAACCGATTGCAGACTT